>CAYURH010000006.1:0-52625 GCA_964447105.1 uncultured Candidatus Saccharibacteria bacterium
CGGTTGCCGGGATGAAAACCCGGTGTCCTAACCATTAGACGATGGGGCCAAAGCGGAGAAAAATAAATTGTGCTTGCACAAATTTATTTTTCGAGCATTTGGTCCGCATATCCGAAGGATATGGGGCCGTAACGCAGGAAAGATAAAAATGTGTTTGCATTTTATTTATTCCGAGCATTTGGCGCCCATATGTGCTTGCACATATGGGTAGGTCCACAGCCGCACAAACAATTCTGCATGCGGTTGCTAAAAGGTGCGTACTCATTTACTCGAAATTTCGAACCCAGTTTTAGGGGCGATACAAGCAAGAGTAAAAATTAGATCGGCCGAGACGTTGGCTATAAGCATTGCCTCTGCTGCTAACAGATACAAACTATACCAAATATCTCCAATTCCGTAAAGAGTGCCATTATCCCCAAACTCTGCTACGCTTTAAATAACATGCCTACGCTTAAAGTATTTAAACGCGCCAAGATTTTGGCCGGCATTGGCCCCGCTACGCATAGCTATGAGCATGTGCTGGATATGATTCACGCCGGGGTCAACGGCTACCGCATGAACTTTAGCCATGGTACACATGATGAGCGGGCCGAACAGTTAGAGTGGATTCGTCGCGCCAGCCAAGAAACAGGCAAGCCGGTGGCGGTGGTGCAAGATTTGCAGGGGCCCAAAATCCGCCTGGGTGATTTCGAAGGCACTGTACCGGTGCGCGAAGGCGAAGAATGGACGCTGGTGTATGGCAAAGCAGCGCAGGGTGATCATGAGCTGCCCATTCAGTATGACTTGAGCACTAAATGCCGCGAAGGCGAACGCCTGTATATATTCGACGGCAAAGTGCGCGCCCAGATTACGCGTATCGAGCCGGGGCGCATGACTATTCGTATCCAAAACGACGGTATTATTATGGAGCGCAAAGGTGTAAACGTGCCCGATACTAGTTTTGGCGGCGATGTGCTGACGTCCAAAGATTTGACCGATATTGATTTTGGCGCCACGCGCGATTTTGACTACGTGGCCATGAGTTTTGTGCAAACGAGCGATGATATTCGCCGTTTGCGGAGCGAACTGGATTCGCGCAATTACCATGCCAAAATTATTGCCAAAATCGAAACGCAATCTGCCGTACGCGAAGAAAACCTCGAAGCCATAATTATGGCGTCTGATGCCGTCATGGTGGCGCGCGGCGATTTGGCCATGGAAACCAGCCCAGAAATCGTGCCGATTGTGCAGCGTCGCATCCTGGAATTAGCTCAAAAGCATGGCAAAATCAGCATTGTGGCCACACAAATGCTGGGCAGTATGGTGCTCAATCCTGAACCGTCGCGCGCCGAAGTGAGCGATATCGCCACGGCTGTGATTAGCGGCGCTGACTGCCTGATGTTGAGCGACGAGACTGCCAATGGTCGCTACCCCATTGAAGCAATCGCTGCTATGAAGCGGGTGATTTTATATACGCAGGAGCACGCACCGGTGGAGCCACTATTTTATAGTGAGCACAATCAGACTATGCAAGACGCCATTAGCTCAGCGGTGATGACACTGGCGCATCAGATCGGCGCCGAAGCCATTATCTGCGGCACCAAAACGGGCGCCACCGCGCTGAGTATCGCCGCGCATCGCCCCAGTATGCCTATAATTTCTGTTACTTCTGATCCGCGTGTGGCGCAACAGCTTAGCCTGCTGTATGCCAACAAAAGTTACTTACGCCCCGAGGGCGAAAAAGCTGGGCTCACACTGGCGCATGAACTTGTGGACCAAAATTTGCTGGAGCGTGGCAAACCTGTGGTGCTGGTGAGTGGACGTCAACCTGGTCAAACGGGCGGCACCGATACCATCCGCGTACGCATACTCGAATAGAAGAAGCGGGGCCCAGTGCGGGCCCCGCTTACCTCGATCATCGGCCGGTCAGGCTGCGGCAGTTGTACTTGCAGTCTGGTAGGTGCGCGAGACGAACCGTCTGTATCGCGTCTTCCCCGGGTACGCCGAGCTTGGCGTACCCGGCCAGGAATTCGGACCACGCCTGTTCGCTCGTCGGCGGCACACCCATGCGGAACACACAGCCCCACGCCCAGGCGTCCAACGCAGCCGCTTCGAGGTCGCGCAGGTTGAGGTGCGTGGTCATGATGATGGCCTGGGCGCCTTCGATAGTGAGGGGCTGTGGGCTAGTACGAGCATAGGCATATACCCATGCTGCCAGCCGACTGGTGTGGACGGAATCGACAGTTTGCTCGGTGGGCCAGGCGAAGAGTTTGGCCGTATCGCGAGCCTCCTCGTCGGCTAGTGCGTTGGGGGTATTGCCTGTGCGTCGTATAGCGTCCTCGACTCGTTGCTCGCTCTCCGCTTGAAGTACCGCGCGCAGTGCGCGCACTGCTTCGAGCAGTACAACGGATCCTGGGCTGATATCTACCATCGGTCACTCCTTCGAGATCGTGGTTGGCAATAGTAAATCATATTTCGAGGTAACTTGCAATTTGATAATGACATTCTTTTTTGCATGACAGCCGGCCGAGGGGCGGGCTGTCATGCAAACGTGGTGGCTTCGAGGCAGTGCTGGTCGTGGCGAGCTGCGCGACGCATGGAGTCCTGCAGCGCTACGCCTAGGTCGGCGCAGAGGCGGACATAGTCGTTGATGAGACTGTGCAATTCCGTCCACAACTCGAGGTCTTGGTGGTCGCCGTCGCAGTATTCTTCCCATACGACGTCGATCATTGTTTCGGCCTGCGCCAGTCTATCGCGCGTCCATTCGACAAACCGACATGCTTTGTCGAAGCAGATGTGCGCTTTGTCGGCGTACTTGCGGATGGACTCCACCACTTCCTTTTCGCGGTATAGCAAGTCCCCAGCAAAGTGGAGGGGCAGAGCGGTGAGAGGATAGGCGATTTCGTTTCCGCTGAGCTTGTAGCCCCAGTGGAGTTTCTGCGCCCCTTCTACTGCTGCTGCCAACGCCAGTGTTGCGGGGTCTGTGCGGACCACGATGTCGTCTGGCGGCTGGTAAGCCACGTGCGTTCGCCTCCCTCCGAGGTAAGTTCGTTATATCATATCTGTGTCGATAATGCTAGTTGTTTGGGGCGCGGCACTGGGCCGCGCCCTGTTCTACGATCGTGAGCCCATGAATCTCTCTGCTTCCACGTGGAGCATGTTGTTGACGTACTCGGATGTTTCGGTGCGGGGAGTCAGATGGACGTAACTCATCCACATCTTGGTGGATAGGTCAAAGAGCATGCCGCTGCGGCTTCGCAAGTGCCTGTAGGCGGCCCGTCGCGAACCTTGGTAGTCCTGGGAGCGAAGTGTCCGATACCAGATTCGCACCAGCTCTTCTGGTATCATGATGATCCGTTTGTGGTGCACGCTTGATTCGGTGGCGATAGCCGCGACGATCGCTGCAACCGCCAAGACCGCTATGGTTGTTTGGCCGATGGAACGCTCTTCGACGCTGAGTCCTACAAACAGCGTCGATATCATCGCCCCGACGCCGGCCGCTATCACCCAGGGCGTTATATTCAAAAGTGCCATGAGAAAATAGTCGAAAACCCGAGCTTTTTCTCCTGGCACCGCTCGAAAGAAAAACAAGACGCCTCCTTCGACAGTGAACTTTGTGTTTATATCATTTTTAAGTGCCTATTTCAATCAATGCGTCTAGTGCTTGCTTATGCTTAAATAAACGTATGAGCTTTGCCAAAAAAACGATTCGAGATGTGCCTATCGAACACAAAACAGTGCTCGTGCGCGCCGACTACAACGTGCCGCTGAACGACGCCGGCGAAATAGATGACGATTATCGCCTGACGCAATCGTTGCCCACACTACAATATCTTATAAAAGCTGGCTGCAAAGTGATCGTGTGCTCACACCTGGGTCGACCCGACGGCAAGGTTAATCACAAAGAGAGCTTAGAGCCAGTAGCCGTGCGTCTGGGTGAGCTACTCAAACAGCCCGTGGCGTTTATACCAGACTGTATTGGTGATCGCGTCAAAGTGGCGGCTAGTAAATTGCCAGCCGGTGGTGTGTTGCTGCTAGAAAACCTGCGCTTTCACGCCCAAGAAGAAGCCAATGACAAGACATTTGCACAACACTTAGCCAAAGACACCGGCGCCCAATATTTTGTGCAAGACGGCTTTGGTGTGGTGCATCGCGCGCATGCCAGCACCGACGCTATTACGCATTTTTTGCCGAGCGTGGCTGGTTTGTTGATCGAAAAAGAAGTCAGCACCATTGCACGGTCCATGCATCACCCCGAGCGTCCATTGGTGGCAGTGATGGGTGGCGCAAAAGTGAGTGACAAGATCAAAGTATTGGAGCGTTTCATCGGTATTGCCGACCAACTGATTATCGGTGGCGCCATGGCCAACACGTTTTTCAAATACAAAGGCATGAATATTGGCAAAAGTGTCTTCGAATCAGGCCAAGAAGCCGAGCTAGACCGCATATATGAATTGGCCAAACAAAAAGTAGGCGCTGAGCGTGTTGATGATTTTCTACTGCTCGCTACCGACGCCGTGGTGGCCGACAAAATCGAACCCAAAGCCCATGCGTTCACCGTGGCGCTGGGCGATATTACGCCCCCTGAATACATATTGGACATGGGGCCCAAAAGCATCGCAGCCATGCTCCAGCACGTGCGCGGCGCGGCTATGGTGATCTGGAACGGCACCTTGGGTTACGCCGAATATCCGGCATTTGCCGTGGGCTCGGCCAAGTTGGCGCAGGCGCTGGCTGACCAAAAACATCACACGTTTAGTTTGATTGGCGGCGGCGACACTGCTGATTTCGCCCTGCACTGGGACAAACAAAAAGGTGGCAGTTTCGGCCATGTGTCTACTGGCGGCGGCGCCAGTATGGAGCTGATGTCGGGCAAAAAACTGCCTGGTGTTGAAGCGTTGATGGATAAGTAATTGTTGGCCAGGCGGCCGGCACGGAGCCGACCGCCTGGTTTGTTGCAGCTAGCAGGCGACGGGCTGGTTCAGCGTCGTCAGCACATCCCACTTGTTGTGTTTGTCGTCGCCCAGGCGCACGACAAACGTCCACGTGGCGTTGTCCAGTGGCCCGTAGTTGCGGACCTCCGGTACGCCGTTGTGGGTGCGGGCCAGGTCCCCGAACACCTCGTCGCCGTTGCGGAACACGGCGACCCGCCAGTCGGCCGTGAAGCCCGACTGGTAGGTGATGGCGAGTTGCCCACCGGTGCCGTTCTCGGTGGTCGAGCATTCCAGGTACGTAATGCTCGCCGAGGCATCGTGGCTGGGCCCCTGTGCGACAGCCGGCGTGGCTGTCACCAGGCTGAGACTCAATGCGGCACAGAGTACCGCGAAGATTCTCAGACAGTTTCCGAATCGCATAGAGCGATCCTTTCGTGAGAGCGCGCAGGTCGCGCGCATGCAACGAACATCATATCAGTCGAGACCTAAATCACAAAACAGCAATATACCAATGACACCGCTTATGCTAAGCTAATAAAAAGTAGGACATTTATGGCCAAAAAGTTACTGGTTGCAAACTGGAAGATGCATTTTACGGTGGGCGAAGCCAGCCTGTATTTGCATAAACTGCAAGAACGCGTGGTGGCTCGCAAAACTACCGAAGTTGTGCTGTGCCCCAACATGCTCACATTGCAGTCGCTCAGTTTGCAGATCGATCGTCGCAAATTCCGTATGGGCGCCCAGAACTGCTATTTTCAAGACGAGGGCGCATTTACCGGTGAAGTTTCGGCCACCATGCTGCGTAGCCTAGTAGATTATGTGCTGGTGGGTCATAGTGAACGCCGCCATATATTCAACGAAGACAACAAACTGATCCGCCAAAAAGTTCAAGCCGTGGTACGCAACGGCATGCAGCCTATCCTATGTGTCGGCGAAACACGCCAAGAACGGGTAGAAGGCGACACCATGCACGTGCTGCATGATCAAGTCACCTCCGGCCTGGCCAACATTACTTCAGCCGAAATCGACCGAGTGGTACTGGCTTATGAGCCCGTCTGGGCCATCGGTACTGGCGATTACGACAAAGCCGACGACGCTGTGCAGGCCATCAAATATATCCGCAAAAACGTCGAAGCCATGTTTGGCAAAAAAGCCGCAGCCGAAGTGCGCATATTGTACGGCGGAAGCGTCAATGGTGACGACGCTGGTGGCTACCTGGTGGCAGAAGGGGTCAATGGTCTCCTTATCGGCGGGGCAAGCCTCAAGGCAGATGTATTCGCGCAAATTGTGGCTAGAGCACACGAACTGGAATCGGCATAACTAAAAGGGGTGGCACGTGGCAGACGAACTGGATTTTGACGAACTACATAGCGCAGTGAACGAGCTGATGAGCCAGCGCGGTAAAAGACGCGCCCCCAAAGCTGCCGCTGAAGCGCCTCAACCGGTCGTAGCGCCCACGCCTGCTGCTGTCGAAACGCCTAAACCGGCACCCAAACCAGCTGATGATGGCCTAGTGAAAATCACCGTCAAACGCCCTACACCCACCCTGAGTGTCCCTCCGCGCCAACGCGGCAGCGCTATGGATATTATTTCTGCTCCCGCCCCTGTGGCGCCGCCATCTGCTCGCGCCAATCGCACTGCCCCCACCCTGAAACCCACCCAGGATGTAGAGCCTGAAAAACCTCAGCCCACTACCACGCCGCATCGTGTGCCAGCAGCCATGGAGCCAGATGACGATGTGCTGTCGTCGCTGAATATGCAAGACGAAAGTGACGTCCCGTCTGGCGCGCCCAAGCCCAAAGAATCAGACAAATCAAAAGATGTCGACGTATGGCCCGATCCGCTGGATTACCACGGTTTCAAAGAGGATGGGCAAGAAAACACTATCCCTGCGCCCAAAGAGTTGCCGCAAGAAAAAGAAATAGCCGCCACCCACGATCCACTTCTCGATGAATCCGATGAGCCGGAAACGCCCCCATCACCAGCTGAGCCGGCGCCGACTATGACCGCCGAGCGGCCCGAAGGTTCACCATTTATAGACACCAAAGTAGAAAAACGTCCTCTTGGCGCTTACGCTGCCTCGCCCAAAGAAGACCCCGCGCCAGCGCCGGCCCCAGAACCCGCGTCTACACCCAAAGCTGCTGATAAAACAGCTGCTCCAGCGCCCGACGTCGCCGCCCTGTCGCCCCAACCCAAAGAGCTGAGCCCAGAGGTCGTAGCCGTCGAAAGCGCCGATGCCGACAATACTCCTGCGGATGGTGGCGACGTAAACGCCGTGCGCCAAATGGCCATCACCCCCCAGTACAAAACGCACGACAAAGAGCCCAGTCAGGCCGAGCGCCCCGTATTTGACACCAAAGAATACCATCCGCCCATCGACCCCAGCACTGCCCACAAACCCGCGTCCAAACATGGCTCAGTTGGCCTGCTCATCATGCTGGCTATCCTTGTGCTCGTAGCTCTGGGTATCGGCATATTGTGGATGACGGGTATGCTTGACCTATCTAAATATATATAGCTTGATTATTATTTTGTTTTTGCTATAGTTGGTTCTCGAGTGGCCGGCACCCGACCGGCCCCAAGTCCAGAAGTGGAGCGACATGCGTCGCATTCTCGTTTTGACCGCCGGTGAGGCGAAGGCGCTGGTTGCCAGCGCCGTTCGTATCGCCGGCGAGCGGGGTATCCCCGTTGCCGCTGCGGTCGTCGGCCTCGATGGAGGCCTGTTGGCCTTCGAGAGGGCCGAAGGAGCCACCACGCTGTTCGCCGATGCGGCGACCCTGAAGGCTCGTACCGCCATCAAGTTTGGCGGCACGACGGCTCAGTTCGGCGACTACGCCGAGTGGGACGAAACCGGCCTCCTCGGTGTCGCGCCGCTCGGCGGTCTCACCTGGGCCGGTGGCATCTGCGTGGTCGTCGACGGCCAGCTGGTCGCCGGCCTGGGCGTCTCCGGCGCCCAGGAGGGCCAGGAAGACGAGGAGATCGCCAACCTGGCCGTCGCCGAGCAGGACTTCCAGATCGAAGGCGCGGGGGAACCCGAGCCCGAGAGAGAACTCGCCCGACTCGATATGTTCGCGGCCGACGACGCCCCGGCCTCGGGCCTCGGCGGACTGGCGGAGGACCAGCCGGCCGACGGTGACCTTACCGCCACCCAGTCGTTGCCGGAGGTCGACCCCACGTCCAGCGACCTGCGGGGCGGACAGGACGGGCTTCCGGCTGGCGGCCACGCGGCCGCACACCGGCTGGTCGGTGATGAGCAGGGCGAGCAGGTCGACACCGACGGTGGCCCGACCGATCGGGCGCTGCACGAGGTCTACCGTAACGGCCCTCCGCCGTCCAACTACCCGTTGTCCACCTCCACCAGTTCGGTCGAGGGAGCGGCGCCGAGCGTCGACACTTCCGACACCCTCGGTGACGGTGGTCCGGCGGCCCCGGCCACCGAACCGTTCGGCGGCGCATCCGCGTACCCCGCGGTCGACTTCGACCAGCAGGGCGGCCACGTCGGCCAGCGGCGGGATCCCGGCCAGCACGACTGATCCACCAGTACAAGCGGTGGTGCACTACGCCCCCGAACGAGCCCCCGGCGCGTTCCGGGGGCTCTTCTTTTAGTCTTATATAGTTGAACAATCTGATAATCCTGTTATAATTGTGTTTTGAGTGGGCCGCAATGGATCGGCCCCATATGTAACGATTGAGGTGCCGTATGTTGCACAAACCCCGGTGGGCTCTGACAGTTGAGGATGCGCGCCAGCTCATCGACCACATCTCTCGCGAGGTGTCGGAGGGTGGTCTGAAGCGTGTTTCCATCGTGGTCACCGACGACCACGGCAACGTGATCGCCAGTCATCGGATGAACGGAGCCAGCCCCGACAGCATGGTCGTGGCCGAACTCAAGGCCATGACGGCGGCGCGTCGACGGGTCGACACCAGCGAGCTGGCCACGTGGTCGGCGGCGAATCTGAACGGCCTGCGTGCGCTCAACCCCCGCTACATCACGTGGCAGGGTGGCGTCGTGCTGGTCGACCCCGAGGGCAACGTGGTCGGCGGCCTGGGCGTCTCCGGTGAGAAGTCCAAGATCGATGAAGAACTGGGCCACAACGCTCGCGCGGCGCTTAGCCTGGCGCCGGCGCCCAAGGAGGGCGCCGACAGCCAGCCGCTGACCGTCGTCCTGGCGTCCGACCCCGAATCCGTGCCCGCGCAGAGCTGACCCCAACCTGCAGCTGGCACACATCGCCCCGGAACGAAGCTTCGGCTTCGCGCCGGGGCTTCGTTCTATCCTGAAGCAATATTGAAATTATTAATAATTCTGATATAATATATCAAGAACCACCAAGCCCTTCATGGAAATGGAGCCATAAATGGCCTACGCTTGGAAGTTTGGGACAGCAGACGCACGAAACGTCATAGACGACGCGCGCAGGGCAATCAAACAGCGTGGCGGCACTCTGCCGGTCTCGCTGGTCGTGGCCGACGCCCGCGGCATCCTGGCTGGCGAAACGATGGACGGAGCCGAAGACGGCTTCGCAACCGTCGTCGAGCGGGCGCGGGGCGCTGGCGACCCCAATCTCGGGGGCGCCACCTATTCGCTCCAGACGGCCTGCAAGACGTTCCGCAAGGTTCGCCTGCAGCGGCCGAAGGGAGATGTCTGGGGTCGCCCTGCCAACAGCAGGCGGCCGTACGGATGTTGGCTGGGCCGGGTCGTGCTGATCCGCAATGGTGCGGTCGTGGGCGGCCTGGCCGTGGGCCCCAAGCGGCCTCACAAGCTCTTGGAGCCGTGCGACTCCATTCTGGGTCGTCGTGGTGATCCAGATGAGTACGACGCCCAGGAGCTGATCTACAGCATCGACCTGGGCCGATGGCCGTGGAGCATCTGGAGTGTACAGGCGCAACTGGCCACACTGGTGTGGCTGGAAGTGTCGTATTTCACCCACCTGCCGCACGAAGAGCCCGTCCTGAACCCGGTCCCGGCCGCCACGCCGCGCAGGCGTGGTCGTCGAGGTGGCCGTCGTGGTCGGGCGATCGACCCCGGCCAACTCATCACCGACGAGTTCCGCCTGTTCATGCAGAATCAAGACGGCAGAGATGACGGTCTTGGCGGACCCCGGTGAAAGCCCGTCGCATGGAGCCCTCCGCTCCATGCGGCGGGCTCCTTTCTTTTTGGAGAGAAATATTATCAACAACAATTTTTAAACGTAAGCTTTGCTACAATAAATCGGATGGATACCGAACTACTTTTACGCGACCTCAACCCCGAACAACGCCAAGCTGCCGAAACCACCGAAGGCCCCGTGCTCATCTTGGCCGGCGCTGGCAGTGGCAAAACCAAAACACTAACACACCGTATTGGCTACATCATTGCCAGTGGCAAAGCCCGACCCAACCAGATTTTGGCGGTAACATTTACCAACAAAGCGGCCAAAGAAATGCGCGAACGCCTCGCGCACCTGCTGGGTGAACGCGGCGAAGATCGCGCGTTTATGCCATTTATGGGCACGTTTCACAGTATTTGTGTGCGTTTGCTGCGGTTTGATGGCGAGCATATCCAGATCCCCAAAAACTATGTGATTTTCGACGAAGCCGATCGCCAAGGCGCGGTCAAACAAGCGTTGCGCCAATTGGGTGTAAATGAAAAACAATATAGTCCTAGTTCGATATCCAGCCTGATCAGCAGCGCCAAAAACGAAATGGTCGACCCCCACGAATACGCCGCCCACGCCAAATTACCTCTGCAAAAAGTTGCCGGAGACGCCTACGCCATCTACGAACGCATCCGCCGCGAAGCTGCGGCACTAGATTTCGACGACTTAATCAGCGAAACCGTGCGCCTGCTGCGTACAGTGCCCGAAATCCGCGCCAAGTGGCAAAAACAATTCCGCTACATTTTGATCGACGAATACCAAGACACCAACGCCGCTCAGTACAACCTGGTCAAATTGCTCACTGGCGATCAACACAACTTGTGTGTGGTGGGCGATGACTGGCAAAGTATTTATAGTTGGCGCGGTGCCGACTTCAAAAACATCCTAAATTTTGAGCGTGATTATCCCAAAAGCTTGGTAGTCAAACTGGAGCAAAACTATCGCAGCACCAAAAACATCCTGGATGCTGCACACAATGTGATCACCAAAAACACACAGCGCAGCGACAAAGCCCTGTGGACCAAAGCAGGGCAGGGCAGCCCTGTGCAGATCCAATACGTCAGTAACGAAAGCCACGAAGGCGAGCTGGTGGTGAGTCGTATCAAAAACAGCGTGAACATGCGCGTGCGGCGGTATAAAGATTTTGCCATACTCTACCGCACCAACGCGCAGAGTCGCGCCATGGAAGAGGCGCTTATTCGCTACGGCATACCATATCGTATTGTGGGTGGCGTGCGCTTCTATGACCGCAAAGAAATCAAAGACCTGTTGGCATATTTACGCCTCATGTATCAGCCGTCTGACCGCGCAAGTTTTTTGCGTATCGTCAACGTGCCTACACGCGGTCTGGGTGGTGTGTCGGTGCAGAAATTTCTTGATTGGCACCAGGGAAGCGGCACCACGCTCATCCAAGCCCTCGAAAACGCCGCAAATGCCGAAACGCTCACGCCCAAAGCGCGCAAAAGCTTTGCTGATTTAGGCGAAATGCTAGCTCGATTGCAGGAAGCTGCGCAGACCATGAACTTGCCAGACCTTATAGACGCCGTGATTCGTCGCATTGGCTACCTAGATTTCCTAGACGATGGCTCGCCGCAGGCCGAAGATCGCCGCGAAAACGTCAAAGAACTTACCAGCGTGGCACGCGAATATGCCGACCTGGGCCTGGCCGGATTCCTGGAAGAAGTTGCCCTCATATCCGACCTTGACGCTGTGCAAGCCGACCAAGATGCTGTGCTGCTTATGACCATGCACGCTGCCAAAGGGTTGGAATTCCCGTGCGTGTTTTTGATTGGCATGGAAGAAAGTATTTTCCCTAGCAGCCGCGCCCTATACGACCAAGACCAAATGGAAGAAGAGCGCCGCCTGTGCTATGTGGGCATGACTCGGGCGCGCGAAGAGTTGGTGCTTACCAGTGCGTCCAGCCGTATGATCTATGGCACCACGCAGCATAATCCACCGTCGCGATTTTTGGCCGATGTAGATGGTGCAGCTACTACTACGGCAGCTACAGCATTTGGTTACGCTGGCCCCAGTAACCTACCCGAAACAAGCAATGAACCACGTTTTGTACCAGAAGGTATGGAAGATTTAGCGGTGGGTGATCGCGTGCGGCACAAGATATTTGGACAGGGGCATATTGTGGCGCTGGACGGCCCCAATGCAACTATTAGTTTTGCTGGCCGCGGCGTAAAGAAATTGAACTTGGATTTTGCGCCGCTCGAACGCGCCTAACAGAGTAGATGGTATTGAATTTCTACTAGTTTTATGATATAATCTTTTCGTCACTCAAGATAGAACATCGATTTTGAGTAAAGCACACTGCACCGTAAGTACGCCTGCAAATTCTTGCGCCACCTCTCTTCGAAGGAGCCGAACCATCATGACACAGCCGATTGGCGTCCAGGCTCAGCCTGAGGCGCTTGAGATGTTTCGTCAGTTTCTGAGCGATGTCGCGTTGGAGCTGCCCCCGGGCGCCTCCGTCACGTTCACCGCTACTGTCACGAACGCGCACCCGCCGGCACCGTTGCCGCCGCAGCCCGCTCAGGTCGTGAACAACTACCTCCGGCGCTGGTCGCTGTTGCAGCTTTCGCGCCTCGTGACCCAGCAGGTCCACCAGCACCCGGTGCGGGTCGTCAACAACGACCACGCCTACGTGGTGAGCCCCGAGACCACCGAGCGGTACTACCCGCTCGCCGGCCTGTTCGCGGTCATCGGCGCCATCATCGGCGCGCTGATCAGCGTGTGGTCGGTGGTGGCACTGCAGGAAGGCGACGTCAACATTTTCACCAACGGAATGTCGACGGTCGTTACCAGCCTGCACGACAACTCCGGCCTGCTGGCTCTGGCAGTCATGGCCGGCGCCGCCATCATCGGCGGCATCGGTTACATGATCGGGCACGCCCCCGGGCTGGCGCGCGTGCGGCAGACCGTGCCGCGCTACGTCGACGACAATTCCCCCGAGGCCGAGGCCCTGCGCCAGAACTCCACGGAGGTCTAACCATGGAGCGTCTTCGTCGGCGACTCGCCGCCGCGGTGATCATCGTGGGCCTGGGCCTTTGCGCCTTGGTCCAGGTGTTGCCGCGCACATCGGTGACCGTCACCACCAACGTACCGGCTGTGGCCGCCCCTGCGGTGTCGCCGGCGCCGGTCAAACCCGCTCCGCAGGCAGCCTGCCAGGGATTCATGGATGAGCCGCACTGGTTCTACCGCGATCCGGGCAAGGAAAGCAAGGGTGCCATCGGGCCCCGCGCCACCACGGCGCGCGGTCTGGACGAGCACGGGTTCCGCGGCTGTCTGGATCCGAGCTTCGTGTCGACCCAGCTGTCCTTCGTGGACGGCACCGACCCGAACGAGTTCCGCCACTGGTCGACCGATCAGTGGTTGGCGCAGCGCGAGGCGCTGGCCGTCCGTACCGTTTCGCTGGAGCGAATCTACCGACCGGCTCGATGGGTATACACCGTGTACGAGACCTGGGTGGGCGGCATGCCGTTCGTCAAAGCGACGTACAAGTACGAACCGGCCAGCTGGTACTGGATCGTCACGATCCAGAAGCTGGACCATCGAGGCGTCGTGGTGCTCGAAGAGCGCGACGACTGTGGCATGCAGGTGACCGTCTTGATGATCACTGAGCTGCCGCTCAAGCTCCGCAAGTACGTGCAGTGAGACGTCCCGCGAGGGCCGCACCGGATTACATCGCCGGTGTGGCCCCGCGGGGGAAACAAGGTATTATCATTTGACATTATTTTATCAGCATGAGTATGCTACCTTTGCGATAACCACCGAGAAGAGAGGAGAGTGTGCGCATGAAACGTGCGCTCGCTCTGGGAGCGGTAGTCACAGCTTTGTTTGCGCTGACGGGCTGTGCGGCTCGATCGCCCGAAGCCAACGTCGGCGTAATGGATAGCGGCCAACGCGGCGCGATCGTGACCAATCACAAAAGTGAGCCCCTGAACAAAGCGCTCTTCGATGCTGGCATGCAGCCGATCATCTACGAGCACGAGTACCCCACAGAACCCGGCGTGGTGTTCATGCCGGTCAATGCAAAGCCGTTTGTCGACGCGGGTTGCAACACTCGCAGTGGCGAGGCGCTGGCGAAGTGCTTTGTGAAGGGATACTTCGATCACCCCAACGCCTTTCGCGGCCTCGCAAAGCCGCTTACGGGGCAAGGCGTCGACACGTTCAAGTTCGATAACACGTTGGCAGTATACGGCCAACGGACGGTAAGCGGAAAAATCGATACCTACACCTGTCAGTGGGCGAGCAGCGGTAAGCTGCCCACGGCGGCATCGATTGCCGGCATGCCCGAAGTGGTGAAGAAGCAGATGATCCTGCCGACAGGCCAGTTCACTCTGGAGAAGAAACTGACCATCGACGGCGTGGACTACAACTGCTCGCGTCTGCAGTACGTCGCCCCCAGCTCTGCATCGCCAGGTAGATAGCCAGATAACGTCAGTGCACATCGCGCTGTGGTGCGGTGTGCACTGACGGAGCAAATGGATTTGTTGACATTATTAAATAACATTTATATGCTAACCCTGCCAGTTTGGTTACGGGGGATGACGAAAGGCGGTGCGCGTTATGCGCCGTACATGGCGCGTGTCAGCGTTGGTGGTTGTATTGGCAGCAACCCTCGCGGCGTGCAACTCTGCTCCGGCGGCCGAGAACGGCACGCTGGAGAGCGATCAGATCAGATATGTGGCCGAGCACGCCGACGCAATCACCAGCGTGCTCATCGACAAGGACGGCCTGAACATGGAACCCCTCTACTACACCAAGTGGGGGGAGAGGCCGCCGGCGGTTTACTTCGTGCCGTTGGGCGTCGCCATGCAAGATCTGTGTACTCAGTACACGGTCACATCCTGTCGGGACAAGGGCATGTTCGAGAAGCCTTCCATCGAGCGAGCCTTGCGGAATGAGATCGACGCAAAAGGGCCGGGCCGGCTCAAGTTCAACTTCAGCAATGATCTGCGGGTATACGGTCAGCGGGTGCTCGCAGACGGCAGCACCGAGAAATTCAGCTGCCGTCGCGGCGCGGTGAAGGCCGACGCCAAGAAGCTGAAGTTGTCGATCCTGGGGCTGCCCGGCATGGCCACGAAGATCGAGATCGTGAAGGGTCAAACGTTTGGGCTCCAAGATAAAGTAGAGTCCAACGGACTAGAGTGGAACTGCGCGCGAGATCTGATCCCGCCCAGTCCCAAGCCGTCTCCGTAAATCCTGCACCGGTGGGTCACGCCCACCGGTGCAGCGTAATATACTTATTAGAGAATAGTTGACATTACTTAGCAAGGTTTGTATGCTGGTCGAGGCCTGTAGATTGGGCTATTCTATCCGATCGAACGAGCAAAGGATACGCCTGATGCGTAAACTGCTCAAGGCAATCGCGCTGGCCGTGGTTGCCGTAGCTGTGGCAGCCGGCTGTGCCAGTCCCGCGCGTCTGCACACCGACACGCTGCGCGACAAGCAATACCAGAAGATCACCGCTGCGGCCGACCCGCAGCAGGACCCGCTGGGAAACGCACTCAACCACGCGCTGGCGCTGCCCGTGCGGTTCACCGGAAATGACGTCATGTACGTCATCGAAGGTGACCCCAACTGCCTCGCCAAGATCCTGGAGAAGCGTGACGACTGCCCGGCGCTCGGCACGCTTGAGAACCCGCACATCTACCGCGGGGTCAACAAGTCGCCGTCCAAGGTGGGCGCAACCGACTTCGAACTCAGCGCCACGCAACTGGTGGTGCGAGGCGCCCAGGAAGGCACCTACGGCGAGACGGTCGAATGCGCCTGGGTGACGGGGCCGGACGGCGGGCAGTACATGGCCGGCACCGGCAACGCCATCGTTACGGTCATCGGCAAGGCCCGGCGGAGCGTGCCGATCGGTGGCACGAGGAGTGTGGTCGTCACCGACGAAGGCACGTACTGGTCGTGCAGCCACTATGACGTGGCGTCGCCGCTGCCCAAGGTGAAGTAGCACCATCTGTGCGGGTCGGGCCTGGACTCGACCCGCACAGCGCAAAAGAAATTATTGACATTATTTATCATTATGGTAATCTAGTCCAGGCCGTCCGTACGTATGGACGGCGGCCATCATCGAAGAGAAGGGCGCACGATGCGCATACCGACGTTCATTCGCGCGGCAGCAATCCTCGCTGTCGTCTTGGGTACGGTGCCGGCCTGCAGTTTGGTCGACACCAAGTTCAGTGGACCGCTTACCGCGGACCAGGTGACCGCTATCGGGAACAATGATGACGCGAACAACAAGGTGGTGCGTCAGGTCGGTGACCCGATCCGCGTCGACAACGACGCGGTGGTGTACGTGACCAAGGGCGATCTCAGCTGTAACCCCTTGGGCAGTCAGAGCGACCGCAAGAAATGCCCTGACGAGTCGCTCCATCACGACGCGCCGTACATCCTGCTGCAGATGCGGGACGGCGGCAAGCCGACCAGCAAGCACCCGAATCGGTTCGAGTTCGGTGGCACGGTAGAGGTGGATGGCCCGGCGGAGGGCGCCAAACCGGGCTACAAGTGCTCCCTCAATGGCAACCAGGTGCTGACGAGCGCGTCCATCAGCGGGCTGCCCGCGGCAGTGGATGCGCAAGTCAAGCCGGGTGCCACCACGGCGACCGTCTTGTCGGACAATGCCTCGTACTACTGCGGCATCACGTTCGTGCAACCGACGCCCACTCCCGCACCCTAGGCGTACCGCGCTCGCGCCGGCAGCTCACCACTGCCGGCGCGAGCCGAATATACAATTTGTGAAATTATAGTTACAATATATACATAATGTTGGGTCGAAAAATCAAAAAAGCCAAAGCGATTTCTCGAGCTCATATTAAATCTACATACGAAAAGGTCGGATCCAAAGCACACGCCGCCGCTCAGCCCGTGCTGTCACGCGTAGTCGACGAAAAGCATCAGCGCGTGCGCGTACTCATTACCAACGAAGAGGGCGAGCTGCTACTCGTGCGCAGCTGGTTTAGCCATCAAAATTGGAGTCTGCCCGGGGGTGGTATGCATCGCACCGAAACACCAGCCGAAGCTGCTGGCCGCGAAGTGTTCGAAGAAACGGGCGTGCGCGTACCCATAGACGAGCTGCAAGAAATCGGCACGTTTGTGAACCCAGCGTCGCGGACCAAATTTACTATTATTTGTTTTGCTATTACGGTCGCCAAACGACCCGCCAACATCGCTCGCCGCCGTCAGCTAGAGATGCTAGACGTGTCGTGGTTTCCGCGCGAACATTTGCCGCGCCATCTTAGCCCGACAGTTACCGAAGCCCTAAAGTTAACCTAGTTTTTCCCTGCGCTTGCACGATTTGATATAATGGCCTTCAGCATCATATGCATACACAAGGACGTTTTTTGGGAAGACGAGGTCTTTGGTGGGCTGGCGCTACGGCACTAGCACTTGTGTTTGCTATTTTCTTCATTAATGTGCCGCATACCCGTGCCGAAAACGAGCGGGTGATTACTATTTATCATGACGGCGTGGAGCAGACGGTCGTGACCGACGCCACGACGGTCAAAGATGTGTTGGCGCGCGTGAATGTGAGTTTACAGAAATACGACAATGTCGAACCGGCTGTCGATACCACGCTGGTAGCCCCGAGTTACAACATCAATGTCTATCGCGCTCGCCCCGTCACCATTGTCGACGGCCCAAGCCGCTACGACGTCATGACGGCGTCTACGAGCTCAGAAGAAATTATCCGCAGCGCCAAACTGGCGTTGTACCCCGAAGACACTACCGCTATGGAGCGCATCAACGATTTTGTGGCTGAAGGCAGTGTCGGGCTCAAACTGGTGATTCACCGTGCCACACCGATCAATCTTGTACTTTACGGCAAACAGTTGAGTGTCCGCACCCAGAGCCAAACCGTGGGCGATTTATTGAAAGAAAAAAACGTCGTGCTAGGCAGCCAAGATGGCACCAACACACCACTCAACACTGCAATCACTGCCAATATGACGCTCACCGTGTGGCGCAACGGCGTGCAAACGGTAGCACAAGACGAAGATGTGCCATTCTCTACTCGCCAGATCAAAGACGTGGACCGACCACTGGGCTACAAGAGCGTGCAAACGGCTGGTGTGCTAGGCAAGCGTAGTGTCACATACGAAATCAACACGCAAGACGGCCGCGAAATATCTCGTACCGAAATCCAAAGCGTCATCACCGCGCAACCCCAAGAACAAGTAGAAGTGGTAGGCGTCAAACCGCCGGTCAACCTTAGTGTCAGCAAGGCCGAGCTCATGACTGCCGTGGGCATTCCTGAAAGCGACTGGGCTTACGTAGACTACATTATCACTCGCGAAAGCGGCTGGTGCGCTACCAAATGGCAGGGCGAATGGGGTGTTTGCCCTGCATATCACGGCGCACCTACCAGTGGTGGCTATGGGTTATGCCAAAGCACGCCGCCCGGCAAAATGGCCGCCGCAGGCCCCGACTGGCAGTACAACCCCATCACTCAGCTCACCTGGTGCAATAATTACGCCCTCAAAAAATATAAAAGCTGGGCCGCAGCCTACAATTACTGGGTTGCGCACCACAACTGGTAGCATGACCATAGCTTTTTCTATAAACACATGGTAACCCCCAAAAAATCTCTGGGCCAACATTGGCTCTTCGACAGCAAATCTCTCGGCGCCATCGCCGATGCGGCGACCATCCAGCCCACCGACACCATTCTGGAAATCGGTCCCGGCCTCGGCCCCTTGACCATTGAGCTCACTCAGCGCGCCCACCAGGTAGTAGCCGTAGAGCTGGACGACCAACTGGCTCGTGAACTGCCGGCCCGCGTTCCGGCCCATAACTTGCGCGTGGTGCACCAAGATATTTTGCAATTTGATCTGTCGCAACTCCCTGCCGGCTACAAAGTTGTGGCCAACGTGCCGTATTATCTCACCAGCAACCTGGTGCGTAGTCTGCTCGAATCGCCAACACCACCCAGCGTCATTGTCATGCTCATCCAAAAAGAAGTCGCCCAGCGTCTTGCCGCCACCCCTGGCGACATGAGTATATTAGCCGTTAGCGCTCAATTTTACGCCGATATCAGCCTGGACGTGTTGGTGCCGCGCGACAAATTTGACCCACCGCCACAAGTGGATTCGCAAGTGGTTGTCATGCACTACCGCGGTCCACGCTATAGTGACGTGTCGCCCCAAGATTTTATGCGTGTGGTCAAAGCTGGTTTTAGTGAAAAGCGCAAAATGCTCCGCAGTAGCTTGGCCGGTGGCTTGCATCGCGACAAATCCGATGTGGAGCAATTCCTGCGCATTGCCAACATCGCCCCTGACAAACGCGCCGAAGCGCTGTCACTTGACGACTGGCATGCGTTGGCCCTCGCTGTTGACCACCGACTCCACCCCCTGATACACTAAACAAGTTATGATAGTTTAGATCACATTCACCCAAAATTAGCCCCGTTATTTTATTTGGAGAATCCATATGATCGCAACTATCCGGGTAGCCGACAAAAGTTTCGGCCCCACCTCTCTCTATCACAATCTGCAGCTCACCATTCAAAAAGGCGAAAAACTCGCCATCATTGGCCGCAACGGCGTAGGTAAATCTACGCTATTTCGCATTATGGATGGATCTGACGGCGATTTTGAAGGCGATATCATCTACAAAAAAGGTGTGGTGGTGGCCAGTACGCGCCAAGAGCACCACGACGTTGCATCTCAGACGGCAGTTGAATATATTTTGCAGGAGTTGCCGCAGTATGCGCGACTCAAACACATCATCGAAACGTACCCCGCACATATGGGTGACAATGCCGCCAAACAGGCACAGTTTGCTGATGCTGTAGAACAGTTCGCCGAGCACGGGTTTTACCATGTGGAAGACGAAGTGCGCGCCACACTGGCGGATTATCAACTGGCCGACAAAGCCGACGCACAAGTGGGTACGCTCTCGGGTGGCGAACGGCGTTTTATAGAGTTGGTCAAACTGGCGCACGCACGGGCTGATCTGTTGCTTATCGACGAGCCCACCAACCACATGGATTTTGTGGCCAAAGCTCGATTTGTTAAATGGTTCAAAAACGCACCGCAAGCCATAGTGGTGATTAGTCACGACCGCGATGTGCTAGCCGACGTGGATAGAATTGTGGAGATGATTGACGGCCAAGCTCGCAGTTTTGTGGGCAACTACGCCGCATATTTGCGTCAAAATAGCCTGACCACCGCGACCCAGCTGCAGGATTACGAAACCAGCTTGCGTACTATCACCAACCTCGACAAACAGATCGCCTGGGCCCGTTCCAAAAAAGCTGGTTGGAGCGGCACCGCCGACAAAAAGAACCCGTTCTTGGTCATGGAAAATCGTTTGCTCAAACAAAAACAAGAAATTTTGGAGACCCTCAACAAGCCCAGTTTTTGGGTCGACCAAGAATCACTGGAGCAACTCAACGACAAAGTCACCGAAAAATACCACCGCTACAAAGCCAAAAACATCCGCGTACAGCCCAAGACACCTCAGGCGCACCGCGGCGCGCATTTAGTGGCGGTCGAAAAGATCACACTGGGGTACGATCAACCGCTATTTACGGGTATGACATTCGCTATCGACGCTGGCGACAGGGTAGAGTTGCGTGGGCGCAACGGCGCGGGTAAATCCACGCTAATTGCTGCCATCATGGCTGCAGCTGCCGGAGAGCGACCACCAACATTGCAGGCTGGCGAGATAGTAGTGGACAAAAAATGTCGCATCGGCCGCTACGAACAGGAGCTAGACGCGTCATATTTGGATGTGACTTTGGGCGAAGCTATCGAGCGCATTTACACATCGATTGGTATAGCCGCGACCGAGCAGCAACTTATGAAAACGCTCAGCGATTATTTGTTTGACCCGCATGTCGACCGCGCCAAATCAGTGGCCCAACTTTCGGGCGGCCAAAAAGCCAGGCTGCAGCTAATCCGCATGTTTGCCGGCAACCCCAATTTGCTGATTTTAGACGAGCCCACCAACCACCTGGACTTGCCATCGATCGAAGAATTAGAACTAGCTTTGGCGCGCTACGACGGCGCTATTTTGTACGTGTCGCACGACAGTTATTTTCAGAAACAAATTGGCGGCCAGTGGGTGAATGTGGGCGGCGGGCTGGAATAGTTAATAAGACATTTATTGCCGGCACTCACTGCGCGGGTGTCAGTGAGTGCCGGGTGGTTCAGGCCGCGCGCTCTTCGTAATCGGCCAGCGCTATCACCAGGTGAAGTCGCGGCTGCTCAGAAGCGTTAACCGCCGTGTGCAGGCCGGTAGTGTCAAAGACATGGCACAGGCCATCTGCCCGCACATGGTGTGTTTCGCCGGTGCCAGACAGCAAAAAACAGTCCGGGTTGGTGTCGATGGCAAAGTGTGCTCGCGGTGCCTGATCGGTGTGCATTTTGTACACCGTTAGCGGTGGCAAAAGCATCACCCGCATCCGGCCCGGGGTAAAGGGTAGCGCACGGTACAGATCTTCAAGCGCCGTTTGGCGCAGTTCCTGGTTGAACTCCGTGAACTCAAGTTCGCTGTACACCCGCTGCCCGTCCGACAGAGTTTGGATGTTGTTGCCGTCGTAGAACGGGTCGCGGGCGGCGGGGCGATGGGTTAGCGATACTGCTCGCAAAACTTCGCCGATGCCTTTGTTTTTCGCCCGAATTGGGTGTTTTGCCAGCAGCTCACGGCAAGCCTGCTGCAGGGCCGCAATATCAACCCCTAGGTCGTACGTCGCCACCCAAAAGCATTTTTTGCTCCGGGCAGCGGCCAGCGCGTCGGTTAGGTCAAGAACGTGCCTGTGTTTCGACATGCTTTTATAGTACTTACTAAACCACATTAATAACAGATGTCTTCCCATTGATTTAGATATAAGTTTATGTTATCATATATGTTATCCACAGGGAGTTTCCCTGGGAGTATAAGTTGCGCGAGGTGACACATGATTCTCACCCGCAAGGCAATGGTTGAGCTGTGGCGCCAGATGATGGTGCTCCTGGAGATCCTGAACGTAGTCAAAGCAGACTACGACCAATATCTCCTTGAAGCCCTTGGTAAGCCCAGCCAGACCAGAACGCGTCACCGCAAGCAGTGGCACATGAAGGATCTGCAGCTCGCACATGGCAAAACGCCCCTTGGTTTTGGCCTCTGGGCGGCAAGTCCTGATCGAGCGGACAGCCCGAATGTTGTCATCATCTTTGCGTCAGACTGTCGGTCGGTGTTGAGACGGATCGGTAAAATTCTGCGGAATCATCCGACGCTCAGTATCCGCAAGTACCAAGACGGACTGTACGAAGGTGACACGGGGAAGTGGTATCTGGAACTTCTGGTTACAGAATTCCCCAACGCCACCCTGTTCACCAACTACATCGCCCTGCCCGACCCTCCGAAGGAGCGCGAAGATGCTGCTGGCCATCAGCCAGAGCGCGCATGACGCCAGCCCGCCGCCAGTCCCTACGTGGGGACAAGGCGGCGGGCAAAAGCGAAATTATCTATAAATACTAGGGGAATAAAAAAGCGCCAGACTGGCGTTTTGTATAAGTGTGTTGCCGGGCCGGCCGTCCGCGCAGCGATGCGTGAGACGGCCGGCCGCAGTGTTACGACGAGATCCAGTTGCCGACCAAGCCCAGGACTGAGATGAATGCCAGGCCGGCGGACAGGATTGCCCCGATGGCCGTTCTGGCCCAGGGCCAGAAGTACGAGTTGCTGGCGGTCGTTCGGACCCAGGTCCAGAACTCCTGCCCATTGAGGGGCGGGATGGGCCAGGCTTCTCCACCAGACTTCATGTACAGGACGAAGGCGATAATCGCCACCGTCCCTGAAATCGGCCAGCACCCGCAGCAGAGCAGCGGTGTTGCCAGCGCTGCCCAGGTGAAGCGTTGCGTGGCGGGGCTGAGAGCTGCGGCCGGGGGTGCCACAGGGGATCCAGGCATAGTTCGTCCTTAATGTGCGTCAGAGCCGATCTGTCAGTAACAGTATTATAATACCATAAACGAGTAAGGAACGCAAGTATTTTTGACTTCCTCCATCTGTTGCGTTACACTTACGTCAATGCTAGGTAATATCTGCATCAGCTCAGCAATGCTCATGCGCCCGCGCGGCGCCTGATTACCTACACTCTCATAATTACTCTGTTACAATAAACCTATAACTCGAAACGATTTTAGTATGAACAAATTTTATATCACCACCGCTATCCCGTATGTAAATGCCAAACCACACATTGGTAACGCTATCGACTATGTGTTGGCTGACAGCCTGGCCCGCCTACACAAACAGCAGGGGAGTGAGGTGTTTTTTGAGGTCGGTACCGACGAGCATGGCGCCAAAATTGCCCAAAAAGCCGAAGAACTCAAGCAAACACCGCAAGCCTACACTGACGACATGGTGAAAATATTTGAAGCGTTTATCAAAAAACTCAACGTCGACTACACCGCTTTCATTCGTACCACCAACCCCGAGCACGAAAAAGCCGTACAGACAGTCTGGACGCAGTTGCAGCAATACGTCTACAAAGGCAAATACGAAGGTTGGTACTGCACCGGTTGCGAAACGTTCGTGACCGACGCCGAAGCCACCGCCAACAACGGCGTATGCCCGTTGCACAACAAACCGTATCAGCGTCTGAGCGAAGAGAACTATTTCTTCAAACTCAGTTCCTTTGGTGAACAAATCCGCCAAGCCCTCGTTGCTGGCGAGATGAAGATTGTGCCTAGCCACCGCCAAAACGAAATTTTACAGTTGATAGAAAAAGGTCTAGAAGACATCAGTATTTCCCGCCCCAAAGCTCATCTAAGCTGGGGCGTACCAGTGCCCGGCGACCCTGATCATGTGATGTATGTGTGGTTTGAGGCGTTGCTCAACTATATTACAGTGCTCGGTTATCCTGACGGTGAGAATTTTGCCAAATTTTGGCCGGCGGATGTGTGGGTGGGCGGCAAAGACATCTTGCGTTTTCATGCTGCAATATTCCCAGCCATGTTGATCGGTTTGAATCTGCCATTGCCCAAGACACTTATGGTACATGGCCACGTGATGTCTGATGGCAAAAAAATGAGCAAAACATTGGGCAACGTGGTGGATCCTGTTGAAATTGTAGACGGCTATGGTGTAGACGCCTTTCGCTATTTTTTCTTGCGGCATATTCCCACGCTAGACGACGGAGATTTCACCTGGGAAAAGTTCGAAAATTCGTACAACAACGAGCTGGGCAACGAGCTGGGCAACCTGGTGCAGCGTGTGGCGGCTATGATTAATCGTTATCAGCAAGGCGTGATTGGCGACATGCCACGGCCAGAGCACGACAGCGGCATTTACCAGGATGAGCTGCGCCAATACCGTATTGATCGGGCGCTTGACTACGTTTGGCTGATGATTCGTAACCTCAATATCTATCTGGAGCAGGTAAAACCGTGGGAATTAGCCAAAAAGCCAGAACAAGCCGAACATCTACAAGAAGTATTGGCGTACGCCGCCGGGAGTCTAGAGCAAGTGGCTGATCTGTTGTGGCCATTCCTACCCACCACTGCCGAAGCTATCAAACATATCTTTGCTAACGGTCAAGTCACACCATACAACGGTGTGTTGTTCCCCAAAGTCTACAAGCATACACCCGACCCAGCGGCTGGTAAGGGCGACAGGCCAAAATCGCAAACCCCCGAAAATCAAAAAACCGCCTAAGCGGTCTGCAAAAGTTTTGCCTGCGGCGGGCCCGGTGTGGGGCCCGCCGCTCGTGCTACGCGGAGTGCGTTCGCGCATGGTCGAAAACTTCTTTGACTTGGCGACGCACTCTCCAGGCGGCAAGTCGGGCGGTGATATCTAGGATTTCGCCCCAGTTGTGCTGTAATGACCTTAACCTCCAGGCGTTTCTCCACTCTTCGGAGAAGCTCACATTGAGTGCCGGGTTGTCCAGCTGGTTGCCGAGCATCTCAAAGTCGGCTTCATCGCGCACCTTGCTGCCGATCAGTCGCGTGTTAAACGCGGCGCTTAGGACCGCAAGAGCGGTCATGCGGCAGAGGTCGTCGACGGTAGACCATCTCAACGCGTCCCGTTCGGCGGTGCTGATGATGGCAGGACTCAGGTCCAAGAGACCCAGTTGCCTGCCAATGGGCTGAGCTTGCTGGGAATTACGGATGACCTTGCTGTAAGGTGCCTCAATGGAGCTATTGTTGCTTGGGCAGAAACTACGGAACAACGGCGTGGGCAGAGAGTAGGGGTCCATATTGTAGAGCAACCGATTCCGGACGTCCACTTCGAAACCCCAGTATTCGTGACCCAGGTGCTGGCTATTCGGGAGTAGAGCCGCGCAGACGATCCTGCGCCCCCTGTCGTCCACCACGGTCAGCTTATGCCATGGGTTAAACGCTGCGTCGAACATCTCGACATCCCCCTTCGGGGGTAGACTGCTGCGGTTTTTTGCGGCAGAGGCACTCCTTGCGCTTGACGTATATTGTAAAATATAAGCAACATATCTTCAATGTTCTTAAGGTGGTACCATAGACGTAATGTTTATTGACACCCATTGTCATATCCACGAAACACAGGCTGCCACCGCGGGAACTGGCGAAACGAGCGGTTTGTGGGCGCGGTTTGGCGACCCTGACCCCAACCAGCTGGTTGCTCAGGCCGAACAGGCGGGGGTAGGCCTGATGATTTGCGTGGGCACCACGGTGGCCGACAGTCAGCTGGCGGTAGATTTTGTGCACGACCGTCCGCAATGTTGGGCCAGTATTGGGGTGCACCCGCACGAAGCAAAGGCGGGGGATTGGCAGCAGCTGCGCGCGTTGTTAAGCGCTGACTCGGCGACGCCGTATCCGTCAGGCCTTGCTCGTGCGCAAAAGCGCGTTCGCAACACGGGAAACGTGAGCCTTCCTGATACGGCGCCGCCAAGTCTACCGTTGCCGGGTTCGGCGCTCCCCCGCTCAACGAAGGCTTTGCTATCCCGCAGGGTGCAAAGGGCGAGATCGATTTTGCCTTTGGAGCTCGCCCGGCCTGAGACGAGCGGGGGAGCGCCGAACAAAATAGTTGCTATCGGCGAATGCGGCCTAGACTACTTTTACACCCACTCGCCCAGGGTCGATCAAATAAAAGCGCTGCGGTTTCAGATAGAACTAGCGTTGCAGCACGATCTGCCCCTTATCTTCCACGTGCGCGAAGCATTTGATGATTTTTGGCCCATCTTCGATGACTATCACGGTATTAGGGGTGTGCTGCATAGTTTTACCGACACGCAGGCCAATCTAGACAAAGCACTTGCCCGTGGCCTATTCATAGGTGTGAATGGGATTGCTACTTTTACTAAAAACGAGGCACAGATCGCGATGTATCGTGCCATTCCGTTGCAAAATCTACTGCTTGAAACAGATGCGCCGTTCTTGACCCCTGTGCCACTTCGTGGTAAAATGAACACGCCTGCGAATGTGCGTTTGGTGGCAGAATTTCTGTCTGAACTGCGAGGTGAAAGTCTGGCCGGACTGGCCCACGCGACCACGCATAACGCGCAGACGCTTTTTATGCCTTAAACAAACACGTCAAACCAACACTCACTAACAAATAAGTGAAAGGATTTGGCATGCCAACCGCCGAAATGACCTCATCTGTCGAAAGGTTCAGCCCGGGCTATAGCCCAGACGTTGAGCCTCTTACAGCTACCATCACTCCAGAAGATACCCGTGGCTACAAACAGCCCGACGTGGCTGCGTTGCGCCGCCAAGTGGAAGCGATTGCAGTCCCCAGCCAGCCTGCACCTCGAGAAGCGCAAACGCCCGAGAATGTGTCTGATCGTTTCACTCGAGCTGTAAGTATTGGACACAACTTGGGAGCAGTGCGCAATATCGCCCTTCTCAGTTAGGAATATAGTATGGGTTTTTTACAAAAAATTGCCCAACTCGTAACCGGAACCGATACGACTGCCGCCCCGCGGCAGGTTAATTTTAAGACGGCTACCGTACGTGATCTTATCCGCAAAGAATCCAAAATTGGCGCCCAACTATTTGGCCCCATACCCAAAGGTCACCGACGTGAGTTTTTTTGCCTCGATGAACACACTTGGGTGTGGTACGAAGAATGGCATGATCCTACCAGCAAGAAACTGCAGAGCATCACCACTCGCTACGAGATCCAAACAACGGGCGTGATCAAAGTCCAAGACGGCCATCCCTATCAAAACGTAGAAGGTCAGGAATTGGCCAATCTATTGACCGCCATCGAACTGTACTACGAACAAGTGATGCGCGGCGTGTATAGCTACGATCCGCATACCGGCCGACCACTGCCCAAATCTGCTACGATTAAAAAGTAATGATTTATCTGGATTACGCTGCGGCCACACCGCTCGATGCTCGTGTGTTGGCGGCCATGAAACCATACCTCACCAAGACGTTTTACAATCCGTCTAGTTCGTACGTGGCGGCCAAACTGGTGCGCCAGGATCTAAATGCTGCGCGGCAGCGAGTGGCGCATTGGGTGGGGGCCAAGCCTGCGGAGATTATTTTTACTGCTGGCGCGACGGAGTCGATAAATTTGGCGATCCATGGTGTGATGCGCCTACACCCCAGTGCACACTGCGTGGTAAGCGCTATCGAACACGAAGCGGTGTTGGCCGCTGCCAGGCAGTACGACCATACGCTGGTACCAGTGAAGCCGGATGGGATTATCGACCTGGATGCGCTTAAAAAAGCAATGACTGACCATACGGCTATTATTAGTATCGGGTATGCCAACAACGAAATTGGCACCATCCAACCACTGCGTGATGTTGCCGAATTGGTGCGAGAAACGCGCCGCTTACGCCAACTCAAAAATAACCCCATGCCTCTCTATCTGCACACCGACGCCAGCCAAGCAGCGTGCTATCTCGATGTGCACGCTGCGCGGCTGGGCGTGGATTTACTCACACTCAATGGTGGCAAAATGTATGGCCCTAAGCAAACTGGCGTATTATATATCAAATCTGGCGTGACCCTGCAGCCACAAGTGGTGGGGGGTGGGCAAGAGATGGGGTTGCGTTCTGGCACCGAAAACGTCGCTGGATATATTGGGTTGAGTGCTGCGTTGGATATCGCCCAGACTGAGCGCAAAGAAGCTATCGCCAAAGTCGGCGCCCTGCGCGACGAGCTGCAGCGTCGCATCTGCGACATGGCGCCACACACGGTGGTAAACGGCAGTACGAAAAAGCGGTTGCCCAATAATCTGCATGTTAGTTGGCCTGGCATAGATGGTGAACGTTTACTCATGCAGCTCGACGAGCGCGGCATCCTGGCCAGCACTGGTTCGGCCTGTGCCGCCAACAAAGGTACGGCTTCGCACGTGCTACAGGCGATCGGCCTTGACGACACGGCAATACAGGGGAGTTTGCGTCTGACTCTAGGGCGTGAGACGACGCTCCAAGATGTGGAGCGGGCAGCCGAAGCGATAGTAGCCCTATTGTAGTAGACGCAGGAAAGTTTGACATATAGCTTTGAAGATTGTTTTGTGATAGTATTAGTTTGCTCAATTACTCGCGTTACAGTGAGTAATCCGACAGGCGGGAGGCGTTCGCCCATGAGGGTGGCCATCATTGTATACCACGACCCCGATGTGCTGGGGGTGCATGATC
The DNA here is from genome assembly GCA_964447105.1 of uncultured Candidatus Saccharibacteria bacterium. Taxonomy (GTDB): domain Bacteria; phylum Patescibacteriota; class Saccharimonadia; order Saccharimonadales; family EFPC-124; genus CAYURH01. Next base: position 28,620 of record CAYURH010000006.1, read on the forward strand.
TACACCATATGGACATTGTCCGCATCTTGCAGCAGGGCGTCTCTGGGGCTATGACTTGCGATGACCCCAACGGTGAACTCGTGCCGGGGGACGTGGGAGTGCGGTTTTCCCCGACTATGGTCAACGGGCTGCTTCGGTTCGAAGTGAACGTGGACTGGCTTGCGGCCAGGGAAGCCAATCTCGGAGCGCGCGAAACCAGTCTGGGCGAGTTGCTGACAGCGGAACTGCCGACGGGTCAGCGCTTCCAGCTGGAGGTGAAACTGCTACCCGCCGATTCGCTCGTACCCAACCCCGTGGAGCCGGAGTAGCAACCGGGGCGGCCTCACCGGCCGCCCCGACGTATCATTTGAGCCATAATCCATTTATTGCGATAATAGAAAGACCAATGATAAAACTTGCAGTTGTAACAAGTCTGTTTGTCGGTGCGGCTATCGCACTGATTTGGGGTGTGCAGAATTATCTCAATATCGACGATTTGCAGAACTGCTCCCAACCCGACGTGACTGTGGCGGCTTGCGCGCCAGCTGATGCTATTGTGGCTATTAGCGGGGGTGATACGCAGGCGCGTGCGAGTGAAGCGATCAAACTGTATCAAGCCGGCTGGGCGCCCACACTGGTGTTTTCGGGTGCGGCGTTCGATACGACCGGGCCGTCCAACGCCCAAGCTATGCGTACGCAAGCAGTGAAAGATGGCGTGCCAGAAAGCGCTATCGTGATAGACAGCGCGGCTATTGATACGGTGGCCAATGCGCGCAATACGAGTAAGCTATTACTGAACGCCAAGCGTATTGTTTTGGTGACGTCGCCATATCATCAGCATCGCGCGTCGTTGGAGTTTCAGAAATTTTTTGGTGATAGCGTGACTATTGTGAACCACCCCACCAGCACCGACAGATTGTGGCCGAGTTTTTGGTGGACTACTTTGAGCGGCTGGTGGTTGGCGCTGAGTGAGTGTGTAAAAACACTTGTGGTGGCGGTGCAATCATGACGCACGTGTATGTTGGTATGAGTGGTGGCGTGGACAGTTCGGTGACTGCGGCGTTGTTGCAGGAACAGGGTTATCGAGTGACTGGTGTGTATATGAAGAATTGGACACAGGATTTGCCGGGTATGATTTGCCCCTGGGCTGATGATTTGGCGGATGCGAAGCGGGTGGCGGTGCAGTTGGGTATTGATTTTAAGGTGTTTGATTTTCAGAAGGAATATAAGCAGGCGGTGGTAGATTATATGATTGCCGAATATCAGGCCGGGCGCACGCCTAATCCGGATATTATGTGCAATCAAGAGATTAAATTTAAATTGTTTTTGCAGACGGCACTTGCGGATGGGGCGCAGATGATTGCCACGGGGCATTATGCGCGGGTATTGCATGGCGAGGATCGACCCGCACCCCTTGCGTCCAATCCAGACCCGGCCAAACCACAAAAAATGGTTCGGCCTGTTTCGCCCTACGGGTCAGAAAAGTCTGGATTGGATGCTGCAGGGCACGGGTCGGCTGACGCAATTTTGCAAACAGCGCGCGATACAGCCAAGGATCAGACGTATTTTTTGTACCGCGTCACCGAAGAGGCGTTGCAAAAAACGTTATTCCCACTGGGTACCATGACGAAAGATAAGGTGCGTGAGCATGCCGTACGCTTGGGGTTGGTTACGGCCGCAAAGCCTGATAGCCAGGGCATATGTTTTGTGGGTGAGGTGGGTATCAAAGAGTTTTTGAGCCAATATGTGCAAGGCGAACCTGGCGATATCATCGATAAAAAAACAGGCAACGTGATTGGCCAGCATGATGGAGCGATTTTCTATACCATCGGCCAGCGACATGGGTTGGGCGTGGGCGGGGGTCTACCGTACTACGTGGTGGGCAAAGATATGAAGCAAAACATCGTATATGTTACGACTGATCTCAATGACGAAAACTTATGGCAAAGTGAATTGCACCTCAATCAATTGCACTGGATCAACGCGGCGCCAGAAAAAGGCAAAAAATACCAGGTACGCACTCGCTACCGCGCGGCGTTGAGCGAATGCATGGTGCAAGAAATCAGCGCGGATAGCGTTGTGCTGGCACTCACCGACGCCCAGCGCGCTGTGACTGCCGGCCAATCGGCTGTGTTGTACGATGGTGAACGTGTGGTGGGCGGCGGGATTATAGCCTAGCTTACGTTGCCGACAATTCCATCAGCCGGTATACTGCGCTTATGGTAAAGAAATGGTGGGTGCAATGCGTGGCGGCAGGGTGCGGCCTGCTTTTGACTGGTGTCTTGGCGGGATTGCTGATAGCAGATATCGCTGCCCGTCAGTCGAATGAGCCCGACGTATCGACCGGTCAATCGGCCAGAAGTTACGTTGTGGTGGCAGCTGGCGATATCGCCTGCGACGCAACTCAGGTGGTGACCCAATTTGCATGCCGGCAGGCTGACACAGCTGCTTTGGTGAAAACTATAAACCCCGACGCTGTCATTACTTTAGGCGATAATCAATACCCATCTGGCTCAGCGGCGTCGTATGCGAATTCGTATGACAAAGCCTGGGGTGCGTTCAAAGACAAAACTCATCCTACGCCTGGCAATCACGATTACGGTACGTCCGGTGCGGCTGGTTACTACAGTTATTTTGGCGCACAGGCCGGCGAGGCAGGCAAAGGGTACTATAGTTTTAAAGTAGGCGATTGGTTGTTTGTAGCCCTGAATTCCGAAATCGACATATCAGCCACGAGCGCGCAAATGACATGGCTTCACCAGGTGTTGACGGCCGACACTTCACCCTGTACGGCTGCGTATTGGCACAAACCGCGATTTTCGAGTGGCGGTCACGCTAGCGATGTCACGTTTGATGCGTTGTGGCGCGAGTTGTATGCCAACAAAGTTGATGTGGTGCTCAACGGCCATTCGCATAGTTACGAACGATTTGCGCCGCAAAATCCCGATGGTGCGATCGATGCCAAACAAGGAATCACCCAATTTGTGTCAGGCATGGGTGGCTACGGTGTGGAACCGCTGCAAAACCCGTTGCCAAATACGGCAACACGTCAGAATCATGCTTTTGGTGTGCTCAAGCTTACACTTATGGCTGATCGCATGGACTATAGTTTTGTGGCTGCCCCCAACACGCAGCAGTTCCGTGACGCGGGTACGATATATTGCCATTAAATTTGTTGACATCTGACCCAAAGTATATTTAACTTTGTTGTGTTCTAACGACCAGGGCAATCTACCGAGAGGGTGTGGTCCCAGTGGGCCGAGGGCGTGGGGCAAGGAAATGCCCCAACGGCATAGCCGGATGCACTGGCGGTTGCAAGTGGTGCAGTGACGACCGGGAGACGCGGGCATCACGGTCGGCGGCATCATCTGCGCCCCAGCAGCAAGGTGGTTTTTGGAAGGGTGTTGGTGTAGCGCTTGGACTATACGGCGCCGTCAGCGGCGCGGCTGCTAGCTCTGCAAGCGCTGCCCTGCCTGGTCAACTCGATGACGCAGCGAGATATGCCGAAAACCTTCGGAGCAACAGTCGTCAGGTTGAGAAGGACGAGGTATCTAGGGGGCTCGAGCAAGGTGACAACGATGCGAGTAATCGCTCGCGCTGGACGAGCCAAGGGGACTAAATGCCGTAGTGCAGCCTGAAGTCAAGGCTGCACTACGGTAAAAAAAGTAGTATAAAGGAAGAGATGAAGAAGGCTATTGGTTCAATCTTAATTTTTTTGGGAATTGTCGTAATTGGATTTGGGGCCTGGTTGCTGATGCAAGGACGATTTTCGGAAATATTATTCTGTATTTCAGTCATTGGTTTTGGTGTTGCTTTGATAGGCAGTGGCTTTCTTGTCTATTCTGGCAGGAGTTTTTGGAAAACAATAGAAGATATGTTTTATACTCTCCCATAAATCCTGCTGCGGCACAGAAGTTCAATAAAATAAATCTATGAAAATAGTCAGAATAATCGTAGGTAGCATTCTTATAGTCGTCGGGCTCAGTCTGATCCTCTGGCTTGTAATCCAAGTAATTGAAGGAAAGATCTGGGGGTTCGCTGGGGTTTCTATCGGTGCCTTTTTTGCTATGCTTGGCATCGCCGTTATATTAGCTAAAAACGTACGTGACGTATTTGAAAGTTTACTGTAAGGGACTATTTTGTATGAATGCGAACGCAAGATCAATCATCTTGCCAATGCCCAGGTTAAGACAAGGTAACTGAATGTCGCGAAAAATAATTGGGATCATCCTCATTCTTCTCGGTATTGCCATTGGTTCGTTTGGTGTTTGGCTCATTGTAATGGCTCCATCGGCATTTTGGGGTTGCTTATCAGTTGTCGGCCTCGGAGTCGGTTTATTTTTCTGGGATCTGATACGCATAGAGGTGAAGATTTTTGGAAAAATATAGCAATTTTCCTGCTTTATTTTTTTCGGTAGGAACAGGCCAAGCCAGACCTGTTACAATAAGCTCATGGATGCAGGTGGGTTTATAGAGCAAGCCACACGGCCGCCCAAGAAGCCATGGTTGTCGTGGGTGTACTTGGGGATTTTTGCGCTGGTGGCGACTGCTGCTGGTGTGCTGATTTGGTGGGGTGCGCAGGCAGCAATCGATGCTAATATTCAGTCGGCTAACGCGCCGCAGGCGGTGATCCCGACTAAATCGACAGCCACTCCCCAGTTGACAACCGAGACGGTGGTGAGCGGGCGTGATCATATTTGGGAAATTGTGTTTTTGCCAACCAAAGAAATGCTGTTTACTGAGCGCAAGGGCGCACTGAATGTTATGAAGGCCGACGGCAGCATGGCGAGTGTGGCTCAGATTCCTGATATTTATGCCAAAGGCGAGGGTGGCTTATTGGGTCTGGCGCTTGACCCTAATTTTACGCAGAACCGTTTTATTTATACGTGCATAGACAGCACGCGCGGTGATATTCGTGTAGTGCGCTGGCATCTCAAAGACGATTTGTCTGGGCTGGATAATCGCAGCGACATCGTGACCGGTATTACTATGAACACTACTACATTTCCCGGCCGGCATTCAGGCTGTCGGGTCAAATGGGGCCCTGATGGTTTTTTGTGGATTGGCACAGGCGATGCGGCTCTCGGCGACACGGGTATTCAACCCACCAGGCTTGGTGGCAAAATATTACGCGTGGACCGCGACGGCAATCCGGCCACCGGGAATATTGGCGGCGCGTATGATCCGCGTATTTACAGTTTTGGCCATCGCAATGTGCAGGGTATCGCTTTTTACCCCAAAGCCCAAGACGGTGTGTTAGGTGTGAACGTGGAACATGGGTCAGATGTAGATGACGAAGTGAACCTACTTGTGGCGGGTAATTTTGGCTGGGCGCCATCGTCAGTGGGTTATATCGAAAACGTGCCCATGACCGACCTCACCCGTTTCCCCGACGCTAAAACTGCTATTTGGAAATCAGGCCGCCCCACACAAGCTCCATCGGGCGCTACATTTTTGCGCGGTACTCAATGGAAAGGGTGGGACGGCGCCTTGGCGGTCGCGGTGCTCAAAGCGCACCATCTCAAGATTTTGAAAATAGAAAAGAACGTAGTTACGAAAGAAGAGCAAGTGCTCAGCAACTTTGGTCGCCTGCGCACTGCAGTGCAGGGCCCCGATGGTAACCTGTATTTGAGCACCGACAACGGCGGCAGTGACCAGATAATTCGCGTCACGCCTCACTAAAATTGCTAAATACTAGCCACATAATAAAAACCACGTTATACTACGCTTTGTAAGCATTAACGTAATAAAAAGGAAAACGTATGAACCTTTGGGGTAACGACGAAAAGAAAGACGACCAAGCTGCAGCGCCACAAGGCGACGCAGGCATGACTCCTCCTGCTGGTGGCGCACCAATGGGCGGCGACCAAGGCGGCGCTATGCCTCCTGCAGGCGGCGACATGGGCGCACCCAAAACTGACGGTGGCGCAATGGGCGGCGACGCTCCAAGCGCAGGCGCTCCAGCTGACGGCGGCATGGACAAACCAGCCGAAGGCGGCGACATGGGCGCAGCTCCAGCTGGTGGCGAAGAAGAGAAAAAAGACGGCGGCATGATGTAATCACGCCCTGCCGGCGTTGTAAAAAGGGGTTGCCACCGCGCAACCCCTTTTTAAATGGTATAATTAAGGCACATAAGCTTTAACATAGGAGGGTCCATGAACGATTGGGACGACACCAAAGCTAAAGCCCAGGACGCAGCCGCCGGTATGGCTGACGACGCCAAAAAGGCGGCAGAAAACATAGGCGACAAGGTACAAGAAGGCGCCGAGCAAGCTAAAGACGTAGCTGGCGACGTTGCCGACAAAGCTCAAGAAATGGGCGACAAGGCAGCCGATGCAGCCCAAGACATGGGTGACAAGGCTCAAGACGCAGCCAAAGATCTTGGCGACAAAGCCAAAGACGCCTGGAAAGACATAGCTCAGAACTAGTGGGGCTACATATAAAAGAGCCGGGATCACCGGCTCTTTTATTGTCCCTGGCTGTTATCTGTTATAATTTCTGTGATATGAATGCTCAAGATATTCGCAAAGCTTATTTAGAATTCTGCAAACGCAACCAACATACTATTATTCCGCGTGCGCTTTTGGTGCCGCAAAACGATCCAACCACATTGTTTACGGGCAGTGGCATGCAGCCGATGATCCCGTATTTGTTGGGTGAAGAACACCCCGATGGTACCCGTATCGCCGACAGCCAAACCGTATTTCGGGCACAAGACATCGAAGACATTGGCGACAACCGCCACACTACCTTTTTTGAAATGCTGGGCAACTGGAGTTTAGGCGATTACTTCAAACAAGAGCAGCTGCCATGGGTGTGGGAATTTTTGACAGACGTTATCAAACTTGACCCAACTCGACTGTACGTAACTGTATTTAGTGGTGATTCGCAGGCCGGTATCCCCAAAGATACCGTTAGTGCCGAAATCTGGAAGAAACTATTTGCCGACAAAGGCATAGACGCGACCGAGGCCGAAATCGGCAGCGAGGCCAACGGCGCCAAGCGTGGTGTCAAACCCGGCGAGCGAATCTTTTATTATGATGATGCCAAAAACTGGTGGTGGCGCGGCAGTCGCATTGCCAACATGCCAGCCGGTGAACCCGGTGGGCCTGATAGTGAAGTGTTTTACGAATTCGATTTTGTACAGCACGACACCAAATACGGCGAACACTGCCATCCCAACTGCGACTGCGGTCGGTTTATCGAAATCTGCAACAGCGTGTTTATGGAATACATCAAAACCGACAAAGGCTTCGAAAAGTTGCCCAAACAAAACGTTGATTTTGGTGGTGGGCTAGAGCGCATTGCGCAAGTGGCCATCAATAGTCCTGACATTTTTAAGATCAGTGTGGTGTGGCCGATTGTCGAAAAACTCGAAGTGTTGTCGGGCAAATCATACAACGCCCATACCGCTGCCATGCGTGTGATTGCCGACCATTTGCGCGCCGCAACATTTTTGGCGGTCGACGGCGTGGTGCCCAGCAACAAAGAGCAGGGTTATGTCATGCGTCGGCTACTGCGCCGCGCCATTCGGTTTGCGTTTGACTTAGGGGTCGAACAAAATTTTGTGCAAGAAATCGTGCCGGTGGTAGTAAGTTTGTACGAAGCTGACTTTCCCGAAGTTGCTCAGCGCCGTCAGCAAGTGATTGATATTTTGGCCAAAGAAGAAAAAGTTTTTCGCCAAACCTTGCGCCAAGGCGTGCGCGAATTCGAAAAGATCGTGCACTTCAAAACGAGCGGACATCACGGTGGCGATGCCGAGGCTACGATTGACGGCGCCGATATCTTTAAGCTATACGACACCTACGGGTTCCCGGTAGAGCTCGTGAAAGAAGAGGCCTTTAAACTAGGCGCAAAACTAAGCGACAAAGCCGACGAACAATTTGGTACGCTCATGGCTGAACAAAAAGCCCGTTCCCAAACCGCCAGCAAAGGTGTATTCAAAGGCGGCCTGGCTGACAACAGCGAAATCACCACCAAATACCACACCGCCAACCACTTAATGTACAAAGCCCTGCGCCAAGTGTTGGGCGACCACGTGATCCAACGCGGCGCCAACATCACGCCTGAGCGTATTCGCTTTGACTTTAGTCACCCCGAAAAAGTTACGCCAGATCAAGTCAAACAAGTCGAAGATATCGTAAACGAGCAAATCCGCAAAGACCTAAAAGTGTGGTGGCAAGAATACCCCACCGAAGAAGCGTTCAAACTGGGTGCCATGGGCGCTTTCGGCGATCGCTACGGCGACAAGGTCAAAGTGTATCAAATGGGCGAAGGCGACGACCGTTTTAGCTTCGAAATTTGCGGTGGCCCGCACGTTGAACACACGGGCACGCTTGGCGAAGGTGGTAAAACGTTCAAAATTCTCAAAGAAGAGGCGTCCAGTGCTGGCGTCCGCCGTATCAAGGCTGCTCTCGTCTAGTCTATGGCGTTTGGCCCTGAAATCCAGATAGAACCTACCGAAGAACGACCAGTTGAAGTGCGTTTGGGCGCCATTGCGCGCGCAGATCTCGCCGACCTGCCTGGTGAGCTTGGTCCGGATGTTACACGCTATTTGAAACCGGCATTTGCTCAGCAGTTGACCGACTTGGCCGATGGTGGTGAGTATTTTGATGAACTCAGCGATGACCCTCACAATATTCATTGGGGTATTTTTTGCCAGGAGGGGTTGGTGGGCATTACGGGCTTTCGCGATGTGAATATCGGCGGCCCCAAACATCCTGTGGGGCGGATTGCCATTATGCGCGCCGTTTTTTTGGGTCGCGGCTACGGCGGCGCTGCCATTGCGGCGCGAACGACAGCGTTTGATCGTGGCTTGGGGTTTGATCACAATGTCGTAGAGGTGGATGTGCAAAATGTTCCCGCGGTCCGAATACACAAAGCGGCCGGCTATGCCGTAAGTACTCAGGTTGTGCATGGTGAGCGTCTGCGCCATGCTATGGTGCAGTCTCGCACGGGCAAAGCGCCATATACTGACCCGCACCAAGAAGCTGAGCGAACGATGCAGCGTACATTGGCACAATATAAAATCCGAATGAAATAGAAAACCAGGCGCTCCTGCTGCAGCGTGGGTGGCACGCGCGCGAGGGGTTGCCTGGTTCCCAGAATACTAGTTGCTCAGTGGGCTGGCGATGAGCGACCCGATTAGGCCGATCACACTGAGGGTGGTTGCCCACCCAGGGTGGCCGTTCAGTCCGGCGAACATGCCGCCGATGACGAACCCGCCGCCGCCAAATAGGATGTAGGGGTTAAAAGTAAACTCCATATTGTTCAGCCTCCCCGGCTAGTTCTGGATGCTATAATAGTACCATTGATGGGTACTATTGTCAAGTATTACCATAAGCATTCACGGGCGGCTTATGCTATACTGTTCTGCAGATGATTCTCGATAAGCTCAAGCAAGTCTTGCCCAAAAACGTGGCCGGAGGTGCGCAGCATCTCTTGGCACTGGATATTGGTACGGAATATGTCAAAGCCCTTATTGCCGAAGTGCAGGGCGATCAGCTCAAAATTATTGGCGTCGGCCGCGAACACCAGGGTCTCAGCGACATGCATAGCGGCGCTATTGCTGATATTGGCGCTGTGGTACGCAACTGCGAAGCCGCGCTGAGCGATGCCGAACAACAGGCTGGTTTGCAGGCCAAAAAAGTAGTCATTGGTATTGCTGGTGAACTGGTCAAGGGCCTTACCAACACCATCCGTTATAAACGCCCCCAGCCCGACCTGCCACTCGACATGCGCGAGATGGAATTTATTATCGAAAAGGTGCAAGAGCGCGCTCACACCAAAGCTCAAAAACAAATCGCCTGGGAAACGGGCAACGCCGATGTCGAAATCAAGCTGGTGAACAGCGCTATAGTGAGCATTCATATTGATGGCTACAAAGTTAGTAATCCTATAGGGTTCCAGGGCAAAGACGTGGCGATCCAGATTTATACCGCTTTTGCGCCCATGGTGCATATTGGTGCGTTGGAGCGCACGGCACAAGAACTGGATTTGGATTTGATTGCTGTGGCGGCTGAGCCGTTTGCGGTGAGCCGAAGCGTATTGGGGACCGATGCCAGCAGCACATTTACGGCGATTTTGGCCGACGTGGGCGGTGGCACCACCGATATCGCTGTGGTAAACGACGGCGGCGTGGAAGGCACCAAAATGTTTGGCATTGGTGGGCGTAGTTTTACCAAAACAATCGCCACAGATTTGGACCTACCGTTCGAAGATGCTGAAAAGCTAAAATTACACGCTGACGAGCCCAATCTAAAACCCGAAATCAAGAAAAAACTCGACCAAGCGCTCGACAAAACACTCGAAGTCTGGCTCAACGGAGTTGAGCTGGCGCTGAGCGAATTCGACGCCATCGACCATTTGCCAAACCGCCTATTGCTTTGTGGCGGTGGTGCCAGCCTGGCCAAATTAGTAGAGGCGCTCGAAGAACAGCCCTGGTACAAAAGCTTGCCATTTACCAAAAAACCAACTGTGCAGCGTATCCAGCCCAACGAAGTTGCGGGTATGAGCGATGTGACCGGTCAAGTGACTGACCATACTTTTATCACCGCCATGGGACTGCTCAGGGTGGGCTATGATACGATGGTAGGAAGTGCCAGTGACACCAAAATCAGCGACACATTTAATCGCATATTGAGCACATGAACAAAGACGTTATTTACATCGACATCGAAGACGATATCACCGGCATCATCGGTAAAGTTAAAGGTTCCAAAGAAAAAATCGTCGCGCTCGTACCACCCAAACGCGTAGGTGTGCTGCAAAGCGCAGTTAATTTGAAATTACTCACCAAAGCCGCCCAATCAGCCGGCAAACGCGTGGTGCTTATCACGAACGAACATTCGCTTATTGCGTTGGCCGCTGGTGTGAAAATCCCTGTGGCCAAAAATTTGCAAAGTAAGCCTGAAATCCCTCAACTTGACGCGCAAGAAAGTGATGTTGACGAAATTATCAATGGCGCCGAACTCCCCGTAGGCGAAATTGCTTCGAGTCGCATGGCGCCACACGATCCTCCCACCAAAGACGAAGAAGACATGATGGAGCTCGGTGATACGGCCATCGAAGCCTCAGCGCCGCCACGTATCAAACCGGCTGGCATGAGCGGTATTACCGCCAAGCTGAAGGACAAAGCCAAAAGCAAAGTGCCCAATTTTGAGCGTTTTCGTTCGCGTATATTTATATTTGGTGGCGGCGGGTTGCTGCTGATCCTGTTCCTGATATGGGCTACTCTTATTGCGCCGCACGCCGAAGTGACTATTGTCGCCAAGACCAATCCGATTAGCGTCGACCAAGTCCTCACGCTCGACCCTGCCCTGCCGCAGAGTGATATCACGAGTTTCAAACTCAAACCTACGGTGAAGCAGCTCAAGAAATCAGTTGTGGCTGAATTCACCGCTACCGGCACCAAAGATGTGGGCAACGCCGCCACTGGTACCCTGACATTGCGCAACTGTGACTATCCGAGTGGGTTTACGCTGGAAGCTGGCAATAAATTTACCTCTGGCGATGGTCATGTATTTACGAGTACCGCCAAAGTCACCGTGCCCGCATTTACAGGCCCAGCCAGCTCATGTACGTTGGGCGGCGCATCGTCGGGCAAAGCCACGGTGGCGGTCAAAGCTGCCGACATTGGACCCGGCTATAACCTAGACGCCCAGGGATATGACATCGACGGCGTAAGTGGCAAAGTGGATGCTCAAGGCACTGCCATGGCTGGCGGCACCAAACAAACTGTTACGGTAGTGTCGCAGGCCGACGTGGACAAAGCTAAAACCACCCTACCTCAGCAAGACGAAGAAAGCGCCAAAAACGAACTGCGCGCCCAGTTTGGCGGCGACCAGCAAATCATTGCCGAAAGTTATCTGCTCGAAGCCGGCCAACCGGTTGTGTCGCCAGATGTTGGCCAGCAGGCGCAGCAGGGCAAGGTCACTATTGAAACAACATATACCTTCGTAAGTGTGGCGCGCGATGACATAAAAAAGGTGATAACCAGTGATGTTGACCTAGTCCTCAAATCGCAAAGCAGCCAACAAGTGTACGATCTGGGTACCGACAAAGTAAAATTCCAGAGTTTCCAGCAGCTTCCAGGTACACCCACGTATAGTACGCGCCTGCTCACCACCGCCCAGGCTGGGCCCAAAGTCGACACCAAAGCCCTTGCTCGCCAGATTACCGGCAAGCGTGCTGGCGAAGTGCAACAACAGATTAGCGATATTCAAGGTGTGGATGATGTAAAGGTAGAATATTCACCATTTTGGGTGAATGCCGCCCCAGGGCCGGACAAAATCAACATCAAGTTCAGCATAAGTAATGGTAAATAAGCATGTCTACGTCGGTTTGGATGTGGGCGAGCGACGGATTGGCGTGGCCGTGGGTGATTCCATTGGGCGGATTGCCCGCCCGCTGCAAACCATCGTCAACCAATCAGATACCCTTGATACAATACGCAAAATAGCACAAGACCACGACGCTACCGACGTCGTGCTCGGGCTGCCGCGTAACCAGTCGGGCGACGCTACCGATCAGACAAGTCAGGTAAAACTATTTGCGACACAACTGGCAACGAACGTGGATCTACCGCAACACTGGCAAGATGAATCTTTGACCTCTGTTTTGGCCGAGCAACGTCTGGCGCAGCGCAAAAAACCCTATCGCCGCGAAGATGTAGACGCCGAAGCCGCAACCATAATTTTGCAAGATTTTTTGGATGGCTTGTCGTGAACGATATCATCCGCACGTCGCGACCCCGAAAAGCGGCCGCGCCTCGATCCACGCCTGTGCCATCGCCAACCGCGCCGGCTACAAACGAACTCCCCAGTAGACAGCAGTTTGAACTGGCTATCAAAAAACCTCGCCGAGCTACATGGTGGCTCATCGGAGTTAGTTCCTTCGTTGTCGTGCTGTTGATCGCTGGGCTTATAGGTTATTTCTGGTATCATGGCGCACTGCAGCCGCGCCAAACAACTGCAGCCAAGATTTTGGTCAAAGTAACATCCGGTGAAAGTACTGCGGAAGTGGCCAATGTTTTGGAGCAAAAAGGAGTTATCCGCAGTAGTTTGGCGGCCCAGATCTACATCCGTTTGCATAGCCAAGACAGCATCAAAGCCGGAAGCTACCTATTCTCGCCCGACCAAACCACACAGGAAGTGGTGCAATGGCTCAACGAAGGGCGAGTTGATACATTTAAAGTGACAATTCTGCCGGGCAAACGCTTGGTCGAGATCAAACAAAGCCTGGTGGAACAGGGGTTCGCGGCTGCCGATGTCGACGCTGCATTTGCAGCCACCTATGACGATCCTTTGCTCAAAGACAAGCCGGCTGGCGTAAATTTAGAAGGCTACATCTTCCCCGAAACATATTTCATGAACGCCGATGCGACACCGCAGGATGTGCTGAAACGCGCTTTCAAAGAGTTCGACAAGCGCATAGAGCAATCCGACCTTATCAATCGGCTGGCGGCGCACCACCTTACATTGCACCAGGGCATCACGCTGGCATCTATCGTGAGCGGCGAAGCGCCCGGATCGCAGGATCGACGGCAGATCGCCCAGGTATTTGAGCGCCGCCTGGATATAGGTATGACCCTTGGGTCGGACATCACATACATATATGTAGCCAAAGAAAAAGGTATCGCGCCGTCGCCTGATATAGATTCGCCTTATAATACGCGGAAATACCGCGGGTTGCCGCCAGGTGCGGTGAGTAATTTCAACCTAGATGCTATTGAAGCGGTGGCCAATCCGGCTGCGGGCACGTATCTGTTTTTCGTGGCGGGCGATGATGGCACAGTGCACTATGCGTATACGCAAGAGCAGCACGAAGTAAACATCGGCAATTATTGCCACAAACTCTGTACGTCAAACTAGTTTTGCAGGTTAATCAATATCTTGACACTTGTGTCAATGTAGCCTAAAATAACGATAAGCACTTGAGGTGAAGCAGTTCGCTACCCCAGAGAGTGCCCTTCCAAGGGCGTGTCGCACGAGGTGCTATAACACTTACCAATATAAGTAATAGCAACACGGTCGACACATCTCTGTTCCATACAAAAACATGGAAGAAAGACACGCCAGGAAAGTTGTAGTCTTACGAGAGTAGGACTTCAGAAAGACGCATATCAGTATCTCATTTCTACGAGGCAAAACCTCGTCGATACCAGCGTTACCCAAGGGTTCGCTGAGCGATATTGCCGATAATCACGCCGAGCAGTTACATGCCCGGACGAAGAAATTAAATATGACGTTGCTCGGATCGCATATCGCGGTTGTAGCAGCGATTATTGGCGTTGTGGGCTTGAGTTATCGTGCCCCAGTAGAGGCTACATCTGGTAAATCATCTGCCGAACCGTCTTCGGTGTTGCAGCAACCTATTTTGTCCGTTGACCAGATCGCAGCAGCTGATCTGGCTACTAACATAGCCCAATATGCCGATATGTCAGTCCAAAGCAGTGTCGAAAGCTTGTCGGATTCACTCAATGCCAAAACCGAACTAGCGCAAACCGACAACAACTTTTTGAATAAGCCGCAGATTGTACAGCTCAACAGCGGTAAAACAATCCGCACCTACACCGCCGTCGCTGGCGACACCGTACCTGCGGTAGCCGCTAAATTTGGCGTATCTGAAGATACGATTCGCTGGGCCAACGGTCTCACGAGCGACGCTCTGCCAGCTGGTAAACAGTTGGTCATTTTGCCGGTGACGGGTATTTTGTACACCGTGCGTATTGGTGATACTCCTGGGTCGGTGGCTACCAAATACCAAGCCGATGCGGACCGTATTGTGGCGTTTAACGACCTTGAGTTGAGTGGCTTGAATCCTGGACAGAAAATTATTATTCCTGATGGCGTTTTGCCGGCCAACGAGCGACCCGGCTATCAGGGGTCAAACCGCAGTAGCTCTGTGGGTGGTTCACGAGTAACTATTTTTGCCGGTAACCGCTATGCCTATGGGTATTGTACGTGGTACGCCTATAACCGTCGCGCCGAACTAGGCCGTCCAATTGGGAGTAACTGGGGTAATGCTATTACCTGGGCTACATACGCTCGCCAGGGTGGTTGGCGTGTCGACAAAGTTCCAGAACCAGGCGCCGTGTTCCAAACGAACGCTGGTTGGAGCGGCTTTGGCCACGTGGGTATTGTTGAAAGCGTCAATGCTGATGGCAGTATCAATGTATCGGAAATGAACTATCAGGGTTGGAATGTCACCTCTGGTGGTCCACACGCACAGCGCCCAGGCCGTACTATCCCGGCCAACCAAGTGAGTACGTACAACTTCATCCACGACCGATTGTAGTTCTGGTATAGTTAAGTGCTGTGACGCAACGTAACCCAAATCAACCATTGGTTGACGCTCTTCTGACTCAGTTTCCGACGATCGATCATGATGGCTGTGAAGCACTAGCGGCACAAATAGCCGCGCTCGTCGGGAAAGCCATCAAAGACAACTTGCAACTTACAGCGGTGCAGCTGGTAGCAAAGGGCGGTCGCCAGAGCGAACTGGGTACAGCCCTGAGATAGCACCGCGTACGAGCCGGCAAATCAGTGGCTGATGTCATGGAATCGTCGGGCTGGTCACAGTCCAAAATGAGCCGTATCGAAAACGGTGCGATCGGTGTTTCTCTGACTGGCATCATGTTCCTGCTGAATTTCTACGGCGTGGTTGATGAACAGGAGCGCCAACGATTGTTGGCGATGGCTCGTTGACGTCTGCGTGTCGCTCGCTGCTTTCTGGCTGGCGAGCGACACGCCTGGATCATTTGAGCGATGTCTCGATGAGCTCCAATATGTTATAATAGTAAGTAATGTTTGTCGATAAAGTTATAATTCGCGCAAAAGCAGGCAATGGCGGCGACGGCGCGGTCAGTTTTAGGCACGAAAAATACGTAGACAAAGGCGGCCCTGACGGTGGTGACGGTGGCCACGGCGGCAATGTAGTGTTGGTGGCGAGCCCCAACGAAAACACATTGGTTCATTTTAGATACAAACAAGAACTTGAAGCGCAGGCTGGCAAATCTGGCGCTCACCGTCAACAAAAAGGTCGTGCTGGCGACGACTTGCTGGTAAATGTGCCAGTTGGTACGCAGGTATTTGACGGCGAAACCATTGTGGCCGATCTAGTAACATCGGGTCAACAAGCAATCGTGGCGCGTGGCGGCGACGGCGGCTATGGCAACGCCCACTTCAAATCGTCGGTGCGCCAAACGCCGCGTGTAGCCGAAGTGGGGGAGAAGGGCGAAGATAAAGAGCTGACGCTAGAGCTCAAATTGCTTGCCGACGTTGGTCTGGTGGGTTTGCCCAACGCTGGCAAATCTACATTCCTGTCGGTAGTTACCAACGCCAAACCCGAAATTGGTGATTATCCGTTTACAACCCTTACGCCCAACCTGGGTGTGGCAGATATCGACGATAGCAGCTTGCTCATAGCTGACATCCCTGGGCTTATTGAAGGCGCGGCGCAAGGCAAAGGTTTGGGCGACGCGTTTTTGCGCCATGTTGAGCGCACTGAAGTATTAATCCACTTGATCGACGTGTATGAAGTCGACGTAGCCAAAACATATCAAACCATCATGAACGAGCTCGAAGCGTATAGCAAAAAGTTGGCCAAGCGGCCACAAGTGGTGGCGCTTACCAAAATCGACGGCTTACCCGAAGATGGTGTGCAGCAGCAGATCGATCGGCTCAAAACGGTCGTGCCTGCCAAGACTAAGGTCATGGCCATATCATCTCAAGCCCATACTGGCACTACCGAATTATTGCGCGACGTTCAGAAACTGGTAGTGAAAGAGCGCGCTAAGCAGCCCGCTACGCGTACCAGCCATGACTTGCCGGTCATTGGCCTCGACGCTACCAAAGCCGCGCTGGCTTGGAAAGTGCAGAAAACAAATGGTGAATTTGTAGTGACGGGTACCAAAATCGAGAAATTTGCCGCCCGCACCAACTTCAGCACCGAACCAGGTCGCCGCCGTTTGCGCGATATCATGCAAAAAATGGGGATCATGCACGAACTGCGCCGGCTAGGAATCCAGCCGGGCGATGTTGTGGTGATTGGTCGCCATGGTGGTCACCATTTGACTGTAGATACGTAGACTGTTAGGCTAAGAAAACTGCCGTTCGCGCGAAAGCATACGCCCTATAAGGGGGTTTGTCTTGTTGTGTGCGGCCGTATAAGGGGGTAATCTCTTACAGGTTTGCGTTCTCGATAGGGCGTGGAGCGCAGGCATTGTAGGAAACGGAAGATCGTCCCTGGTCCACAGCAGTGCGACGATCCTGAATGATAGGAGCGAAGCTTGCCCAAGCGGATTATGAAAGATCCCTAAGCTGGGGCGCGCCGGAAGGGGCGTCCCAAAGGCAACGGGCAGCCGACCTTCCGTTCGTTTTACCTACAACCGGGGCGGCGCGCACTGCAACGCGTCGCCCCGGGAGAAATACTTCAATAGGTATTCCATTCTTTTATTAATTATGGCATAATCACTTGGCCACTATGGTACACCCCGGGAGGCGATAGTGAGTTTCATCGAAGAACTGATCGGTGAAGACGGTAAAGGCCAGGTTGACGGTCTATCACGAGTCTTCGACGCCCTGTCGGTGCCTGTTCGGCTTATCTTGCTCTGCATGATTGCAGAAGGACGAGGCGAATTGGCAGTCGAGGATCTGGTGGCTCGTTTGGGCGAGCTCGGATTCACGTTGGCGCAGCCGACGGTTAGCCACCACCTCCAACGGTTGGCGTGGGCGGGGCTGATCGTGCGCAATAAATGGGGGACGCGTGTGTACTACGCCCTCAACCGCAATGAGGGTGCGTTGAGTACATTGAGCACTCTCAGCGCCCTGGCTACCGGCCTTAAGCGCCTGCCGCCGCGATCTTTCTCGTAGCGGCGTTTGGTCAGTACGGCGGGCGACGGTCTTAACCCCGTCGTCCGCCGTGCGTAATTCTTCCATCTGTTTTATACTTATCACGTGACGAGTTTTTTCTTTTACGACCTAGAAACATCCGGCTTTGACCCCAAATCACAGCGAATTATGCAATTTGCAGGGCAACGCACTGATGCCGATCTAAACCCCGCGGGCGAACCGATCAACGTCATGGTGACGCTGACCGAAGAGGTGTTGCCCGAACCTGGCGCCGTGCTTATTACTGGCATTACCCCGCAAAAAACGCAGCAAGAAGGTATGAGCGAGGCTGATTTTGTACGCTTACTGCATGAACAGGTGTTTACGCCCAACACAACAGTTATGGGGTTTAATAGTGTGCGGTTCGACGACGAATTTGTGCGCTACACGCTATATCGCAATTTTTATGATCCCTACGAATGGGCGTGGCAAGATGGCCGCAGCCGCTGGGATATGTTGGACGTAGTACGTATGACGCGCGCACTGCGACCCGATGGAATTGTGTGGCCGTTTACCGAAGAGGGCCAGCCGATTAACCGCCTCGAACTACTGTCGAGCGTTAATGGCTTGGACCACACCAAAGCACATGATGCGCTCAGTGATGTGGTAGCGTTGATTGGCGTGACTAAACTCATCAAGCAAAAGCAACCGAAATTATTTGACTATTTACTCAAAGTTCGCGACAAAAAAGAAGTAGCCAAACTCGTAAACCTAGACGACCCGCAGCCGTTTGTCTATACATCGGGTCGTTACCCTAAAGAAACGCTGCACACCACCATTGCATATCCTATTGCGCCAGGTGGCAAACCGGGCTCGGTAATTGTGTACGATCTTCGCCACGACCCGACTGACTGGGCGGCTATGAGCGTGGCTGAGCTTCGCGATGCGCGTTTTGCTAACTATGAACAGCGTCAGATGGAAGGTTTTGTGGCTTTGCCGGCCAAGGAGTTGAGCTACAACAAGTGCCCGGCGGTGGCCCCTGTGGGCGTGTTGGACCAATCTGCACAAGAGCGCATCAAAATAGATATCGGACTGGTGCAGAAGCACCTGGCTATTTTGCGTCGTAGCGATTTGGGCGACAAATTACGGCAAGTATTTACTGCTGGTGAATTCCCGCGCACCGATGACGTGGATGCCCAATTGTACGACGGCTTCATGGCCGATCGCGACAAAACCAAATTAAATGTCGTACGCAACGCCAGTGCTGCCGACCTGGCCGATTTGCACCCCGATTTTGCTGATGAACGTTTACCTGGTCTGCTGCTTCGGTACAAAGCGCGCAATTATCCGCAAAGCCTGAGCCAAGATGAGCGTGTAGCTTGGGAAGCATACCGCACCGGGCGTCTACAGCGGGACATGCCCAAATACATGCAAACACTTCAGTCATTGGCCACTCAGGCTCAAACGACAAGCTCGCACTTCCTTATAGAAGAATTGCAACTCTGGGCTCAAAGCATAGCGCCACTCGACTAGTAGACAGCGCCAACCATAAGCTCGTATTATAAGAGCATGATTCGACACAGGCTGATTACTCCGTCGATTTCGAGCGGCTTGTTTGCTGTAGTGGGTGCGGTGGTGGTGCTGGGCGCGCATGCCTGGCTGTATATTAGTGAGCATCAGTTGTTTTACGATACGCTTTTTGGGGTCAATGGGTTTCGGACACAGTTATTGCTGGCGAGCGATAGTTTCGAAGTGTTTCGTCAGCGCGTATTTGTGTACAATCCATTTACATACTATTTGTTTGTGGGAGTAGTGGCGGTTATTGCCGGGCTGGTGCTCTACACTGTGCTCGATATTATTACGCGCGCTGTGCGCACCACCGAAGAGATTGTAGAAGAAGCCGAAGAGGGCGAAAACTTGCTCCATTCCGAAATTGTGGCTCGTGCTGCAGTGCGCGTGCTGGGTATTGCGGGTTGGGGTGTGTATATCGCGCTGTTTATTAACTTGGTGGCACCGTATAGTTTGCTGGCGGTGGATCAAGGGCTAGAAACAATCACCATTGGTGATATGGGCGGTATAGTTAATATCTTGATCGGTTTGGTCATCATGACTGCCAGTTTGCATGTGCATGTAGTGTTTGCGCGGTTGGTGTGGCTGCGAATTCGACTGTGGGGCGGAGGAGATTTTGACTATTAGCGCTTCTTTTTGGTGAGCGCCTGCCATTGTTGCTGGAACCAATCGGTAATCTTTTTCAACACATGTACCATCCAGTCACGCGTGCGTTTGGCGTGTGCGAATTCGGTAGCCAAAATCGCAAAACCCAAGAATATAATCACCCAGCCTGGACCGGGCAGCGGCAGATCAATAATACCCACCAACACCACTACCCAGCCAATAATAAAAATAATCGTCTGGCGAATTTTTTTGGGTGTCTTTTGCCAGGTGCGGCGTAATTTTTCCATATCTTTAGAGTATAGCAAGTTTTGCTGCACGACTATAAAGTAGCCGCAGAACAAGGGACGTCTATAGCTCACTCTTTTGGTATAATGTGTGCGTGGAAAAATCAGTCGATATCCGTATTTCCAACGCTAGTTTGCCGCGTCGGTCAGTTGGTTGGCGGGTGGCCGATTACGAGCGATTTTTTGCCGCCATTGGTGTAGAGCAGGGTGAATTTATTGTGCGTAACGATGCGTTTTTTGCGGGTGTTGCGCTGCTGGGGTTGGGCAAAAAGCAGGGCTATGAGGCGCAAGCGGTGCGGCGGCTCGTGGCGTCGGTGCACCAGTCGTTTGTAGAATTACCACGGCGGGTCATTGCTAGGCAAATTGTGGCTGAAGCAATTCGCGGCCCGCACAACCTGGCGTTGGCCAAAAAACTAGGCACGCGTGCCGCTTTGGCTACAGTGTATCCCGAACGAATGGCATCCCTGAGCCGCATGCAACACCTCCAACAAGTAACCGGCCCATTGCCAGCGGTAGTATATCCCGAAGTGTATGATGGCGGTGTGCGCTATGCCCCAGAACAATTTAGCCTGACCATGGCGCAAGTCACGGCCAATTGGCTGGGCTTGCGTGGATTGCCGGCTCACGCAGATGCTGATTGGATAATGCACGAACTGGCTGCGCAAGGAGTGGGCAAAGTGTGTTTAGACGTAGCGCATATTCAACGCCAGTATCCCGACGAACCATACGCGTTTCCCGACCCGTTGGGCTTGGCAGTTGATTTAGCTCAACATGACTATGTGGCCGAGGGGCATTTGGCGCTGGGTCGTACCGATGTGGGGCGTGATGTAGTGTCGTATAAAGCTTTTGTGCGCTCAGCCGCTGCAGCCGCTCAGACAGCCGAGGGTGATATGTTTGTGAATACGGTACATGAGTGGCGCGCGTACCACCCCGACACGCCAATGCCGTGGGTGCTCGAGGTCAATCCATTTGCCGTAGAAGGCGACATGACTGCAGAATATGCCGCCATTGTGCAACACGCCTACGAGCTTGCCGCATAGGCCGCACACTGGTTTTACGCCATACTTTACTGTATAATCTATCCGTTATGGCAGATGCAATTGTTGTGGCTGGCGCGCGCGAGCATAATCTCAAAGACATCAGTGTTACTATCCCGCGCGACAAATTAGTAGTTATCACAGGACTTTCCGGTTCCGGCAAGTCTAGTTTGGCATTTGACACCATCTATGCCGAAGGTCAACGTCGCTATGTGGAGTCGCTCAGCAGCTATGCTCGCCAGTTTTTGGGTCTCATGGAAAAACCAGACGTGGACCAAATCGACGGCTTGAGTCCAGCAATTAGCATCGACCAAAAATCTACCAGTCGCAACCCGCGCTCAACAGTCGCAACCGTGACAGAACTATATGATTACCTGCGTCTGCTCTATGCGCGTATTGGCATTCCGCACTGTCCTGTTGATGGTCGCGAAGTTACGCGTCGTAGCCCGCAGCAAATTGTGGACGAAATCACCAGCGCGCCCGAAGGTTCTCGCCTAATCATATTGGCGCCCGTGGTAGTCGACAAAAAAGGTGAGTTTCAGCACATCCCCGACCAGTATCAGCGCGGCGGTTTTGCGCGCGTGCGCGTGGACGGTATAGTGTATGCGCTCGACGAATTCCCTACGCTTGATAAAAACAAAAAACACACCATCGAAGTAGTGATCGACCGCGTGATCAATAACGCCGACAACCGCAGCCGTATTGCCCAAAGCACCGAACAGGCGCTGGATATCGCCGAAGGCGTGGTAAAAATCCAAAACGCCGACGATGAAACCGAAAAAGTGTTTAGCCAGCGCTACGCTTGTGTGGATCATCCGGAAATTGATATTCCTGAACTCGCGCCTCGGCTGTTTAGTTTCAACTCGCCGCATGGTGCCTGTCCGGTATGTACCGGCCTGGGCAATCGCCTCGAAATCGACCCCGACATGATTCTCAACCCCGCACTCACTATTGCCGAGGGCGGCATTCGTCCGTGGAATCGGGTGCGTATAGATACTTGGTACGTCAAACAAGTCAATGCCATGGCCGAAGCCAACGGGTTTTCGATACAGACGCCGCTCAAAGATTTGGCGCCTGAGCAACTGCAACAAGTGCTTTATGGCACAGGTGCGCAACGCTATCGTGTGCCACTCAGCGGCGGGCGTAGTTTTGAGACGACGTTTGAAGGAGTGATTCCTAACTTGGAGCGCCGTCACCGCGAAACCGAAAGTGATTTTATCCGTCGTGATATTGAGCGGTTTATGCGCGAGCGTGACTGCACCACTTGCAAAGGTCAACGACTAAAACCCGAAGCATTGGCAGTGACCGTGCAAAACCTAAACATCATGGATGTGTGTAGTCTTGGTGTGGGTGATGCGTTGAAATTATTCACCGACGGCCTGAAATTTAGCGAACAAGAAATGTTCATAGCCAAGCAGATTTTGCGCGAAGTCAAAGCGCGTTTGAGCTTCCTCGACGACGTGGGCTTGAGCTACATCGAACTCGGTCGCGCGGCCAACACCCTGAGTGGCGGTGAAGCGCAACGTATCCGTTTGGCGACGCAAATCGGTTCAGGTTTGCAGGGCGTGCTCTATGTGCTGGACGAGCCGTCGATTGGCCTGCACCAGCGCGACAACGACCGTTTGATCGCCACGCTGCAGCATCTGCGCAATTTGGGCAATACTGTGATTGTGGTGGAGCACGACGAAGACACTATCCGCGCCGCAGATCATCTGATCGACATTGGCCCTGGTGCTGGCATTCATGGCGGCCACATTGTGGCCCAAGGTTCGCCAGCTGATGTTGCCAAAGACAAAAACAGCATCACCGGCCGCTACCTGAGCGGTATCGAAAAAATCGATATACCCGCCAAACGCCGCAAAGGCAATGGCAAAGCACTCACAGTGCGCGGCGCTCGCGAACACAACCTCAAAAATATCGACGTCACCCTGCCGCTGGGCAAAATGGTAGTAGTGAGTGGTGTATCTGGTTCGGGCAAATCAACGTTGGTCAACGACATCGTGGCCAAAGAGTTGGCCCACCGCCTGCATCGCGCCAACGAAGTGGCCGGCAAACACGACGCGATCGAAGGCATAGAGGCGCTCGACAAAGTGATCGTCATTGACCAATCGCCCATTGGCCGTACGCCGCGCAGCAACCCCGCTACGTACACTGGCGTATTTACTCCCATCCGCGAGATGTTTGCCAGCACACCCGAAGCCAACATTCGCGGCTACAAAGCTGGTCGGTTTAGTTTTAATGTCAAAGGCGGAAGGTGCGAAAACTGCCAGGGCGATGGTGTAATCAAGATCGAAATGCACTTTTTGCCCGACGTGTATGTGACCTGCGAAGTCTGCAAAGGCCAGCGCTACAACCGTGAAGCGCTGGAAATTCATTACAAAGGCAAAACTATCGCCGATGTACTCGAAATGACGGTGGAGCAAGCGGTCACATTTTTCGAAAACATCCCGACTATTGCCAAAAAGATGCAAACGCTCAATGAAGTGGGCTTGGGCTATATCAAGCTCGGCCAGCCAGCTACGACACTGAGTGGCGGCGAGGCTCAGCGCATCAAACTGGCGAGTGAATTGAGCCGTCGTGCTACTGGTCGTACGCTGTATATACTCGACGAACCGACGACCGGGCTCCACAGCGCTGACGTGAAAAAATTATTGCATGTGCTACAAACGCTCGTGGAAGCTGGAAACCGGATGGTAATTA
>CAYURH010000007.1:0-46840 GCA_964447105.1 uncultured Candidatus Saccharibacteria bacterium
GGAGTAGAATGACCATTACGCATTTTTTGAATACCCATGATTTAGAAAAAACGCTCCTTATCGGCTACTACGGCGGCGGTAATTTTGGCGACGAACTGCTGTTGGAAGTCATGCAAAACCTGTTAAGCAAGCAGGGCGTGAAGAGTGTTGATATTGGCGCTATGCCGTATGTAAAATTCGCCGACTATCATCATGATTTTGGCTACAAGGTATTTCGCGCCAATGCGCCGGCGCAGTTGCTACAGGCGATTATGCGCAACAAAAATGTGGTAGTGGGTGGTGGAGGAATTTGGGGGCTGGATGCCAAATTGCAACCACTGCTCATGAGTGTGGCGCTCATGATGGCGCGAGTTTTGGGCAAAAAAGTCTATTTGCTTGGCGTGGGTTATTACCAATCCACCAACTGGTACGGTCATTTCGGCGCGTGGCTGGCAGCACGTGCAGCGCACCAGATCATTGCGCGTGATGTAGAGACATGGCAGAATTTCGAAAATCTGGGTGCACGCGTATCCCTCGATAGTGATCTGGCGTGGAATGTGCGCGATATTGACGCCAGTGTGTATCAGGATGAGTTGGCTACGCTGGAGCAAGAACTACCGATTCAACCGGGCACGTTACTCATTACACTGCGACGTTTTAGCGCGCAGCATTTAAATGATTTTGATCATCAAGTCGGTAGTATTATCGCGCAGAATCCGCAGCGACCTATCGTGGTAGCGTTGCTGGAACCGCGCGACGTGTATACGGCTGGGTATCGCACTATCGAAAAATGGCAACGCCAGTACCCTAACGTGCGAGCGTTTGAAGCTGCGCTTAACCCAGTGGTGTTTTATTTGTTTTTGGCCAAACATCATCACAATATTAGTGTTATTAGTCCGCAGTTTCATGCCATGTTGTGTGCTCACTTGGCGGGCGCACGGTTTTTGCCTCTGGTGTACGACAACAAATGTGAGGCATTGCTGCAGCAGCTGGGTATCACACCACGCCATTCCATCTATGATTTAAAGCCATCGGTTTTGACCGAATTTGTGCAGGAAACCGCGTAAAATCTGATGCAATTTCTGTCCAATGGTGACTATGTATTTCCGTTTTCGCCTGCATTGTATTGGGTGAAGCATTTGTTTGTGTGGTCATTTCAGACAGGCGCGCCCAATCCGGACGGGATCATTCGCCTGCCAGGCAGATTGCTCATGCTCTTGATTTTCCAGCTGAGCGGCAACGTGGCGGTGAGTTATTTCTATCTCATCGCATCGGTAGTCGTAGTGTTTGTGAGTTTTTTGATTTTTTCGCGCACATTTATGCGCACCAAAAGCTGGTTGACAGCCATAGTGGTGTCCACGCTCTTTACGCTGAATCCCGCATTCCTGGGTAACTTAGCGAAAGTTGGGTTGGTCATGGCCGCGGCGCTTTTGCCATTGTGCCTGGTGTTGCTCAATAAATTTTTTGCCAAAAAACAGTTCAAGTATTTGCTACTCTACGTATTTTTGCTGAATATATCCTTGATACACCCGTATACATTTACGGTTAACCTGCTTATCTCAGGGGCCTACTTTGCTTACCACGCGTGGCGTGAGCGTGAATGGATAGCTGCATCGTGGCTCAAATTTGTTGGCATCGGCGGCGTGGCGCTCGCCATGAGTCTGTATTTCTTGCTGCCCATAGCGTCACTTGGTTCGATCAGTAAAGACATACTGTCGCAGGATATTTCGGATACGCCAGTGGACTACACCACGCTGGTGGATATTGCCAACACCAGCGGGTTGTCAAACGCGTTCGGGTTGAGTAAGCAAGTGTTTTTGGATTTTTCGTTTACGAATGATGTGTATAAACCAATATTTTTGATCGGCGTATTTGGCGTGTATGTCATTATGGTTGGTCTGTATGTGCATCTTGAAAAACGCTTGAGGCCCAGTGACCGGCGACTGTTTATCGGCTGTCTAGCGGTGACGCTGTTGCTAATTTTGCTGTCCACTGGCACGTTGTTTAACATCGACGCAGTTATCAAATTTCTTATCAGCCAACCGGGTGGGTGGATGTTCCGCTCGCCGCTGAAGTGGCAGTTGTATATACCGTTTTTCCTGTGCACAGGGCTATTGATACTGCTGCGTTACCTGCCCAAAAGCTGGCTGCGGCGCGGGGCGCAAGGTGCATTGGCGCTCGTGATTCTACTTATGAACGGCTATCTGCTGGGTAGCGTGTACACCCGTATTTTGGTGCCGCGCACTGTGGGCGAGTTCGCTGCATTGCAAAACATGCCGCTCGACGACAAATCGGTACTATTTGCCAACACCGAAACATGCACATTCTATGCACAAGACAACCCCGGCGTGTTTACCGAAATGAACCAAATACTCGCCAGCAAAAATGTGCAAGTCAAACGCATACTGGCCGACAATATAGGATCTATTGGGTTGAGCAGCTACAACTACATTTTGAGTTGCGAACAGAGCGCCAAAAACGAGCTGCAAAAGCGCACTGACTTTGCCAAAGTGGCGTCGTTTGCCGGCGGTTCAATTGAGCTCTATCAAAACCAAGCATCCAAACCTGCAGCCTATGCCACCACCGAGTTATTTGCACTATCTGCATTCCAAAATGTGGGCGCCAAGCAAAGTTTGGTAGCCACTGAGCTGCAAAAAGACTTTCATTTTATTGATGAAGACGACGGCCACGCCAGCACCGGCCTCTATGATGCATTCGACAATGTGTCGCCCAGCACACTCAAAGCAGGTAGCGTGGTGACGTCGGTGATTCCCAACAACAACGGCACACAGAAATTGATGCTGCACGACAAAAATCGCGTGGTGTACTACCAAAAACAGAACAACCAAATATTACTTAGCCCCACGCCCGACAAGAATTTTAGCCGCCTTCCGGCTAGCTTAGATTTCGATGCGTCGGCCGGCAAAAGCCTAGAATTCCGCTACACCGACAAAGCGTACAACTACCAAAATATTATGCCCAACCCATCGCTCGAAGACGGTTTATGGCAAGACAAAGTGGTGGACTGCAATGCCTATGACACCAGTGCACTCATCGGCATGAAAGTGGATAAAAAAGACAAAACTGATGGCCGACAATCCCTTCGCCTCGAAGCCCAGCGTCACATTGCCTGTACTGGCCCCAATGACATTGTCGTTAAACCCGGATCGCACTATTTGCTCAGTTTTGACTACCGCAGCAGCATCCCCAAAAAAGCCGGCTACTATATTGGGTTTAATAATGCCGATGAAGATTTCGTAAGTGACCGCTTGCCCGGCGAGCACGACGACTGGCAGCAATATAGCCAAGTGATAAGCATCCCGCAAGGCACCACACAGCTCAAGATGTTGTTGTATGCTTACCCAGATGACGCCACAGGCGACAATGTGGACGTGCACTATGACAATTTCCAACTGATCGAAGTGCCCGACCTGCAAGACGAATTTTATGTCTTGAGTGATGCGCGACTCAATTACAAAACGCCACAAAGCGTTACGCTCGCCACTGTGGACCCCACGCGCAAAAAGATTCGCGTCACTAGCGCATCTACGCCGTTTTATCTCGTGCTCAACGAAAGTTATCACCCCAAATGGCGCCTCGATCTTAGCAATGACAAAGTCAACAGTGCGGCTGGCAGCTGGCTGCCGCTGGGCGTAGACGCCGTGTCAGAAGCAGATCATTTCAAAGTCAACAATGCGTTGAACGCCTGGTTTGTCGACCCAGAGCAACTTTGCCGTGACCATGATGGCTGCATCAAAAATGGTGATGGTAGCTATGACATGGACTTGGTGGCAGAATTTGCTCCGCAGCGCAGTTTCTATGTGGGTGCAATTGTGAGCAGCGTGGCGTGGTTGGGTGTGGCTGGCTATTTGGGATTTGATAGCATCAAAACCGCAGTGCAGTATGTGAGGAGGCGACATGAACATTAAGCAGTGGGCGAGTGGCAAAAACTACACACATTATATAGTGTATGCGGCGATGAGCTTGCTGATATTGTGGCCGGTATTGGCGCCGGGGTTTGTGCTGACGCTTGATATGGTATTTACCCCGCACATTCCGGCGCCCTCGCTGGCGGATGCTCGGGCGAGTTATCCATTCTATTTATTGCTTCATGTATTAAATATGGTGGTGCCGGCGGATGCGCTGCAAAAAATCATGTTGATTGCGATATTTATGGCTGCTGGCGTGGGGGCACATGGGCTGGCGCGGCATATTTTGCAGAAGCAAACTTATGCGATGTATGGCGCATATTTTGCTGGACTGTTCTATATTATCAACCCGTTTACGTATGACCGACTCATGGCTGGGCAGTACGCTGTGTTGCTTGGGTATATGCTGTTGCCATTTGCGCTGCGGAGTTTATTGGTACTTTTGGACAAACCGAATGTGCGCAATGCAGTGGTGTTGGCGCTGTGGGCAGTGGGCGTGGGCGTGGTGTCAATTCACGGCCTGGGCTGGCTCGTTGTATTGTGTGTGATTGGTATGGTTGTCGCTATGTGGCGCGCAGCGCACCGAGGGCGTAGCATTGGGCCGCTGCTTCGATATAGCGCAGTGTCGCTTGTCGTTTTTGGAGTGCTCAGTTGCTATTGGCTGGTGCCTTTGGCCATAGGACAGGGCACCACGGCCTCAGCAATACAGCAGTTTGGCGCCGTGGACCGCCAGGCGTTTGCCACTGCGGGTGGCAGCGCGATTGGTGTGTTTGGTAACATCATTCGGTTGCAAGGATTTTGGGCGGAGCAGCGTGATCTATTTGTGTTGCCGCAAGACCAAGTCCCGCTGTGGGGGTTGATCGCGCTGCTGTGTATAGTGCTGGTGATTACTGGCGGTGTGTGGGCTTGGCGGCATGGTCGGCGATTTGCGTTGGCGCTTGTTGGCGTGAGCGCTGGGGTTGCCGTCGTGTTGGCGATGGGTGTGGGCGCCGGTTGGTTGGCGCAATATATACCGTTTTTTGCCGGCTACCGCGAACCGCAAAAATTTGTAGCACTCGTGGCTCTGGCCTATAGTGTGCTCGGTGGTTTGGGTGTGGTGGCGCTGCTCAATATGGCCAAACGCTGGCCTGACTGGACTTCGACTGTCATTACTGCTGCATTATTTATATTGCCGATCGCATTAACCCCCACCATGCCTTCTGGTGCAAATGGGCAGCTCACTGCCAGCCAGTACCCGGATGACTGGGCGACTACGGACGCGCAATTGCAGGCAGATCCAGCGAATTTCCGCGTGCTCTTTTTGCCGTGGCATCAATATATGCGATTTGATTTTGCAGGAAGAATTATCGCCAATCCGGCCACGCAGTTTTTTAGCAAACCCACCATTACCAGTGATAATCCGGAATTTGGCAACCTGCCACCTAGCGGTGACGAGGTGGCTACCGACATCGATCAGCATGTCATGCCGCAAGCGAGCACTCGCCACGACCTAGGGGCTCAACTCGCCGCGCGCAATATCAAATATGTAGTACTCGCCCAAGAATATGATCATGACAAATATGATTATCTCAATGCGCAATCCGATCTGAAACTACTCAGCGAATCCGATACGTTGCGCTTGTATCTCAATACGGCATGGAAACCAGAGGTTCATCATGAATGAAGCACCGTGGCAACCCCAAAAAATTGCGCGTAGTCGCCCGCCGCGTGTCGTGGATGATTTTGCACCACGTCCACGCGCCGCTGCCGCCTCGACGCCAGTGCACCGACCGGCGCCAGCAGTTCAGCGCCACGAACAACACCCGGAATCGCGTACGCCCAAACCCGTGCCGCATCCGCCACCGTCGGCCGGGCTGTCGCTGGCCGACCAAATGCTCGAACGCGCCAATATCAAGCCGCATTCTCGCCTCGCGTCGTATGTGCAGGTGGTGGTTGTCATCGTTGCTGCCGCAGTTGCTGGTCTGGTGTTTCAGTCGTTGCCGTTGGGCGAAATCGCTATTGCCGCCTACGGCATCATCGCCCTGGCGCGATCCATTGCGTCGCGTACTACATTTATATTGGCGCTTGTCGCGCTGGGTATCGTGCCGGTGCTGATGCTTATTGGACAACCATTTTTGAGTGAGAATTTTGCCACCTATGCCTTTATCTTGCTGATCGTGGCAATACTGAGTGTTTTGAAGGAGGTATATAGAGGTCGAAAATCAAGTGGCATACCATAATAGCCGCTGCTTGATTTGTTTTACATATAACGCGAAGGGAGAACTATGAAATTCAGAACGTCACCCACCACGTTAACCGCCAAAAAGGGTCCCAACAAATTGGTTTTGGGCTTTGCTGCCGTAGCTGTGGCTGCGATGGTAGGCACCGCTGGTGTAGCCAACGCTACGTCGGGGCCAGGTCCGCATGGGCCAGGCCCAACAACCAAAGAACAGTGTAAGCACAACGGCTGGAAGCATTTTGGCTTCAAAAACCAAGGGCAGTGCGTTAGTTGGGTAACGCATGCGCAGTCGGGCGGCGGATATGGTAATGGCAACACTACCATCAACGCCAACGCCAATGTCGATTTGACACTTAATAACTCCAACAACAACACCGTAAACATCATCATCCGATGGGTGTTTGGAGGGGGTAATTAAGTAGTCGCCGGCATAAGCGGCCAGTAACAAAAAGGGGCCCATAGGGCTCCTTTTTGTGTGCAGAGAAGTATGATCACTTGGTTCGTTTGACGCGTATGTACAGCAACCCGTAAATCCAGGCACTGGCTATAAATCCAACCGCCATCAAATATGACCACCAGTCGTTTTCGGTTGTCATGGTCAGGATACCGCTGATAATCGTGAGACCGATAACTGCGCACCCCCACCCAGCGAGCGGTCGATAGATTGGCGCCTCTTTTATGACGAGCCGTATGGTTAGTGTTGCTCCTACAGCGAGACCCAGGGCTATAAGTACATGTAGCCCTAAGAAGATTGATGTAAAGATTTTGGCGCTGTCTTCGGCTTCTGATGGCATCCCGATGAGATTTACTGCCATGCCCAGCAAAAACGCTGCTGTGAGCATGCGTAGTTGCGCGCGTATTCGTGTTGTTAGTGCATTTTTCTTCATGCTTCTAGTATATGCCGATATGGCTAAACCATAAACATTATTTCGTATTCTCAGTTCTCGAAGTATAATATGTGAAGAAGAGTGGGCCTAAATAGATAAGGAGATATATGGACCCAGCAGCGCAACCCCCAGCGACCAGCTCCAAAATACTTGTTGTAGATGACGAAATGCCTATGCTGCAGATGATTTCTGGCGCTTTGCAAAGCGCAGGCCTCACCGTCATCCAAGCCAAAAATGGCCAAGAAGGCCAAGAGGTCGCACTCAAAGAACGCCCTGATCTCATAGTCACAGACAATCTGATGCCCCTTACTACCGGCATTCAAATGGTGGCTAATCTGCGAAAAGACCCATGGGGCGCCAAAGTACCGGTGATCGTCATGACCAACGTCAACGACCTCAACGCCGTGAATGAATCGCTCCAGGCCGGTATTACTGATTACGTGATGAAAGCCGATGTTGACTTGGACCAAATTACTCGCATGGTTAAAACCAAACTGGGTTTGAACGGATAGACGCCCATGCATCTGCCGAAAAACGGGGGGTCATCGGCAGTTTCGATTGTGCTCATAGTGGTAATACTCACTGGCACGGCGTTGCTCGCCGCGCTGAATGTGAATATCGCGGCCACAGATTATCGTAAGAGCTTGCAAGACCGCACGGCGACTATAGCTGTGTCGCTGGATAGTCAAAAAGTAGCACAACTCAAAGGCCAAGCCAGCGATGCTGATACGCCTATTTATAGAGAGCTCAAAAACCGTTTGGCGCTGCTCAAACAGAGTAACACCGACGCAAGATCGATTTATCTGACTGGCAACAACGCCGGCGAACTGTTCTTTTATGTTGACTCCGAAGACCCCGATACAGCATATTACTCTGCTCCCGGCGAACCGTACCCCGAAGCCACCGATTTGTTTAAGGGCGTTTTTCATAGCACAGCCGCTACCGTAGAAGGCCCGTTAAACGACAGCTACGGCAACTGGGTGTCTGGCCTGGCGCCTGTGGTGGATTTGAACTCGGGCAATGTGGTGGCGGTAGTGGGTATCGACATCGATGCCGATACGTATAACCGCACACTGTTCCAGATGGGCGCTATACCCATGTCGATCGGGTTTCTGTTCATCGGTCTTATTATTTTCTTTGAATGGCTGCGCCGCCGCGAGCAGCGTCAGCTACGAGTGCGCAGTGAGCTGGTGTCGGTGGCGTCACACGAACTCCGCACACCAATCACCGGCATCCGCTGGGCATCGGAGAGCCTCATGAAACGAGTCACCGACCAGGGTAGCCAGACGCTCGTAAAAGCTATGCACGATAGCATTCTCAATCTGCAAGCTGGCACCGAAGACATACTGCAGCTTACTCGCCTTACGAGCAATCGGGATCAAAAATTGCAGCCCGTGCCCACCAACATGACCAAACTCATTGGCGAGATATGTGACACGCAGCGGCTGGCTGCCCAGGGGCGAAATATCACAGTCACAATGGACAAAAGTTGGACGCCAGACGTCACTATGACTTGTGACCCAGTCAAAATCCGCCGCGCACTGCACAACGTCGTGTCTAACGCAATCAAATATTCCAAAGATGGCGGCACGGTAACCGTGCGCTACGAGCACAGCGACAAGATGCACAAAATCATTGTGGCAGACCAGGGTATTGGCATTCCTGTCGAAGAACAAAGTCGCGTATTCGCCGGTTTTTACCGTGCCAGCAACGCCAAGGCGTCGGTGGTGGAAGGCACTGGCCTGGGTCTATATCTCACCAAAGCTATATTGCAGCAGCACCACGGCCGCGTGACGTTTGTGTCGGAGCAGGGCAAGGGCACGACTGTCACGCTAGAACTCCCTGTAAAATAGTTGACACAAGCATTATTTATGATATAATGTAGTCATTAAAGACTATATGTCTTTGAGAGGAGTTTTATGACTACTATTAAGTTGACTCTTGCTGCTATTTTGAGCGCCGGCGTTATTGCCGCCAGCACCGCTCTGCCCGCTTTGGCGTGGCGTCCCCACGGTGTGATTGTGAAGAAAGTGCAAGATATCACGACGCAAAGTGCTTTGGTAGACGCAAATACTGCCAATGACGCACTTGCCGTCAACAAGGGCGACACCCTCAAATATGTCATTACTATCACCAACGACGGTGAACCCAATAGTGACGGCCACAATGACATGGCCTTCACCAAACTGACCGACACTTTGCCTGCCGGCATCGAACTTGTGAGCGACCCAACAGCTCGCACTATCACTGCCGACCTGGGCACGCTGAAACCTGGCCAGAGTATAACCAAAGAATACTCAGTCAAGGTCATCAGCAGCACCAACGGTGCCATGATCACCAACAAAGCTTGCTTTACGGGTGACAGCGCCATCAAAGACTACCCACAGTCTGGTTGTAACGACGCAGTGGTGAAGGTGAAAGTTCCTGAAACCCCAACCCCACCCACTCCGCCACAAGTTTTGTCAGAAAAAACACCTGACAACTTGCCAAGCACTGGCTCTGAGCAAATGCTCGGTACAGTCGTTGGCCTCGGTGCCGCAGCGTATGGCGTCAGCGCCTACCTGCGCTCCAAGCAGAATCTGACCGCTAGCCACAAACGCTAAAACAGTCAACAAAATCTAAAAACCTCCCGCGCGGGAGGTTTTTAGTATACTTACAATAATATGAATTATTTTTGTGCAACCGGCCTAAATATCTATCATATTTCGGTAGGTGCGGTGCTGCGCAACAAACAAGGTCAGATTGCAGTACACCATTATAGGCAGGAAAAACCAGGCTGGCTTTTCCCTGACTGCTATATCCTGATGCGCGAAACGATCGAGCCCAA
Organism: uncultured Candidatus Saccharibacteria bacterium; assembly: GCA_964447105.1. Lineage (GTDB taxonomy): Bacteria > Patescibacteriota > Saccharimonadia > Saccharimonadales > EFPC-124 > CAYURH01. The sequence continues at coordinate 9,841 of CAYURH010000007.1, forward strand.
CGAAACGATTGAAGCTGCCTTGGGCCGCGGTTTGGCTGAAGAGTTTGGAGCTCGGGCGATATTTAGACAATATCTCGGCTCTAGTGTGTGTTGGCTGCCTACGCCCAAAGGAGTGCAGGCGCAAAAAACAACCCTTTATTGCCTTATGGATTTAGATGGCGAGCTGGGGCAACCAACTGATTTGCACGAAACACATGGCCCAATAGAATGGCACGAAGCAAAGTTCCTGATAGGGGTCATGAAAGAGCAGCGTAAACGCCTAAAGCGCGAAGATGCTGATGAATCAGAAATTTTAGAACGCTTGCTGGCTCTAGAAAAATAATGGCCGAGGATGTGATTGATCGAATTGGTTTAGTGTCAGATCAAGTTAGCAAAGACGAAGTACGGATCATTTTGCGTGAGCTGGCTCGGACGTTGAGCGTGCCGGGTGACGTGGTAGAGCTGGGGTGTTATGTGGGCACCACGTCGCTGTATCTGCAGCGGGCTCTGCTGGGTGGCGGTAAGACGCTGCACGTATATGATTCGTTTGCGGGATTGCCGCAGAAATCATCGTACGATGCCAGCCCGAGCGGTGAGCAGTTCAAACCCGGTGAATTGGCAGCGACCAAAGCAACATTTATTGCTCATTTTAAACGCGCCAATTTACCATTGCCAATTATCCACAAAGCTTGGTTTGGCGATCTAACGGCAGCCGACATGCCAGCGCGGATCTGCTTCGCTTACCTCGACGGTGATTTTTACGAATCAATCATGGATAGTTTGCGAGTAATATGGCCGCAGCTGCAACCCGGTGCCGTGATAGTAATAGACGATTATCATAACTTGGCGTTGCCCGGCGCTCAGCGGGCGGTGGACGATTGGCTGCGCACGCATCCAGCTCGCCTGCAGGTGCAAGCCAGTCTAGCTATTATTCAGCCCAAAGTCTAAGCGGGTTCGACGGGTGGCAATTCGTGGTCGTTTTCGCGTAGTGGCAGTTCTTTGAGGAAGATACTGGCCACAAACGCCACACCCATGATAGCGGCCGAGATGACAAACATTTGTGTCAACGAACCGGCGAGCGCTAATTCTAGTGTGTTGCGCAAGTGGCCAAAAGCGTCGAGTGCCATGTGTTGCATATCAGCGGGTACAGCGCTCAGTTGTTTGGTAATCGCTTCTTGCGCAGCGGGCGACAAGATGCCTTGCAATGAGTTGATGTCGAATTTTTCAAACATTGCACCCTGACCATTGGCTTTGGCGAATTGTACAAATGGTTCGCTCTGGATGTTGCTCAGTTTTTGTGTGAGGACATTGTTCATGATGCCACCCAACACAGCCAAGCCTACGGTGCCACCGATGCTGCGGAACAATTGCACGGCACTACTTGCCACGCCCAAATCTTTGGGTTCCACGGCGTTTTGGGCAGCTAGGTTGAAGATAGGCATGGCCATGCCAAGACCGATACCTGTAACCGCCATGCGCCACGCCAGGTCCCAATAGCCGCTTGTTTGGGTGAGGGTAGACAGTGTGAAGATGCCGATAGTGGCGATGAATAGGCCGACAATTGCCAGCATCTTGTATTTGCCAGTTTTGTGTACAATTTGGCCGATTGCAATACTGCCAATGGTGAGCGCCAAAATCATCGGCAACAACAAAATGCCTGAATTCGTCGCACTAAAGTGCAAAATCTGTTGCGCAAAGGTAGGGATGTAGATGATAGCGCCAAAGAACCCAACACCAAATAGCAGCATCAGCGAGCAGACAAGCGCGAATACGGGCTGGCGGAAAAGGTGTAGGGGAATAATAGGATCTTTGGCTTTGCGCTCAGCAAAAATGAATCCGGTAATAGACGCAGCGGCGAGTACAAACATGCCAATGATCCAGCCACTATTCCATGCCAGGTCCACTGGGCTGCTTGCCCACGGCACAGTGACGCTGGTGCCGCCGAGTGAACAGGCTAACACCAAACTACCCAGACCTACGCTCAGCAGTGCAGCGCCTAAGTAGTCTACTACCTCGTCTTTTTTGGCGATAATTGTTGGCAAATATTTGGCGATCAAACCAAATGAAATCAGCCCCACAGGCACATTCACAAAAAACGCCCAGCGCCAGTTGGTGGTAGCGCCCAGTATGGAGTGACCGTCGGTCAAGTAGCCACCAAGCAGTGGTCCAACCAGCGATGACAAACCAAATACCGCACCAATAATACCTTGCCACTTGCCGCGTTCGCGAGCGCTAAACAAATCGCCAATCACACTAAAGGCGTTGGCAAATAAAATACCACCACCAATACCTTGCAACGCGCGATAGGCGATAAGTTGCGAGATGTCTTGTGCGGTGCCGCACAATAGCGAAGCAATAACAAATATAGTGATACCTACCAGCAATAATTTGCGTCGGCCGTACAGATCTGACATTTTGCCAGCGATAGGCACAGAAATGGTAGATGTGAGCAAGTAGGCGGTGACCACCCAGCTGAGTTCCTGCAGGGCGTTGAATTCGCTTAATATTTTGGGTAGCGCGGTGCCTACGATGGTTTGGTCGAGCGCGGCTAGGAATAGGCCGGACATGACCGCGATCATAATGATTACTTTTTGTCGGTTGGTCAGATGTCGTAGCACGCTATGCCTCCTCGTTTTTTGCTTGTTCAACTGCGTGTTGCATGGATTGTAGATGTTCGTTGAGTGCGCCCAACAACGCTTCCACGCTTTTTACGGGGCAGATGCCCAGCATTTGTTTTTTGCCTTCGTGCACACCAATCACGATCACCTTGTCGCCGGTACCGATATTCAACGCTTCCCGCGCCTCGAGGGGTATAACGATTTGGCCTTTGGTGCCTACCGTGGCCGAGCCATAAAAACAGGGTTTTCCGTGCATGCTGGTATGAAAAGTATTACTAGGAATACATAGTAGCGCATGAAAAAACGCTGCGCAAGCCTATTTTTGGCAGTCGCTGCAGTAACCCACCAATTCAACAGAGTGGGAAAGTGTGAGGAAATGATTGTTGTGTGCAATGCGCGACAATGTGGATTCTAGCTCACTGCTGTTGATGTCGATAGTTTTGCCGCAGTGCTGACATACGGCGTGGTGGTGGTGCGGGGTAAAGATTTCACTCAGCTCAATTTGGTGCTTGAACCCATGCCAGATGCGGTTCACAATGCCCAACTTTTCGAATAGTTCGATAGTTCGATACACGGTAGCGCGGTCGATGTCTTGTTGCATGGCGCGCGCCAGGCTACCGATGCTCAGCGGGCCGTGGTTTTGTAGATAGGTAAACACCGTCACGCGGCGTTTGGTGGCGCTGCTGCCCGCTTGTTTGAGCGTGTCTTTGAGTTTGGCGATCGATGCTTCCATATAGACACATTATATATGCAACACTTTTGCAAAATAAATAGTGATTATTCCACATCGATGTCCACCATATATAGTGGTATAGTTAAATTACACGTTTACAATTAACTACACACATGGTGGAACAGCGTGTAAATCGCTGGCTGTGCCGCAACGGTAATATGCAGATGCATGAGCCCGATACGCTATGTGAGTATAGAAATCCCGAGCAGGAGTGCGCTATAAAAGCGTTTATTTTGATCACACTAAATCCTGCCCGGGACAAGCGAGGGGCAGGATTTTTATATGAGCGTTGTCGGGCCGGAAGGGCAAGGCAAATTTGGGCCAGAAGGTGAGCACCGCTACGGAGCGGTACTTTCGGCGCAAAAATTGCTGGATGCGCAGGGGATGCTGCGTGATCATTCGCGCGAGCAGGCAGCCGAGCGACTGGCTGGCGCTTCTGTCGATACACTCTATCCAGACCCCATGGTCAAGAGCGATGTGCTGGGCGCAGCGCGCTTGGAGCAGGCAGCGTCTGAGCAGCGCATTGCCTCGGCGCCATTTACCGAAAACGTGGAACGCGAATCACTGACGGTAATCGTAGAAGCGCTCAAAACAATCGGCCATATCCAGCGCACCGAAGTTGACGTGGATGCCGACGGGCGAGCGCATGTCGGCCCGGTGTATTTGGATCGTATGGTGTTGCACGGCTTGCACCCCGAGCATACTGACGTACTGAATACGTTTGGCGAAATTGATCATTATGCCGAACTGATGAGTCAGGCGCATTTTCAAAACGCCACGTTGCGCCAAAATCGTGCCCAGGTGCGACTGTCGTTGGTCCCCCGTGATCGCGAAGTAGACGCGCAAAAACTTGATGATTGGTTCGATCTGGATAACGGCGTGTGGATGATCGACTGGGTGCATTTTGAGCCCAAAGGTACTGGCTGGAAGCGCGTGACCCAACGCACATTTATGAGTGGCAGTGATCCACGCGTGGCGAGTGTGCTGTTGGGTGAACTGGGTGTGACCGACGGACGGCAACTGGATTCATTACAGGTTCGTGAAACATCGTTTTTGCTTGACCGCAGCGAGTTTGCTGGCCCGGCTACTATTGCGCAGTTGGCTGACAGGATTATGAGTGAATTGGCTGAGCGGCCAGTATTTTGTGGCAAAGTGCGCGATTGGGAGCCCGACCAAGAGCATTATGACAGTCTGGCGCAAGAATCTATGGGGCGCGAGGCGTCACTTGCCAAATACGCTGGCGCCTTGGCTGATACGGCTCGATATCTTGTGCGTGAAGGCCGCCCAGACCAAAATCAACGCTTTGCTGATGCCATTATCTTGAGCCTACGCGATATTTGTAAGAATCGACCGGAATATGCTGAATATGTATTTGGCCGAGAGGCGATGGATTTGTACGGACGAGCCAAAGATTTACGCGATGCGGGTGACCACGCGGCAAGCGACCGCCTGCTGCAAGACGCGTTTAATGCGTCCACTACAGCAGTGATCTGCGACATAGAAGTAAGTATGGGCGGTGGCAACTCGGTGGCGGTGTCACCATTTGCGACGCTGTACGAAAAATACGGATTCGACAAAGTGCATCGCGGTACCTGCCAGGCGTGTGGTGTTAAAGATGATGTGGGCGAGTGCAGCATCTGTAATGTGTGTGACACGCGCGATCGCCTGGCACCTGGCTACGCCGCCTATATGGCGAAGCGCCGCGCTGCCAAGAAAAAAGCCGGTAGCATGGCCGTGATGTTTGGCGGACAAGCTCACCGTTTGGACAAGGGTCGTCGCCAAGCACCGCGCTGGTTTAGCCACATTTTGTCCACAGAATGACGTAATGCTCATGCTTGACTCTTATACTAACCTGCGCTACCTTTGAGCTTGTGACGTTTCGTTCGGACACCCGGCCAGTTGTCGGAACGAAGACCGAGTGCTTATGCGCCGATGCGACGGCCTAGACGCGCGGACCACCACATTAACAAGGAGTCTATATGGCAATTGACATCCGCAAAGTGCCCGCCCGGGCACAAAAAGTTGCGGTGGAAATTGTGCCTGCAGAGTGGCAAGATTACATTGCTCACGAGTAGGACAAGCACAACCCTTCGGTAAAACGAGGGGTTGTTTTATTGCCAGGCTTATTCGCTTGGTTGCGCAAACGCCGCGGCTTTGGGCTGGAAGTCGGGGTAGGCTGTTTTGAGCGCATCTTCGACTGTTTGGCGCAGTTTCACTTGGTCGGTGGCTATGGTTGAATCGAGCTTTTTGCCGTTTAGTACAAATGTGGGCGTTTGATTTACGTCAAACTGTTTGGCGCTGCTGCGGTCGCGGCTGATTTTGTCGGCTATGTCTTTGTTGGTCAGGTCGGTCTTGAATTTATTGACATCTAGTCCGATTTGGGCAGCGTAACCTTGGAACACTGACTCACGTTGGTTGACGGCTGCATCCTGCCACGACTGCTGGTTCTCGTATAAAATGTCGTGCATTTCCCAATATTTGTTTTGTAGGCCGGCGGCTTCGGCAGCCGTGGCAGCAGCTAGCGCGTTGGCGTGCAGCGTGGTTAGCGGGAATTCGCGAAATACAAATGTGATTTTGTCTTGATAGTCGCTGGTGATGTTTTTAATCGCTTGGTACATGGCACCGCAGCCGGGGCATTGGTAGTCGCCATATTCGATAAACACCACCTTTTTGGTGTCGGTGCCGTACACGTGGTCGGCGATCGGACCGTCGGCTATCACAGTTTTGGCGTCACCAGTAAATGACTTTTCATTACTTTTGTTCAACAATATAATCCCACCAAACAGAGCTACAACAACTACGGCAAATATAATCCACTTCGTTTTATCCATAATTCCATCATACAATAGGTTTATGGAAGAATTGCTGATTTTATTAGGTGCTATTGTTTTGACTTGTATTTTGGCGATGGTGAAAAGCATTCGCTTAGCACCCAGCCTAGAGAGTGAATTCGAACTGGAGCGTCGTGCGGACAAAGGTGATACGCATGCCAGGCACGAGCTTAATAGGCGAATCGTGTTGCCGCTGCTTGGTGCGCTGCAGCGGCTGAAGGTGGCGCTACTGATCGCGTTATTGTTTGGGCTGCTCATTGCCACTCACTCGGTGTGGCTTGGTATGCTTGTGGGGTTTGCGCTGCTCATGATAGTCGAGATTGTGACTGCGCGTGGCTGGCTGGCCGGGTTTGTATGGGGGTTGCAGCGAAAATTAGAGCGACATCTGCTGACAATTGCCTACAAAGGCGCGCCAGTGTTTAAGCTATGGGCATTTACCCAAACCGACGCGCACGCGCCAGCAGTCGCTTCCAAAGCGGAATTGCGCCAACTAATTGACCAAGACCAAACCGTGCTTTCGGCTGCCGAACGTGCCCGGCTGCACGGCGCGCTGGATTTTGCTACTACCCGTATATCACAGCTCATGGTTCCCCGCTCGCAAATTGCGACTGTAGACATGAGTGAAACCGTGGGTCCACTCCTGATGGATCGCTTACACAAAGCTGGGCACAAAGTGTTCCCAGTGATCAAAAAAGATCTGGATCATATCAAAGGCCTGCTGTACATGTCTGATCTGATGCCGCTCGACCCCGACCTGAAGCTCATGACCGATGCTTTGCGCCCCACCGTACACTACGTGCCAGCCACGGCGCACATTGCCACGGTGATTTCGGCCAGTTTGCAAACCGGCCGCCAACTGTTTGTTGCTGTCGACGAAAACGGTGAAACCCAAGGACTCATTACCCTGGCCGATGTGCTAACGCATATGTTGGGCCAACCGCCAGCCAAAGAAGTGGCGGTAGGGACGAAGCCCAAGCAGTTGTCATAAGATTGACATCTGTTATAGTATCCATCAGATATGTCTAAAACCGCTTTTTTCGTTTGCAACGACAATACGTCGACTTACGCCGGCGGTTTTGCTTGTGGCCGCGCGGTGTTGTAAGTCCGCAAATAGCGAGCCACCACATAAATAAAGGAACTTTATGCGAACATTAGTAAAACAATTACAAGCTCAGGCTGGCCAAAAAGTGGTCGTGCAGGGTTGGTTGCACAAAAAACGCCTGATGGGCGGGCTGACATTTATTGTGATCCGCGACCGTAGCGGCGTAGTGCAGGCGTTGGTAAAAGACAAAGCCGAAGTTGAAAAACTGCGCGGCTTACAAATCGGTACCGTGCTCGAAGTATCTGGTGTGGCTGCAGCCGACGACCGTGCGCCGGGCGGGATCGAAATTCACGAAACTGGGCTCAAAGTGTTGGTACCGGTCGAGCTAGAACCACCGATCGAAATCGACAAACCACTGAGTCATGAATCTGACAACTTGGACACACTGTTTGAATACCGTGTGATTGGCCTGCGCTCGCCGCGTGAACAAGCCGTGTTTAAAGTGCAGAGCGAAGTGAGCCGAGCTATTCGCGAATATCTGCGCGGCCAAGATTTTACCGAAATCCGTACACCAAAATTACTGGCAGCTGCTACCGAAGGCGGCGCCGAAGTATTTAAATTTGATTACTTTGGCAAAGAAGCCACGCTGGCCCAAAGCCCGCAATTTTACAAGCAAATGATGGTCGGCGTGTTTGAGCGCGTGTTCGAAATCGCGCCAGTGTATCGCGCCGAACCAAGTGCCACTACCCGACACATGACCGAATACGTCAGCATCGATGCTGAAATGGGTTTTGCCACTATTGACGACATTAAAACGTTGCTAAGCGATGTGCTAAACGCCGTTGCCGACGACGTGTGGCAATACTGTGAAGGTGAGTTAAACGAATGGGGCGCCACCAAACCGGTGTTACCCAAAATGATCCCTAGCATGAGCATGGCCGACATCCACCAAAAATACTCCGAAGCCACTGGCGAAAAAACAATCGGCGAAGACGACCTGCGCCCCGACGAAGAGCGTTGGATTTGCGAATATGCTGCCGAACATTTAAAAAGCGAAGCCATTTTTGTGACCGACTGGCCCGCCAGCGGCATGAAGTTTTACCATAAAAAGCAAGATGGCAAACCCGAACTGGCTGACCGTGTTGACTTGTTGTTCCGTGGCGTCGAAATTTCTACCGGCAGCACGCGCGAACACCGCTATGATGTGCTAACGCAACAGCTTAAAGATATGGCGCACGGCGACCCCGAAGCACCAGGCTTTAGGTACTTTTTGATGGCTATGAGTGCCGGCATGCCACCACACGGCGGCTTTGGCATGGGCATGGAGCGCTTGGTGCAAAAACTAGTGGGGTTAGCCAACGCCAAAGAAGCGTCGCTGTTCCCGCGCGATATCAACCGATTGGCACCATAGCTCATGCAGAGCGAGGTGGGGCTAGTATTTTTCGGCGTAACCGCGGCGATATTCAACACCGTGGCATTGCTACCCTATCTACGCGATATCTTGCGCCGCCGGACTAAGCCCGAACGCGCCAGCTGGTGGGTGTGGTTGGCGCTGGGTGTAGTTGCGTTGTGGGCTCAGGCTTCTGCCGGCGCCATGTGGTCACTGGCGTTTACGGCTGCCGGTGTAACAACCGTAGCTGTAATCGCCGTGCTATCGATCCCCTATGGCTACGGGCGGTTCCACATGCGTAATTTTATGGCGCTTCTCATTGCCGCCATTGGTGTGGTGATTTCGCTGATGCTCAAAGATTCTACTGCAGCCATCGTGGTGGTAATCGGTGTGGATGCCGTGGGTATGTGGCTCACATTCCGCAAAGCGTGGCACGCGCCGTATAGTGAGACCCTCGTTTCTTGGGTGCTTGCTACGATTGGCGGTGTGTTTGGTGTGCTTGCCGCGGAGCACATAACGTTTTCGACAGTGGGGTACCCGGCATACATTGTGTTAGTACAGGGAATATTGGTGGTGGAACTAATCTATCGGCGAAGCCGAGTTGCGCCCGCCGCAACGCCGCGTCGATCTAAACGCAGCACAAGGTTAGGAATTTAGCGATTGCCATACATACCACGTGGCAACAGATTCATACGGGTGCCAGTGGTTGTGCTCGCTTAGTTCTTTGATCTGAGCTGGTGTGGGTAGGGCGGCAAATCCATATAGTTTTTGCAAGCCAATGCGGAAGCCCAAATCGCCCACAGGCAATACGTCGAGCCGACCCAGGCTGAAGAGGAGGAACATATGCGCCGTCCATTCGCCAATGCCTTTTACGGCGGTGAGTTCGCGTATGACTTCTTCGTTGCTCAACGAGGGCAGTTTGTCCACTTGTAGCGTGCCTTCTTGCACGTGTTTGGCGAGGTCTAGTACATATTTGGCTTTGGCGTTGGATAATCCGGCGGCGCGCAGATCTTCGACTTGTTTGGTGAGTATCTGTTCTGGCGACGGAAAGGTGTCGCCAAATAGCGCGACAAAACGCTGCGTTATGGTGGCCGCAGCTTTGATGCTGAGCTGCTGGCCGATGATTGATTCCACCAATTCCTGATAATAATTGTTGTGCGGTTTCACGCGGTAGCGCCCCACATGCTGGATCACCGGCGCGAGTACTGGGTCGCGTTGCAGTTGCGCAATGGCCTTGTCTACAGCGGCGTCGTATTGTTGCATCTGTAAGCGTATTGTACACTTATATCTGTAAACGAGCCATGTGGGCATGGGCGCATCAAAACAAAAAGAACCAGAACTCAACCTCGAAGATTTGACCATCAGCGACGACCAAACATCGCCTGATGTTCCGCATGATGAGCATTTTACGGATATCGCGCCACGTAAGATAGCGCAGTTGCCGCAGTTTTTGATTAACCCGCTAAAAAGCAAAAAACATTGGTATGCCAAATGGCGTCTGTGGGTAGTGATTGGCTTGCTGTGTGTGGCCGGCTTGGTAGCGGCGTGGTTTGTACAGCCGTCACGTTTGTGGATCGTCAATACACTGGGCCTCCGGGCACATCTACACATCACCGCCGTTACTGGCAAGGTTCAGCAACCACTCGCAGGCGTGAAATTACGCGTGGATGGGGCCGAATACACCACAGATCAACAAGGTAAAGCCGATATCGACGTGCCATACGGCGAAGTAAATATTGTGGCCAGCAAAGGCGGCTATGCCGACATGGCGCAAAAAGATACGTTTGATTTCAATCCGTTTTTCTACGCGTATGGTTTGGGCAACAAACGCGGTGAGGACGCGGCCAAAACCATAACATTCCGCATGGGTGACGTGGGGGTGCCGATTTCGTTTATCGTGCATGATTGGTTGACAGGCGCGCCAATCACCAGTGGTGAATTTACTGCCGGCTCTGCGACAGGCAAGCCAACGCCACAGGGCGTAGTCAACATGACTGCAGCGCCGACCGACCAAGGCAAAGTGGCCGTACATGCTACGTTTGGCGGTGTATACAACGACCGGGATATTATGGTGATGACCGAAAGCGTGGCGCCACAGATTTTTACGTTCACGCCAGGCGGCAAAGATTATTTTGTGAGCAAACGGAGCGGCGTATATTCGGTGTATTCGAGCGATGCGGATGGCGCAAATGCACAGGAGATCGTGCATGGCACGGGTCTGGAGACGGCTGCCACCAATCTGGCGGTTAGCCCCAGTGGTAAATATGCAGTATTGAGCGCCAGTCGCGAAAACCAAAAAGACAGCGGCGGAGTGTTATTGCAAAAACTCTACATCATCAATACTGCCGATAAAAGCATGCGTTCTGTTGATCAAGCTCGGGCGTTTACTTTTGCCGACTGGTCGGGCGATACGCTTGTGTATGCAGCTGCCGAACATATTGGCAGCACTGATTCACAGCGGCTGAGCACGCTGAATGTTGCGAGTGGTAAGCAGGCAAATTTGCTCAGCGCCGCACAGTCATTTGGCGCGATTAGGCTCAGTCTCAATGCCGTGGTGTTTGCGGTGACTACCGGTGGCGCCAACGCTGAACTCCATACCATTCCTATAGGTGGCGGCACTGACAAGATGTTGGCCGCAACATTGGGCGCCCTGGCTCAGACTGAAGCGACGACATTTGTCTACCAAAACAACAACGCCTGGCAAAGCTACGATACTAACAGTCAGCAGGTCGCCAACGCTCCAGCACCAGCGAGCGTGACTCGCGCGTTTATCAATTCTGCTAGTCCCGATAACCAAAACCAGCTGATATACGACAAAATCGATAGCAAAACACAACTGCTCGTCAAAAACAAAGCTACCGGCAAAGAAACAATTCTCTACACGGGAACCATTGGCGGGCCATTCCGGTGGCTGTCGAATGGTGTGGTGCTATTCCGAATGATAGATACCGTGCAATCGGCCGATTACGTGATCAACATACATGGCGGGCAAGCCAAAAAAGTGACCGATGTTTCACTGGCTTCTGGACCGGGTGTAAATTACCTACCGTTCTATTAAAATACGTATGTGACAATTGCTGAATTCCAGAATGTAGTGTGGGGTTATTACCGGGATCACGGGCGCGACATGCCGTGGCGTGCTGAACCCACGCCGTATTTTGTGCTTGTGTCAGAAATTATGTTGCAGCAGACGCAGGTGCCGCGTGTGTTGCCTAAGTTTGCACAGTTTGTAGAGCGGTTTCCAGATGTACATGCGTTGGCCAATGCTACGCTGGGTGATGTGCTGGCGACGTGGAGCGGGCTTGGTTACAATCGACGGGCTAAGTTTTTGTGGCAAGCGGCGCAAAAAATCCTGACCGATCACGCCGGCGACGTGCCGCGTACTACGGCACAGCTCGTGCAACTACCGGGCATTGGCCCCAACACTGCCGGGGCAATACTGGCTTACGCGTATAACGAGCCGGCGATATTTATCGAAACCAATATTCGTACGGTGTTTATCTATCATTTTTTTGCTGATCACTCGGATTCTGTAAATGACGCTGCGTTACGCGAGTTGGTCCAGCAAACGCTCCCCCCAGACAACCCGCGCCAGTGGTATTGGGCGCTCATGGATTATGGTACACACCTTAAAGCCACAGCAGGTGCGCAACTCCACCGCGTGCATGGTTACAAACCTCAGAGTGCATTTGCAGGCTCGCAGCGGCAGATCCGCGGGCAAGTGCTACGCGAATTGTTGCATCACAAATCACTCAGCCTGGACGATCTACATCTACGAATTACGGATGATCGTTTGTCTGGCGTGGTCGATGCGCTGGTTGGTGAAGGGTTGTTGCGTCGCCAACGCAACAGACTGTATTTGACATGAAGGGTTCACCCCGTTTAGCCTAATAGGTAGCATGCGCAAAGCATTTTTTATCATCACCGGTGTTCTGCTACTAGTTGGCCCCGCTGTGCCGGCGTTGGCTCAAGCCGATTATGAAGCGCAGGTTCGTGCCAACTGTCAGTCCCTCCTGTCTTCGCTGGACGAACTGCAGCGTCGCGATCTGGTGGCGCGCATCAACCGTGGCCGAAGTTATCAAGAAACGCTCGACCAAATGCAAGCGCTCGATACACGTATTCGCAACAACAACCTAGACGCCAGCCGGTTTGATGTGCTGCATACTCGAGTGAACACCACGGTTGAAGCTTTCCGTACGGCCTATTTCCACTACGACGATCTTATGAACTCGCTACAGAGTATCAACTGCAACGACAAACCGGGTGATTTTGCCAATTCGCTCAACCAAGTGCGTGCTGCGCGCCAAGCTGTGGGAGAAGATGTAACCAACATCGAAACCGCCCTGGCTGATTACCGCGCCCAAGTGGCGAGCCTGCGTGATGATCTGCAGCGCGTGGAGAGCAAGCAATGATCATGAACGTGCATCTGCGTCGTATCCGCACCAAAGTGAAGAGCATGCCCAAACTCGGTATCGCGCTGGGCTGCGCGGTAGTAGTGGCCATGTGTCTGACAGTAGTCAGTATTCTTATCTACTACGGCGCGGGGTTTTATAAATTCGACCTGAGCCGCCCCGGCTACGAAAAAGAACGCTCGCAAGTCACCAACGACAGCAACAGCACACCCAAAAACTACGACACCACCAGCCCCATTACATCAAAAGCGCTCGATGATTTTTTGCGCGATTACGACACTGGCACCAGCAAAGCTACCGCCTATGGTGATTTCCGAGACCAGAGTTTGAGCGATACCGAGTTGCGACTCGGCGAGTAATTATTTATTTGCCAGGTCGATTTTGTGTGTTTTAAACGCCAGCAGTAGGCGTTTGCGCAGCTCACCCGTGACACTGAGTTGTGATGTGGGTTGGGTTTTGCCAATGATTTTGACTTCGAGCGTTGAGTCGTTGAATGCGCCGATACTTAGGAAGTGTGGTGGGTCGATGATTTTTTTGCCCCATTTTGCATCTTTCATCATGTCTGTGCCGACTTTGTTGATGACGTCGGCCAGCTTGTCGACATCGGTCTGAGGTTTGACGCTGATCGACATGTTTACTTTAGAAAACCCCATGGTTTTGTTGATTGAGTGTGTGACCATGCCATTGGGTATGTAGTGCACGCTGCCGTCGTTGTCGCGCACGATGGTGGTGCGAATGCTGATTTGCTCAACAGTGCCTGATGCGCCGTCGAGCTGCACTACGTCGCCCACGCGGTATTGATTTTCCAGTATGATAAACAGACCCGACAAAAAGTCTTTGATAAGCGACTGCGACCCAAACCCAATCGCTACCCCCAGCACGCTCGCGCCGGCGAGGAGCGGTGCCAGATCAATGCCAAAGCGCCCCAGTATTGTAAAGGCGACTGTCAACCACACAAGCACCCTCCACACCGCATTAGCCATGCTCACTAGCGTGTCTTGGCGTTTCTTTACGTCTTCTTCGCTGATATCGCCATGCGCGCGGTAGCGCACCGTGCGGCGGATCAGGCCATCAATTGCCATTGACCCGAACCGCAGCGCTAAATAGCCTATGACAATAGCCACCACAATTGGTGCCCAATTAATTCCCATCCACTGTACAAATGCGTCCCACATATGTGTGATCCTTGCTTTTTTGTTAGTATAACAGATATAATTTCCGCCCGCATTTTTGTGGATTCATTCCACGAGAATGCGATCCTCGGAGGAGGAGCTGGGAGGAGGGGAAACCTGGTGGAAACGCCGGTTCCTACCCCAGGATCATGTGCGCTATAGTAGGTGGAGGGTGGCAATCAATAAAGCAAAGATTCATCATTGGCTGAGCATAGTCCGCCGCATAAAAATGTGGCAACTTTTGATACTGCTGGTGGTGTTTGGAGCGCTGTCGGTTTTTTTGCTGCGTCAAAATAACTTGGGCATGATCGACGCTCGTGAGCAGGTAAAACAAGCCGATGCCGACAACAAAAACATCAAAGAATCACTGATCAACCTACAGGCCTACGTGACCAGCCACATGAACGCCTCACTCGGCGACGGCGTGTTCCTCGAAAAAAGCTACATACGTGATTATCAGAAGCAGCTCGAAGCCGCCGCCAATGCCAACAACCCCAACAGCGCACTCTACGCGCAGGTTGAAAAAGAATGTCACCCCCTATTTGTACAAGGCGGCCACGTGCCGTATACGCAGTGTGCACACGATAAATTGTCGGCAATCTCCCCTGGGCAAGATTCTTTTGCGGCTGCCGCGCCGCCATCGGTAGCGCTTTATACCTATAATTTTTATTCACCCCAGTGGAGCGCCGATCCGGCTGGTGTAGCCATGCTGCTAGCCCTAGTGGTGTGCACTCTTATCGTGTTGCGGATCGTTGCCTACGTAACCATGAGTCTCTTGCTGCGCGTGCGGCGCTAATCTAGAAACTCCTGTTGACAAAGAGTAACGCCGCAGCGTATCGTAAAATCACGTAAGCATACATGACCACACCGAGGCTTGGCCCAGGGTCATGAAGTAAAAAAGGAGGAATTTTCTACATGGCAGCTTACAAGCACACCAATTCAAAGGGGGTTACTTACTACTTGCACACCAAGAAGGTCACACTTCGCGGTGGTCGTGTACAGCCCATTTACTACTTTGCCAAAGAAGAGCGACCTGACGACGCTCTGCCAGCACTTCCAGAAGGTTACGGCGTACAAGAAAACGACCGCAACGGTTTCTTGACCCTCAAGAAGCTCAACAAACAACAATAGATATTTAGATATCCACAGCTACCCGCTTGAATGTAGGCCTAGCAAAATGCTAAGCTAAAGCAAACAAAAAGGGTAGAAAAAAGACCCTTGGCTCTCCAATGTCGAGGGTCTTTTGTGTTAAGATGGGCCTATGTCCAAAACAGATGATATTTTAGTAGTCGAAAAACTAACCAAAGTATACGACGACAAAGAAGTAGTCAAAGGTATTTCATTCCGTGTCAAACGCGGTGAGATCTTTGGTATATTGGGTCCCAACGGTGCTGGCAAAACCACCACGCTCGAGATGATCGAAACATTACGCCCAATTGATAGCGGCAAAGCTGTGCTGGATGGCGTGAATGTAGCTGATGACCCACAGCGCATCAAATATCTGATTGGCGTACAGCCCCAAACTGCTTCGTTCCAAGACAAAACTCGTCTGACTGAAGTTATCCAACTATTTGCTGCGGCTTATGGTGAGCACGTGAATGCGGCTGATTTTTTGGCCGATGTTGACCTGACCGAAAAATCCAATGCTTTTGTCGAACAGTTGTCTGGCGGCCAACGACAGCGCCTGAGTATTGCAACTGCACTGGTGCACAATCCCAAGGTGTTCTTCATGGACGAGCCTACGACCGGTCTCGACCCGCAAGCTCGCCGCAATCTGTGGGATCTCATCAAAAAAGTCCGCGACAAAGGTATCACTGTTATCTTGACCACGCATTATCTTGAAGAAGCTGAGATTTTGTGCGATCGCGTAGCTATTATGGACGATGGCAAAATCATTGCCATGGACACACCCAAATCGTTGGTGAAGCAACTGCTGGGCCGCGGGTTCAAAAAAACGCAGCACGTGGAGCAGGCTAACCTAGAAGACGTTTTTATTGATCTAACTGGTAAGGCGCTGAGGGACTAGCATGAACAGTATTCAGAAAAAACTCTACACCGTACTCACATTTGCCAAACTCAACACACGGCGATATTTCCGTGATCGCACGGCGATATTTTTTACCGTGTTGTTCCCGCTGATTTTTATGTTCATCTTTGGCGGTATATTTGGCAAAAGCAATGATGTGTCATTTCGCGTCTCATTCATCAACCAATCCGACAGCGCTATCGCCACGAAATTTACCGATGAAGCCAAAAAGCAGACCAAGCTATTCAAAATAGACGATTCCACCACGCTGGATCGCGCCAAAGAGAAGATGAACCGTGGGGAACTAGATGCGGCGATCGTGTTGCCGCAAGATTTTGGCACCAACGTCCAAGACCCCAGTAAGCCTGTAGGCACCGCGCAGATCTATTACACGCAAAACAACCAACAAGCGGCGCAGACACTGGTACCTGTGCTGCAAGCTGCGCTCACGCCGTTGAATGCGCAGTTTGTACCCACCCAGTTACCTTTTACGGTAAACGCACAGCAGACCAACGAACGGGGTTTATCGCCGTTTGACTACACATTTTCGGGGTTACTGGGCTTTAGCTTGCTGGGTTTGGGTATTTTTGGACCAGTCAATATTTTCCCAGAACTGAAGAAACAGGGGATCTTGCGTCGTTACAGCATTACCCCGATTCGGGTGTGGCAGTATTTTGTAGCCAACATGCTGTCGCAAGTGGCTATCGGGCTGTTTACGATGACTATCATGTTTATAGTGGCGATTGCCGTATTCCATCTGAATTTAGTGGGCAATATATTTGAGATCGCACTCTATATTGCGTTGGGTATCGTCATGTTGCTCGGCGTGGGTTTGGCGGTGGGTGGTTGGGCCAAGAATGAGCGGCAGGCGGCGCCGATCGCTAACTTGGTGACGTTCCCCATGATGTTCCTGAGCGGTACGTTTTTCCCACGCTTTCTTATGCCAGACTGGTTGCAACAAGTTTCGAGCTATATCCCGCTGACACCGGTGATTGATGGTATTCGCTTGATCGCTACTGAGGGCAAGCATCTGGTAGATTTGTTGCCGCAGCTTGGTTTGATTGGCATTTGGGTGGTGATTATCTATATCATCGCCTTCCGTACGTTCCGTTGGGAGTAAGCATTTTACCGGCAAGCCTGCTATACTAGAGATATTGACGGAGGTCAGTATGCGGATAGTAAAAGTGTGGTTGCCACTAGCGTTTGCTATAAGTGTAATCACTGGTTTGATCTATGTAACGGGCCAGCAAGTGCTGCGCCAGACAGCAAACGACCCTCAAATCCAGATGGCTCAAGATTGGGCTGAGCAAATAAACGGCGGCACATTGCCCAAACAACTTGATTTGGGTATGAGCATCGACCCCACCCATTCACTTGCACCGTTTGGTGTGGTGTACGATACGCAGGGCAAAGTGGTGGCGACATCGTACAAAACAGCTGCCGCCGCCAACATGCCAGACGGCGTGTTTGTGGATGTGGACAAAGCCAACAATAACGAAACACATTTCACCTGGGAGCCGTCGCTCGGCAATCGTTTTGCGGTGGTGGTGAAAAAAGCACATGGTGCCGATAACGCTGACTACTATGTGCTGGCAGGACGCAATTTGCGCGAGAGCGAGCATCGCCAAACACAACTACTGGCATTGGCAGCATTCGCATGGCTTGTAGCGCTGGCTGGATCGTTCTATTTGCAGACTACGGCGACGCGCGGACAGGCTAAGTAAGGTTAGTAATATTATCTATATTGTGTTATAGTTATCTTTTGTAAGGACAGTTTGTCTACGATCGGAGACAACCGATGGTATTGAACAGCTCCGATTTCCGCGTCGGTCGCCCGGATCCCGACAGCTTCGAAGCCCTGGCCGACGAAGAGATCTCACTGCTCGCAAGGCGCGCAGTGGATGATGAGGCCGCCGCCGAGTGCGACGGTTACGAGGGCTATCCCAGCGAAGTGAGCGACTGAGCCTGGGGACCGGGTGGGCACCCTCACAGGCGCCCACCCGATTTATTTTATGCACTGATATACTTATACAATGCAACATGTCGTGGATCTGCACATCCACTCACATCATTCGCGTGCTACCAGCAAAGATTGCAATCTGGAAGGCTTGTATCGCTGGGGCAAAATCAAGGGCATCCACGTCATTGGTACTGGTGATTTTACGCATCCGGCCTGGTTTGCTGAATTGCGCGAAAAATTGGAGCCGACCGCGGGCGGGTTGTTTAAACTGCGTGATGATTTGGCTGCGCCCATCGATGCTAGTTTGCCGCCGAGCGTGCGAGATCAAACTATTCGTTTTGTGCCTACGGTGGAAATTGCCACAATCTATAGCAAAGGCGGCAAAGTACGCAAACTGCATCAGCTCATCGTCATGCCTACATTCGAAGGCGTGAGTGACATGAACGCGCGGCTGGAACGTATCGGTAATTTGAAAGCCGATGGCCGTCCAATATTGGGCCTGGATTCCAAAGAATTATTACGCCATACGCTCCAGGTTGATTCGCGGGCGCTATACATCCCGGCGCACATTTGGACGCCGTGGTTTGGGATGTTTGGAAGCAAATCTGGATTCGATGCTATCGAAGAAGCGTACGAGGATTTGGCGCCAGAAATCCGCGCTATCGAAACCGGCCTGAGCTCAGACCCAACTATGAACTGGCGTGTGCGCAATCTGCAGGGAATCGCCATCACCAGCAACTCCGACGCCCATTCGCCGCAAAAACTGGGGCGCGAAGCCACAGTCGTGCAGGCTGATCTGACATACGATGATGTCATAGGTGGTTTTAGAACCAACGACCAGCGCCTGGTGGGCACCATCGAATTTTTTCCCGAAGAAGGCAAATATCACGCCGATGGCCACCGCGACTGCAATGTGCGGTTTACACCGGCTGAAACCAAAATGCACAGCGGGCTATGCCCCGTCTGCGGCAAAGCGCTGATTGTGGGTGTAGAAAATAGGGTAGCCGAACTTGCCGACCAAGCTGCGGCGGGCGACAAACAAGTAGAATATATCATACCGCTGGCCGAAATTCTGGCCGAGCTAAAAGGCGTCAAAAGTACCAGCGGCAAAGCTGTGCAGGCCGAATACCATGATGTGATAGCGCGTTTAGGCGACGAATTTAGCATACTGCGCAGCGTGCCAACCAACACCATGCGCGACGCGGGCTATCCACTTTTGGCCCTGGCTATCGACCGCCTGCGTGCTGGAGATGTGGTGCGCAATGCCGGGTACGACGGCGTGTACGGCACAATCAAAGTGTTTAAAGATGCAGCCGAGCGGCAGGAAACCCTAAATCAATTAGCTTTATTTTAAAAATCTGATATAGTTTGGTTGTTGCCGACAGTAGATGGAGTTCCAATGACTTGTGCTCGAGTGTGGATTACGCGCATCGTGGGCGTCGATCCGCAATATGACATGCACGCGCGTTTTGCTGCAGAGAGGCTGCGCGCACTCATGTTCGCGTGGCTGCCTATGGCGAACAATACACCACCTCTCCGGCTGGCGGGTCTCATGATCGACGACGCAGATACCACTCTGTTGACCATCGGTTCTGAGAACTCGGGTTTCCAGCCCGAGATACGGATTGATGTTGTGTTGCCGGACCAGTTCCAGCCGGGCTTGGAAGCGTTGAACGACGTACTCAACGACCTGCTGGCCAAGTGGCTGAAGTCCCACCAGGGGCGGGAACACGGCCGATTGATCACTCGGGGAAAAGATGCCCCCGACATCTGTCTGATTGTGACAACCTAGTCGCTGGGGCGCCCGCCATGTGCGGGCGCCCCAGCGGCAAACTACGATATAGTTTTTATATGGAGCTTAACCCTCATCAACGCCGCGCGGTGCAAGCCGTTGGGCCTGTGGCGATTATTGCCGGCCCCGGTACAGGCAAAACTAAGACGTTGGTGGCGCGTATCGAGCATTTGGTCGCCAGCGGCGTAGAGCCTACTTCTATCTTGGCGCTCACATTCACCAAAAAATCAGCCCAAGAAATGATGGCTCGGCTGAGCGTAAATGGTGTGGTGGTGAGCACGTTCCACGCGCTGTGTCATAGCCTGCTGGGCGGTGTATCGCAATTTATCAGCGAGCCCGAGCGCTTGGCGGTTATCAAACAGCTGACCAAACCTGCATCATTCAAAAGCCTGACCACACGCGACATCGGTCTGCTGATTTCGCGCGCCAAAAACGGGGCAGAGGATAGCGGCGAAATCACGGCGCTGGTGGCTGAATACGATGCGGCACTGGCCTTGAGAAACATGATAGATTTTGATGATTTGTTGCTACGCACTATTGCTCTGCTGCAGGCGCAACCCGCCAAACGCCCACGGTTTGCGCACATACTTGTCGACGAGTTTCAGGACACCAATGCAGTGCAGTATACATTGCTGCAGTTGTTGCGCTCCAACGACAACGTGTTTGTGATTGGCGACCCCAACCAGTCAATTTATGGATTCCGCGGTGCTAGCGGCACAATATTTGATACATTTGCTGCTGATTTCCCAAATTGCACGCAGATTACACTCAATACCAATTACCGTTCGGCGCCGCAGATTGTGGCGTTGTCTAACGCGATATTTGGCGGCACACAACACGCCGCACGCAGTGGGGCAGGGCAGGTGAGTGCCGTAGAAGTGCTCAACGAATACAGCGAAGCACGATTTGTGTTAGACCAAATTCAGGCCGGCATTGGCGGCGCTGATTTGTTAAAAGCCAGCGCGGGCGAACACCGCCATAGCTTGCGTGATTTTGCTATTTTGTATCGCAATCGTTCGGCTGCGCGGGCCATGCAAAAATCAGTGGATGATTCGGGGCTGCCGTATCAGGTGGTGGGCGAGGGGAGCCCGTACGAACAACCGGCAGTGCAAAAAATAATCGCTGTTTTGCGAGCCAAAGCCGGTGATGTGCAGCCAACGGGTAGTTTGAGCGCGCCACAGATTGAACATATTGTTGGCGTAATTGATTCTGACTCCCCTGCCGATATCGCGCGCCGCGCGGCAGAAGTGATGGGCATAGAGATCACGCCCACAATCGAGCATTTTATCGGCACCCTAGTGAGATTCGCGTCGGCCCAACAAGCCGTGGAGTACATCGACGCTATAGCTGGCCAACAATTCTACGACCCACAGGCCGAAGCCATTACGTTGCTCACCATCCACGCGTCAAAAGGCTTGGAATTCCCACAAGTCTTTTTAATTGGTGCCCAAGAAGGCATTTTGCCGCACACCGGCAGCGACGTGGGCGAAGAAAAAAGATTATTCTACGTAGCCGCCACGCGCGCGCAAGACCAGCTAACTATACCGCACGCCCGCAACCGCGGCGGTAAATCCGCCAGAGCATCGCGTTTTATTACAGAAATCCCGGCATCAATTTTGCCGCGCATTATTGACCCAGCTTTGGCCCAAGACCAAAAACGCTTACAAAAACGTGCTACCAAACGGGCGCAGACGAGCTTGTTTTAAAAGCGTATAATGAATTTATGAAATTAAGTAAGGGAATATTTTGGGGTATATTCTTAATCCTGGGCCTATGTATCCTGGGTATTACGCGATTAATAAACGAAAGTAGCGTAACATCATTTAGCCAGCCTCAAGAAAGCATGGCGCCTAGTACTGCTACATCAACCGCACAATCGAGTACGAATAGTGAACTGTTGGGTGGAGACAGCCAACAGTATGACACGAAGACAGACGCACGCACGTATAATTATAATGATTTGAAGTCATATCTATCTCAAAGCAACGACTACACTCTAGAGTACGGCACTTCAACGTTCACTTCGGGCACGGGAGCAACATGGAGTATTAACTGCTCACAATATACAAACAACTGTAGCGCATATTCGTCATCCGGTGATAGTGCTACCTCCCACTGTTCAAACTATATAAATAGCTGCACAACGTATGGGTCAGACGGTTCTATATATAATACGCATTGCTCAAACTATACAAGTTCTTGCTCGACATATGGCAATAATGGTTACTCGAACAATACGTACTGCTCTAGTTATACGACGAGCTGTACATCGTATGACTCAAGTGGTAATAGTAGTAATACTTATTGTTCCGTATACACCAGCAGTTGCAATACCTATGGTTCGGACGGTAGCTACTCGAATACATACTGTTCGACCTATACCGATTCTTGTAATACATACACCTATTAACAGAATGAAATTTGTTTTACATCTGTTATACTTGTTTCAGTCAAGTATTGACGGATACATGGGGCTGTAGCTCAGAGGCCCAGAGCAGGGGGCTCATAACCTCTTGGTCGTTGGTTCGAATCCAACCAGCCCCACCAAATTTGTATGAAAACATATGATGCAATTATTGTTCTTGGCGGCGGTGTCCAGTTGGATGGTACGTTGTCGGCAACGTCGAAGCAGCGAGTAGATTGTGCACATCGCATATATAAAAAGTCGGCTGTACCGATAATTATGTCGGGCAAATGGAGCATGTTTGCTAATTCTAAGCCATCGATAACAGAAGCAAGTGCCATGGCTACGTATATTTTACAACGTGGTGTGGCTAGCCACCACCTAAAGCAAGAAGCTGAATCCTATGAAACAATTGGCAATGCATATTATTCTGCCAAGCAATATATACTACCGCATCGATGGAAAAATATTGTAGTTATAACAAGTGATTTCCACGAAAGACGCGCCCAATATGCATTTCAAAAAGTATTGGGGTCGTATTGCTCATTCCAGATTGTTGCTGCAAAGAGTCATACAACCAACCACCAAATGCAGATCAGAAATGAACATGAACATAAAGTGTTGAAGCTATATCATCGATTCTTTGGCGACATAAAAAACGGAGATATAGAAAACGTGGGGAATGTCCTGCGTATGTTGCCAGAATATTCTGCTCACCCGCGTTACTCTAAACAAGAACTCCTTCAGATGATACACGACATTGAATAAAATATACAAATTGAGTCTTATACTTTAAGGTCTTATAATAAAGACTTACATGAATACCCCTCTTATGCGACTCCAAGCCAGGATTAATGCTGCTCGTAGCTTTTTTAGTCCATCGCGGCCGTCGCCAGATGAACTACTGGGTGAGCTGTTTCAGGATGTCCAGCTGCGGGTGTTCCCCGATAGTATTACGTTTACAGACATGGTGCCGGCGCAACAACTGCGCCAGGTACTGCGGGCGTATAAACGCGAGCGGCATGACCCAGACTTCGACCTCCATTCGTTTGTAAACCAGCATTTCAAAGAGTTGTTGCGCGATACCAGCTACACCACCAACAAAAAACACACTATAGAAGAGCATATCGAAGAACTGTGGGGCGTGCTGCAACGCTACATCCCCCGCAATACGGGCTCGCTGATCGGGCTGCCGTATCCATATGTGGTGGCTGGTGGACGTTACATCGCTATGTACTATTGGGATAGTTACTTCACCATGCTTGGCCTGGCTGCGAGTGGGCACTGGGGTATGGTGGAAAATATTATTAAAGACTGCGCATCACTTATCCGTCGGTTTGGGTTTGTCCCCAATGCCAACCGCACCTACTATCGCACGCGCTCGCAGCCGCCGGTGTTTTGCCTAATGGTGCAACTGTTGGCCCAGCACAAAGGCAAAAAAGTGTTGGTAAAATATCTGCCGTACCTGCTGGCCGAATACTGGTACTGGATGAAGGGGCACGACAATTTAAAGGGCCGTCGCACGGCAATGAAACACGTGGTGCGCATGCCAGACGGCAGTGTGCTCAACCGTTATTTCGATAATCGCAGCGCCCCACGCGCCGAAGGCTACAAAGAAGACATAGCTACCGCGCTGAGTGCCCCGCACCGTCCGGCGAGTCGTGTGTATGTAGACCTGCGAGCGGCGGCGGAATCGGGCTGGGATTTTAGCTCGCGTTGGTTGGAGGATTACAAAACACTGGCCACCATTCACACCACCGACATTATACCGGTAGATCTGAACTCGTTGCTCGCAATGTTAGAAAATACTATTGCCGACGCTTACGATGCGCTGCTGCAGGCGCCGCTAGCCACGCGTTTTCGCCACAAAGCGCAGGCGCGTATGCAGGCTGTCGATAACTATTGTTGGGACAAAAAAGCCCGCTACTATTTTGACTACAACTTCGTAAAGCGCAAACAAACCGATGTGGTGTCGTGCGCTGGCTTATTCCCTATGTTTGCAGGCCACGCCAGCTCTACACAGGTGAGCGGCATCATCGATACTATCCACAGTACATTGCTCAAAAAAGGCGGTCTGGTCACCACCGACCGTGTGAGCGGTGAACAGTGGGACGCCCCGAACGGCTGGGCGCATTTCCAGTGGGTGGCGGTGAAAGGGTTACGCGCTTACGGTCACAACGATGTGGCAGACGATATCAAAAAGCGTTGGCTCAAAACCTGCGACGACCTGTACAAATCGCAGGGCAAATTAGTAGAAAAATACAATGTAGTGGAGCCATCGCGTCCGCCTACCAACGGTGAGTATCCGTTGCAAGACGGGTTTGGCTGGACCAACGGTGTATATCTGGCGCTGAAGCGCGAAGACGCGCTACACTAAAATCATGAGCACTGTCTCGAAATATGTGGGCACTGTCAAATCGCTGTTGAACATCAACAACGCGGTGGTGCTGGTGGCTATGCTTATTGCCACTACCTGGGTCTGGAACACTGTCATCGCTATCCAGCGTAATTTTCAGCTGCAA
This sequence comes from uncultured Candidatus Saccharibacteria bacterium, assembly GCA_964447105.1. Lineage (GTDB taxonomy): Bacteria > Patescibacteriota > Saccharimonadia > Saccharimonadales > EFPC-124 > CAYURH01. The sequence goes on from CAYURH010000007.1 coordinate 34,722, forward strand.
CAGCAAGTAGATGCCGCGGCTGAACAAAACGCCGTGTTGGAGTTGGAAAACAAGACGCAAGATTTCGAAAATAAATATTACGCCAGCAGCGAATACTTGGAACTGAGCGCCCGCGAACACCTAAACAAAGCTGGCCCGGGCGAAAAGTTGCTCATATTGCCACCCAACACCGTGCACCAGACCGGTGATGACCAGACGATAAGTAGCGACGAAACACCCATTACCGAGCGCAGCAATTTTGCGCAGTGGATGTATTTTTTGTTTGGTAAGAAGGGGTAATATGGTAGTTGCATTTGAAGACCTGGCTGCCATTCGGCAAAAACACGCGGGCAAGAAAATTGTATTGGCCAGCGGCGTGTTTGATTTGCTGCACAGTGGTCATATCGCCTATTTGCAAGGACTCAGAAAACACGGTGACATTGTAGTGGTAATGGTGAAGGGCGACGAACGCGTGCGGAGTGGCAAAGGCCCGACCAGGCCGATTATTTCTGAAAGTGATCGCGCCATTATGGTAGATGCCGTAAAAGGTGTTGACTATGTTTTCGTGGCTCCAAATTATCCCTTTCAAAAAACATCTGCAGCCCAGGATAAGCTGTACCTTGCAGTGTTTGGTACGCTGCAACCAGATGTGTTTCATTCCACCAATTCATTTTGGAGCGGCCTAAAAGAACTGGGTGTGGCAAAGATTATCATTACCGAACGGCCCGAAGGCCAGAAAATGAGATCAACTACGGATATAATCGAACGGATTAAAACGCTTTACCAAGAAAAATGACCAGTATGAAACTGGTCATTTTTCTTGATAGCGGGGGGACTGTCCTCATGCGCCTGCGCGAAAAATTTGCCCTTTGGGCAAATTGCGCAAGGCGGCCGAGCTTGGAGTACTCGTGCGCCACTGGCGCACTCGACCCTGCGGGTCCGAGTTCTTCCCTGTTGCCAAGAAAATAACCGTACAGAAGTACGGTTATTTTCTTGGTAGCGGGGGAGGGACTCGAACCCCCGACCTCTTGGTTATGAGCCAAGCGAGCTGCCACTGCTCCACCCCGCGTCGAATAGGTGGATTTGTATCTTGTGTTTATACTACCAATTTTTGGTGTGCCTGTCAATTAGGCGGGTACTTGTGATAAGCATTTTGTCCGTGCGGCGCCCCGTGGTGGGGGCGCCGCACTTCAGTGTGTCAGGCGCGAACGGTGCGATCGTCGGGGGTGCCGGCGAGCACGGTGTTGCTGAGCGCGGCGTTACGCTCGTCAGCGGCCTTCTGCTCGGCCTCAGCGGCCAGCAGCTCGCGTGCCTCGTCGCGCAACAGCGTGAGCGCGGTCACGGTCTGGCTGCCGCCGGCGCTGGGCACCTCGTCGATGGCGCCCTGGGCGCCCGACGCCGAGCCGATGCCGTCGTCCATGATCTTGGTGGTGCCGTCCGGCAGGTCGCGGACGGTTTCGGAACGCTTGCCACCGCGCCAGCGACGCGGCCCTTCCGGCCCAACTCCGTTGCCGTAGTGGCGGAAGGCGCGGGCAGAGTCCGTCTGGTATTCGGCGGCCGTGCCGGCCTTGCCGTCCTGCCCGGTGTTCTTGGCGAACTGGCCGCCACCGGGACCGAGCGTGCGCTCGCCCAGCTGGGCAAACGTACCGCCATCGGTGCTGGCTCGGCGGCCGACGCGGATGTGCAGGTCCTGCGGGTCGCCACTGGCGCCGATCACGACCTGGTGCATATTGAGCACGTCGAGCGTGGCCTCGGCCACGTCGAGGGCGATCTCGGCGATGTCGTCGTCGGTCAGGCTGGCGAGGCGTTTGATGGTCTCGCGCGTCCGTTCGTTGAGCTCCACGTTCTATCCCTTCGGGGAACTGTCTGGTTGGGCTCTGACCGAATAATTATAAATAAACTTTAAATATAATGCAAGGTTTCTATGGTTCGTCAATATCTGCCGTACGCAAGTTTTCGAACTTATGTTCGCGCTGTGCCACAATGTGCCAATCCAGATCTTCTTCGGCCCCCACGAGCATTGCCAGAGTAGCTGGGTCAGGTTCGTAGCCAGCTTCGAGCAAAAGTTTATATGTTTTGTGTGCGCCTAGTTTTTCGAACTGAGCACGATTAGTCACGCCGACGCGCTCCAACCATTGCTCCATATCAGCATCGATATTGCGTAGGCCAAGTGAGTGGTCGGCTTTCATATCTTCATTCTACTCTTCTTGGAAGATCTGTGGTAATGCAGAATGACGGCGAGCTAACCCCTTTCTGCGGCACGTCGGAAGCTCACTTGTGGTACAAAAACCACAAGTGAGACCCGCATAGCGCCGACAGAGAAGGGGTTAGCGAGGCTGATTAGCGGATCTTCCCGCAGGCGATGCGCACCGCTTCGCTCCAGGTGGGGAAGGCGTGGATGGTGGCCGCCACTTCTTGGGCGGTGAGTTCGTATTGAATGGCCAACGTTAATTCGTGCACCATTTCGCCAGCTCGTGGGCTCACGATAGCTGCGCCAATGAGCGTGCCGTCGGGTTGAGTGATGACTTTTACAAATCCTTCGTCTACGTTGCTGGTGTTGGCGCGACCTATTATCGACACTGGTGCCAGGGCGGTGCGGTATTTCATATCACGCTTGATACATTCGTCTTCGGTCATGCCCACCGAAGCGACTTCGGGCGTGACAAATATGCAGGTTGGCACGGCGCGGTAGTCGGTAGCTACTTTGTTTTTGTGCCACAAGTTGTGTGCCACAATCCGGCTCTGGTAAATGGCGGTGTGTGTAAACTGGTACGGCCCAGCTACGTCGCCAGCAGCGTAAATATGCTTGGCGCTGGTTTGCATGAAATCATTTACCAAAATGCATTTTGGGGTGTATTCCACGCCGGCGTTTTCTAATCCCAAATCTACATTGGCCAGTTTGCCAGATGCGATGAGTACTTCATCGACTTTGACCGATTTCATCTCGTGGCCTTGCTGGTAGTGGACGCGTTTGGACAGGCCTTCTTTGGTGACCTTCATGACTTTGGTGTTCATGAGTATAGTCATGCCGCGGCGTTCCTCGAACACCTGGCGGACGAGTTGACCGACTTCTTGGTCGTATTTGATGAGTAACCTCGGGGTAATATCGCCCAAATATACTTTGGTGCCAAACGTACTAAACAGGTCGGCAAATTCGCAGCCAATGGGGCCGGCGCCGATCACAAAGAGCGATTTGGGCGGTCGCGTCAGGTTAGCGGCTTCGCGGAAAGTGATGTATCCGGCTTCGTCTAATCCTTCGATAGGCGGGATGAAATCGTGTGTGCCGGTAGCCAGCAAAAAGTTTTCGGCGGTGTAGTGTTTGCGGTTTACGCTAATTTCGTGTGGCGACAAGAAATGGGCGTCACCAGTGATCACGTGCAGGCCTTGGCCTTCGTAAATCTTTTTGCCCTGCCATGTGCCTGTGCGGTGGACGGCTAAATCTTTCCAGGCCTTGATAGAGGGATAGTTGTAGCCCAGTGTGGCGCCGCGGATGCCAAACGCCTGTCCGTGTCGGGCGGCATCGTAAATTCCGGCCGCGTGTAGCAGTGATTTGGTAGGCACACATCCCCAGTTGGGACATTCACCACCCATTTCGGCGCGCTCCACTACGGCCACGCGTTTGCCGGCGCGGTTGCTTATCTCGGCTGCTACGCTTCCGCCGCCGCCAGAGCCAATCACTAGTAGGTCATAATCGTATGTTTGTTTTTTGCCCATAATGTTCCTTCTATTGTACGACGTTCTGCGCGTACAGGTACGCCGCGTCGGGGTTATACGTGGTCAGATGTTTGGCGGCGCGCAGGCGCAGGTCGAGCGATGTCACTTCGGCTTTGGTGTCGAGCCAGCTCAGCATGTGTTCACAGATTTTTTTGGCTGTTAGCTCAGCTTCGCCAATGGGCGCACGCACACTCAGGCAGGCCGCGCGAATGCTGGCAAATAGTTTGTGCTCGTCAAATAACTCTGGAGCACTTTCTGGTTTGAACACCACGATATTAGCCAAAGTTGATAACTCCGTTGGCGATTAAGATCAAGATCCAGCCCAGTGCTACGAGCAGTAAGCCAATCCCTAGGCGCATAGAGCCTTTGCCTTCTTCTTTCCATTTTTGCACCGAACTGAGTTTGGCGCCGCTGGCCACAACCAGCAACAGGATGATAAGCGGCAACACGAATATTAGGTTGTAGAGCACCATCAGCAAGAAGGCCGCCCAGTCGAAGTTGATGCGTAGCACGGTGATGATAGCCAGATATGGTGCGCCAGTGCATGGTAGTTCTACGGCGGCTACAAATGCGCCAAGGAGCATTACGCCTAACACTGTGGCGTTGCCACCGGTAGACCACTGCTGGATTTTTTTGGCAAATACTTTGGGAATTTCCAGGCTAAAACCTTTGCCATACCAGAAGAAATCTTTGATCTCGAGCAGCCCAGCAAAAATCACCAAGAACCCAACTGCAATCGATAAATACTCGGCGATGACAATCGGAATACTGGAAAAGAAATACATGAGGCCCAATCCGGCCAACAAATAGGTAAGGTAGATAGCCAGGATGTATAAGCCACCCAGCAAAATCATGCGTCGAACTGATTTACCCGAACCTAATATGACTGACATCATCAGGATCAGCACGCCAATAGCGCAGGGGTTGATAGAGTCGATAGCAGCCGAGGTGATGACCAGGCCGACGGTAGGGAGGTCGAACATTATTGTTCCCCCTTGTTGAGCGCGTCACATTCGGCAGTAATGCCAGCAAGTGCGTTTTTGGCTTGCTCGGCACAGACCGATGCCGTGACTTCGCGTGACGTACAGCGACTGTGCTCTTCGGCCGGCACGCCGAAGGCTTCACAACGATTGATATCTTTGACGCCGTAAGTACGACATAGCTTTTCGGTGCGGGTTTTGAGTGGCGCAAATTCTATAATCACGCAGTCGCCAGGGGGAACATCGGATTCGTGCGATATGGCGTAGGTAGCTGGGTTATCGAGTTTGGTTTGAGCATAGGTATTGGTGCTGTTGTTGTAGCGATAGGCAAACGCCTGCACTTGCGCTTCTTGATCGCCGCATTTTTGGCCGTTCACAAAGCTGGCAACTTTTTTGCCGTTTTGGTCGTGGATGAATGGCGTCATCTGTTCTGGTGATGGTGCACCATTGCCGTCGCCATCTTCTTGGCCTTTGGCATTTTGGAAATAGGTGTCGGCATCGGGATTGAGCGGCACTACGAGAGTCTTTCCGCTTAATTCGCCACCAACGACATCCATGAATTTACCTAAGCTGGCGTCATATGGCATGTTGACGGGCACGCCCTCTAAGTGGATTCGTTTGTCGTTGTGTTCGTGCAAGGTAGGGGTGCCTATTTTGTTACTGAGTCCGGTGGGGTCGCGGAGATTGAGTTCGTTGCCGCAGGCCCATATTTCCATATCGGCATGCCAGTGCACGGGGCCGCCACTAGCCGAACGGATGTTCAGGTATACGGTGCCCCCTGCAATAGTAAGCGTAGTACCTACCACAACGGCAGCGATGCTGATGAATAATGGTTTCTTGAGTTTGGGTTTTTTGGCGGCCAGCAGAATGCTTAGCCCGACCAATACAACAAGCATCACCGAACCCAGTAGCACGGCATTCAAAGAAAGTGCATTGATGATTTGTTCGAGGTCAGCGGCGCCAACGGCCGTGAATATATGCATGTTTTTATTTTCGTTTATGCTTACTTTGTATATAGCATGGGAGCGATCAGATGTCAAAAGATGGGGGCAAACTTGACATTAGTTCACAAGTAGTTAGGCTAAAAGTAAAGGCACATAACGTCAAAAGGATTTAATATGCCAACACCCAAAAAGAAACCCGCCAAGAAACCAGCCAAAAAAGCATCGCAAGCCGACGACGCAGCCGCAATAGCCAAAAAAATGCAGGCCAAAGCCGACAACGACGGCTGCGTATTTTGCTAATATAGTTTTGCGATAAGTTTATTTTTTACGGACACCGCGCGTAAATGCACGGTGCCCGTAAGTGCCGGTCGGCAGAAGCCTGGCGTTTTAGGCGCAGGGCTCCAGGCACAGCGCGCCCGGTCGCCAGATGCAGGGCGGCGCCTGATTGGGGCCGAACACCACAACACGACCATCCTGCTCGGCTTTGATGGCCGCACAGACACGTTCGACTAGCGTGGTGATCGTGCCCACTTCGTCTGTGGGCGCGGACATCTGGAATCGAACACCCATTGGATTGCCCACTCCGTCGAGCACGACCTGGCACTGTTCGGCTCCGTCGACGGCATCGACTGTCTGGGCCACCTGGGGGTCGAGGCCCAGAATCCAGGGCTTGGTGACGGCCAGGACGATGGTCGTACTCGCCTGGGCGGTACGCGCCTGGGCGGCCATTTTCATGAGCGTCAATGGGTTGACCGCTTTGACCAGTTCGCCGATCTGGTCATCTGTGATGGTGGCCGTCCTTCCGCCTTGCAGAAAGAAGGTGGTTACGAATGAACCACTGTCGCTGACGCCAACCTGTGTCCTTTTGATGAACGGCAGCTTCTCCACGATGGTGCCGGCCCAGCTTCGGGCCTCGTCACCTGTTACTGCCGTCATCAGCACTGCTATCCCGTTGCGGTTCGGCCGTATGTTCAGCCGAGCCGCAAGCTGTGGAACGCTCAATGTTCCTCCATACGTACGCTCAAGCGATCTGAGCAAATGTGGCTGATACGATAATATTATAATATATTTCTGTGATTTTAAAAACAGCCCGCTCGGCGCCTGTGGCCGCGCGTCGTTGCGCGGCTCACGGCGGCCGAGGGGCTATGTGCGGTTGGCCTGACGCTGCCTGTGCTGTTCGTCCCATTCGTCCAGTTCCACTTGGAACTCTGCGTCCGGGAAGATTTGTCCCAGCAGGGTTTGCGCGTCCTTATGGAACCAGCCATAACTACCCGCCCCATCGACTTCGCAGAACTCCTTGGGGGCAATGGGCGGTTTGGGCACGAAATCGTTGTCGACCCCCCACGTCATGCGGAGCCTATTGGTAACGGGGTCGCGGTAGAGATTGACCGATGTCAACGGCCCGCTTGGTGCGCCGGCTGCGCGAACTGACACGACATTCGGCCATATGCCAGTCGCAATCAAGGGTGCGCCCAGAAATCTGGCCAGATGACGGAAGAAAGTCGTGTTGTCCATGTAGGACATGTGCCCGATGTCGATCTCCGCGCTGATCGTGCGGATGATGATCAATCGTACAGCGCGCAGTGGATTGGGGTTCATATCCACTCTCCTTGCCGTTTGTCTCCCCAGCCCTGTTCAGGGTGGCGCCAGTATAGCAAATTTTGGGTAGAATTTCAATGCTAGTCGGCAACAGCCACGTCGTCGCCAAAGTGTTTTTTGAGCCGCGCGTGCACGCCGCCGGGTTGACGACCCAAGCTGGTGCAAAGTTCTTGCAAGCCCTTACCAGTGTTAAATAGGTCAACCAATAATTTGTCGTCCAGTTTGGACCACGGCATAAATGCTTTGGGATACGTCAGGCGCATGGTGGCGATTTTTTCGGCCCACGCGGTGTTTTTCTTTTTGGTTTTGGCTTCTTTGGGTTTAATCACTACATCGAGATCACGGTATGTTTCGTTGGCTTCGGCCGATTTGGTCTGCAGGTCTTGGTCGATAGCGAGCGCGTCAGTACTCACGCGCAGCGCCATGCGGTTGATGCCTACGAGCGCCAGCGTGTCTAGGCTACGCACTCGGCTGAGCGCTACGTAGCCCATGCCTTCTACAAACGCCCGGCGCAGGTCGATACGTGCAGCATCCAGCGTCATGCCTTGGCTTTTGTGAACGGTAATTGCCCAGGCGAGCCGTAGTGGAATTTGGGTGAGGCTGGCGCGCTTTTTGTCACCATCGCGGAGCTCCCAACTGTCGGGGCTGACCACTACTTGGCGGCCGTTGCGCAAAGTGACCACCGGGTAACCGGTGAGTTCTTCGAATTCTGTCACTACCCCCAGCGAACCATTCACATATTTTTTGTCCTGACTGTTTTTGATGCACATTACCAGCGCACCTTGTTTGAGCACGAGTGTCTCGGGCGCCAAACACGAACGCTTGAGCGTGTCTACGTAATTAGCTTTGCCCGTGGTGATCATGGGGAAGCTGTGCTCTTCGCCTGGCAGTTGATCGATGGCTTTTTGGTTGATGGTGTCGACGTCGATGTTGGTGGTGTGGAGTTCGGTGATGTCTTGCTGGGTACTCACATCGGCACCTACACGATCGAATAATGCTTTGCCGTGGCGCTGGCGCAAATCATTGGTACGAAGGGCGGTCAGGATGTCTAAGAATTCATCGTCGTTTTGGCGATGCTGCTCGCTCAAATAGCAAATGGCTGGATCCATGGTTTGCCAGGCGGCAGAATGCACCACAAACCGACCTTGGTCATTTTGCCCGCGCGTGACGGGTGGTAACTGGAAGAAATCGCCACAGAGAATCACCTGTAGCCCGCCAAACGGTTTGGTCCCACCGCGCACGCGGCGAGTGACTTCTTCGATCATGTCCAGACGATAGTCGTGCAGCATGGAGATTTCATCGATGATGAGCACGTCGGTTTTTTTGATGGTGTCACGCCTACCTTTGGGCAAGTCCGCAAAAAAGTGCGGCCCCAGTTCGTCGTGCACGCCAATACCGCTCCACGAGTGGATAGTACTACCACCCAAGTGCGTGGCGGCGAGACCGGTAGTGGCAGTGACGGCTACAACCTTGCCTTGCTCTTTGGCTTCCTGAATAAACTGATTCAGCACAAATGTCTTGCCCGAACCAGCTTGGCCGGTCAGCAATACGTTGTGACCGGCCAGCATTATCCCAAGTGCTCGCGATTGTTTCACTGCGGGATTATATCACGAGTTGGGGTGATACTATTTCTTTTGATTGTCGTGAATAGTGGTGACAACTTTGCCGTCGTCTTTCAGGTTTTCCCAGAACAAAATTTGGTCGCGGTTGATGTGCATGCTATCTTCGGGACCATGTAGTTCATTGCCGAGTTTGGCTAGAGATACTGAGCTGTTATTGTTGGTGCTGTTTTTGTCGGCAGGTTGCACGGCTTGCTGCACTTGCAGATAGTAGATGTCGGAGCATTCCACGTATTTGTCGGTTACGTTGCTGAGTTTGCAGAAGTACACCTGGCCGTTGGTCAGGAATACGGCTTGATACTGACTTTTTTTGATGCCGGCGTCGGCACCCATGGTCTTCATGAGCCACCAACCGGCGGCAAGAACTACTAATATGACCACCACAATGGCGCCAATCATCCATGGTTTTTTGTCGCCGCCACTCATGCCCATGCCCATATTTTGGTGGTGTCCGCGACCGTCGTTTGCAGAAGGACCTTTGAAATCCATATACCTCTACCCCTGATTCTAAATAGTTATGCTATCATTCAGTCTAACTAAATTAACAGTAGGATACAAGACCGCGTGCGCCCCTGTTCAGATCAGAGAGATTTTGGTACAATGGGGCTGCTCTAAGGCAGCGTAGCTCAGTCGGTTAGAGCGGAGGACTCATAAGCCTCAGGTCACTGGTTCGATTCCAGTCGCTGCTACCAAGTAAAAGCCCCACCTTGCGTGGGGCTTTTACTTGGTATCGGGCTAGGGTCGAACCCGGGACTCGACAGCTACGCTGGCGAAGTCACTGGTTCGTTCACGAAAAACGCGCGCAGCTGCTTGCAGCGAGCGCTTTTAAAGTGTTGTCTTCCAGTCGCTGCCACATGCCCGCCCCTGCCCTTGCCTCCTCACCCACCGAGTGCTACCATTAAGTAACAAAGCTTATAAACTATTTGACTGATGAAAACAATTACCTTCGACAATACTGAAGTTGCCAAACGAACTGTACTTGCGCTGACCGGCAAAGCGGTCGACCCCGACGGATATGTGATAGAAATAGCCAGTGGCGAAAGGGTGGTAACGCCGCAAAATGAAGAACTAACGCTCGAAAACTTTGCCGGCGTGCGGCCTGGGAGCGAAGTCTTTATTACTAATGACCTGCCATCGCTTTTAGAGCAGGTGACATACATAAAGGGCTAAACTGGCATGTCGCTGCTGGAAACTCTCGGCAGTTTGCTTGGGATTGGTGATGATCAGGCCAAACTGCATCTAGATGTTTTGAGTGGCAACGATAATTCTCATTCGCCCAAAGATACCAAAAAAGCCAAGCTGATAGAGAAGTCCAAAACGCGCACCAAAACGATTGACAAAAGTCGCACCAAAACCGTTGATAAATCAACATATATCGACAATTCAGTACACTACAATTTCCAGTTGCCCGCGGTTGACCCGCTTAATCTGCCGCAGGTTGTCCAGCCGCTGCTTGAAGCCTACGAGCAAAAACAAATTACGTACGTGACCGAACAGCACCAAGCAGAAGTCACCAATGTGCTGACGTTTGAACAACATCCGCAAATACGCAGCGTGCTGACGTTTTTCGAAAACAAGCTGACGCCGCGCGATTTTGCGTTGGTGCGAACGGGCATCTACATTAGGCACTTGCACAGTACCAATCAGCGCGAAGAAGCCAACCGCCAGTGGAAAGCTATTTCCAACAACAATAGTAATCGCGACAAACGGGTTATAAAGCTGGCCAGCGCGAATTATTTCACCACCTACTTTCGCCCACTATTCAACGAGCTGGCACAAGGCGGGCCAGACCCGGAAGGTCGGTTTAGGCGATTATTTGACGACATTATCGACGACATGCGGTTTGCTATATTTGTGAGCGCCGAAATGGGCGTGGGCGAACTGGTGGGCGAGGTGATGTATAAAGCCAAACGCAATATTCATTATGGGGTGCGGGACGACGTTATTTACATTCATGCTGCCGGCGCCAGCTGCCGCACTGTTGAAGCGGCGGTAGAAGAGTTGAGCGCTACATTCCCCAAAATCGTTTTAAAACCTATTTCCAAGCCGGGGCAGCAGCTGATTAAAGCCAGTGTGTATTATCGCCAAAACAATCTAGCCGCAGCCACGTAGAAGCGATTTGCTATCATACTAATATGAACACAATTATCTTCACCTACGCCAGCCAAGGGTTGGGGCTGGTGCTGGCCAATCATTTTGCTGCCAAGAATTGGCAGGTAATCGGCACGGGGCGCGGTGGTAGGCCGGCGGCGCTAGCGGCCGAAGCGGATTACCAGCAGTTTGACGCGTCGGATATGGGTGCCTGCCAGCAGTTTTGGCAATCACTGGTGCTGAGCGGTGATGTGTGTTTGGTAAATAACGCTGGCGGTTATGTGAGCGGCGGTCTGCGTCAGACGACGCCCAGCGATTTTGCCGCGCAAATGCAAAGCAACTATTTTGCGGCTGTGTATATGACGCGCGCCATGGTAGATCGTGCGCCGCAAGCCCGGATTGTAAATATCATTTCAACCAGCGCATTGTCAGCGCACGCCAAAAACAGCGCGTATGGAGCGGCCAAAGCGGCGGCGATGCATTTTTTTCAGTCCCTGCAGCAAGAATTTAAACCCAGCGAATATCAGATTACCAATATATACCCGAGCGATATCGCCACGCACGGCGACAACCCTAGGGCTATGGCTCCGGCAGACGTGGCGGTATTTGTGGATATGATGCTGTCGGCCCCAAGCACGCTGTATGCTGCCGATGTAACGCTTTACCCCAGAGGTAACTAGATAATTGTAAGTGGGTTACCCCGCGAGCTGTTGCTCGCGGGGCTTCCCTCGCAGTTGTTGCTCAGCCGAAGATGTACTTGTGGCACATCGAGTGAACGCGCGTGATGTAGCTGATGATCGTGCGGTCGCCCATGGCCTGCTGACGGTAGCCCCAGGCCAGGATGACCGGCCAGGTGGCGGGCAGGGCGGCGATCACGATGGCCGTGCCGATCGGTACGCCGACGCCGAAGATGCAGCCCAGGTAGTTGCCCAGGGCGCTCCAGAACGGGTCGGCGACGATCGGGTACGCGTAGTTGCCGCTGGTGTGGTCGACCACCTGGGTCAGCACGCCGTCGGCGACCATGTAGTGGGTCGGGACGTCCGCGCCGGACGCGTCGTGGGCGTACGGGGCCGGGATGCCGAAGATCGGCACGCCGCTGTTCGCCTGCACCGTCACGCTGCCGTCGTCGTTGAGCTGGAAGCCGTCGCCGTCCAGGCCGCCCACACGGTAGATGTACGCCGTGGGAGCGTTGG
>CAYURH010000008.1:0-42595 GCA_964447105.1 uncultured Candidatus Saccharibacteria bacterium
AGCTGACGACCAGCGTTTGTCAGCACGAGTATGCGCGCCCGTTTGTCGGACGACTGCGTTGATTTCTCCACCAGTCCCCGCTCAATCAGATCATGCGTAAGCATAGTCACAAGCGGCACCTCTACGCCCAGTTCTTTGGCGATATCCGATGCTCGCACACCGGGCGGATAAATATAGATCAGCCCCAATATAGACCACTGCGTCGGCCGTAGGCCAAACTGCTGCAGCACGTCTTGTGTTACCATTTGTACGATCCGACTGGCACGAATTTGTATCAAACTCGTTAAGTAGCTGGGTAAGTAAATCATAAGTGTTCAGAAAACCAAAATATAACACGGTTGATGAAAAACCGTCAACACCTACTCTAGTGGGTATGTTTCTTGCTATACTGCAATTAAATAAGAGGGGGTACATATGGACATCAACGTAAACTGGCTTGCAATCGTTTTGGCTACCGCTTCCAGCATGGTTGTGGGTATGGTTTGGTATGCCAAACCAGTATTTGGCACTATGTGGATGAAAATGGTCAAACTCGACGACAAAAAGATGCAAAACGGCGCCTTTATGGCCATCGCCAGTACAGTGGTGGTGAGTTTCATTACCGCTTTTGTGCTGGCGCACGTCAGCTTTCTATCGAACGCATTCTTTCACAATGCCTTTTGGCAGGATGCACTGAGCACAGGATTCTGGCTGTGGCTTGGCTTTACCGCCGCTCGCGTGATTACTCACGATGCATTTGAACGCCGCCCCATGCAACTCACTGCGCTTACTATCACACACGAACTCGTGACCATCATGGTGATGGCCGCTATCATTGGCCTACTGCCACCAAGCCTGGGCTAATTACTGACCCGTTTCCTTGTTGAACGAATAACCAGAATACAACAGTATAATCACTGGTATAATGCCGCTGGCCGCCATAACCACACTCAGCACCGACCCCGATAGACCACCAAAGATACTAATAGCCGTCATGTAAATAAAAGCTCCAGCGGTGGCACCAAGCAAGAATACAAACAGCCATCGCATTGACCTGGCATAAGCAGCCGTTACCGTGCGTAAGATAGCCCAGGCCAGGCTCGCGCTACAAGCCGACAAGAACGCCAACCCCCATAAACTCACCATCGACACGCCATAATACAACGGGTCTTGCACGTGGATCACGGCGGTCATGGCAGCACCCAGCATAAATGCTGCGACGATGAGGCCGCCAACAATTGGCAGTTTGACGGCCCAATTATTAATACTCAGCAGTCGGGCGTAATTACGCAACCCTCCGTACAGAGCAGCAATCGCGAATGTCACAATCACCGGTATACCCCCGTAGCGTAGTACCGGCAATGTCACCAGGTCAAACAGCTGTAGCACAATAAAATGTGCCAATAATACGCCGATCCCCACCACCCCCACACAGATGAAGAAAAACGCTCGGTGCAGCTCCTGCTTGAAGTTGCGTAGTGCGGTGATGTAGAAAACTGCGGCGCCAATCAGACTAAACAGATAAAAAAACGTCGGCGCTACCAACACACGCGCGGGCAACGATGCGATATATGGTATAGGTACAGTAGCACCGGCCAACACGACCGACGCCAGCAATGCGGTGCCAAAATTCCATATTCTCCGTTGTCCAGCATGGCTGACATTGCGACGTATACGCGCGTCGAGCGATTCGGGTGTGAAATCGCGCAACGGATCGCGATGCACTAAATAATCTTTAATTTGCGCCACCAGCTGCTGCAATTGTTGTTTTTCGGCTGGGCGTAGAGGTGCAGACGTGTCCCAGCGCGACGTGATGTTGCGTAGCGTATCTAGTAATGGGTCTACTGCTTTGGTTTCAGATGCAAGCGACGCCAGATACACGACAGTGCTCACTAGTTCGCGATTTGCCGCTACGGTGTCGGTGGCGCTCGCTTGGGCCACTTGGCCCATCACGTACCGCTCCCCATATGATTAACCACCCAACCGGCAACGACCAGTAGATTACAGCTCACTCCGACTGCCTGCGCCACAATCAACGGCTTCTGCTTGTGCAGCACGGCGTACACCAGCCAAATAATACCAATACCGCAAAACAGCACCCAAGACAACACCGCCAGCCCTGGCGCGTCTGAGCGCCACGCCTCTATGATCTGCGGTATTACCGCCAAATTACCCCCTACCCCAAAGATGTAGGCCATCATATCAATCGTTTTCGTCGGCTTATGTCGACTCAAATGATGGATCATTGGATGCGTATGTACCATATGTGCCGAGTATAGCAAACATCTGCCACGGCTTGAACGATAAACAAAGTTCAGCTACTTATCGGCCGCGTTATTCAATCTATTAATCTGGTACTGTACCACTTTTTTGATAAGTGCGTCGGGCAACGGACGCTCCAGAGTAAACTGCAGCGTGCCTTTGGAAGTGGCAAAATCGCCCAACTCATCGCGCATCGCTTCAATTGGCGCGGCCGTAGGGAATAAGCTCAAATGGTCGTTAAACGCCGCGAAAGCTACCAGATACTTACCTCGTAGTTTAAACGCTGGCATGCCATAACTGCGTGTTTCTTCCACGTTTGGCGCCAATTCATGGACAACACGACGAATATGTTGCAACAACACGCGTTCACTTGGCCCAACTGTTTGCAAATATTCATCGATGATAGTCATGTTTACCCTTTTCGTAGATCATTTTTGCCAACCCCCAGACCAGTAGTGCACCACCAGCCGCCGCTACGCCTAGCGCAACGTTGTATACTACTATCGCTATGTCTAATTCGGGACAGCCCGAGCCTTCGCCGCAGCGACCAGGGATAGTGTACATATTCAGCAGATCGACAACAACTACTGTCATTGCCACCCCAGCAGCTATGCCGCCGGTTGTCATCAGTGTTTTCGGTTGAACTATATTTTTTGAGGACGGCCACTTACGATTCATAGGTTAATGATAACAGAATGCCACTAGTCATCGCCGCTTCGCCGCAGGCAAAGTATTAAAAGACATTTTCACAAGCTCGATCGAGCGTTGTTGCAATAATAGACACGACCTCCTCAGGCTCGGCCCGAGGCGCACTCGACCCATGACACCAGGCGTCCTGGGGTCGGGTCCTATAAAACCACTGCCATGAAAAAAGATCCACGCCAAGGTGGATCTTTTTTCATGGAGGGCCCACTGGGGATCGAACCCAGGACACCCTGCTTAAGAGGCAGGTGCTCTAACCGGCTGAGCTATGGGCCCAATAGTAGCCAATTTTAACACTCCACCCCTGTTTTGACAAGTTAGCTGGCTTTGAGCCACGCAATAGCTTCTTGTTCGTCGTCGAAGCTTTTGAAGCGTACGTCTTTGGCGTCATTGAGATGAAGTGCTTCAAGCGCTGCTGCAAATAAATGATGCATCAGGTCATCGTTCATTACTATCGCTACTTTGCGAAAAGCACGCAATTTCCACAAAATACCCATTGATTTGGTTTGCATAGGGATGTTTACCAGCGACGCATCGGCTTCGCGGATGTCATCGAGCAGTTTATCGAGGTTTTTTTCTTTCATCATTTCGAGCGCAGCATTGGCCGGCGCATCGAGTTCATGAATATCTAATTTTCCCCAGGTTTTAAGTTTGATAAAGTCATCAATCACTTCTACGGAATACTTTTGTGTCGACATACGTTCATTGTACTCAGTTATACGAAATAAACAAACTAGTTTTATTGGTTAACGAATGTTTTCATGCTATCGTGTTTGTAATGGCAGAGCGAGGGGAAGGTGAGCACTTAGACAGGTTGCTGGAAGCGACTTGGGATAACCCTGTTTTCGACGATACGTTCCAGGACGACTCGGAGCGACTGGGCAGGGTGAAGCGCCAGATGGCCGCAATTGCCCTGCGTTTGACTCCAGAATTTGCTGGTTTGGTGCGTGAGGGGATGGAAGCATCTGACGATGACATCCAGGCGCTGCTCGCCGAAATTCTCCCCAAAACCCTCGCTTTCTGCCCCGCCCTCACCGAAGCCAATCTCGATGACGTGCCCAATCTCAGCGAGCTGGCACTTTGTGTGTCACTTATGTACTTGGGCAACCAGTCTATAGGCCGTGGCGACCACGCCAGCGAACAAGCCTGTGCGCTATTGGGCATGCCTATCACCGACACCTTAGATGCTGCCACCATCCTCCGCCTGGGTCTCTATAGTCAAATAGAAGCAGGTGTGGACTATTTTGCGCTGGAAGAAGACCGACCATTTGTTCTCCCTCGGTTCTACGAAGATGTGCTGCGTAATGATGTATGGCTGCAGGGCTTGAGCCGAGGCTACACCAAAACCGATATGCGCTATATGTTCCTAGAGCAACACGCCGCCGAACTCGCCGAACGCACCACCATCAACGCCGGGTTCCCGAGTATTACGGCATCTCTCTACGCAATCTATCGCCAGCATGACGACACACTGCCGCCGTTGGCACAGGTGGATGCCGACCCAGTAGTTACGAAGCTACTCCAAGTATGCAATGTCGTCGCACGGCTGTGGGACAATATCGGCGACTGGGAAAAAGACAACGGGTCCAACGGTCGCGACGAGTTTGTGATCAATCCGTTTAGCCAATACCACCCCGATTTTGTGCGACGATTTGCAGAACTAGCCCACATGGACCAAGAACAGACAGCGGCGCTGGATTGTCTAACCGAACATTTTAGTCGCACGCGCGATGTTGCCAGCGAAGACATGATCATGGAGCTACTACGCCAGCACATTCGGACATACGTAGACAGCCTACCGGCCGAAACGCATGAACAATTTGGTCTCTACATTGACCTCTGCAAACGGGTGATGGAAATTAGCTGGGTCAATCGTATTGGAGATGTCGCTCTAACCGCACCAATTCATGACTAGCCCTGAGACATCATTTGCTGCAGAATTTCAAAATCGCAAAGAGATCGTCGACGCCAGCGTCGACAATTTTGCAGACGAACTACGTGTAGAACTGCAGTCACACGACGCTTTGACCCAAGCGGCCATAGAGAGCTATTTGGATCTTTTGTATAGGGGCGGCAAACGCATTCGCGGCGTGCTCACCCTCACAGGATACGGGCTGGTGGACAGTGACGACCCAGACATGATCGCCCAAGCTGCGGCGTATATGGAAGCAATTCACGCCTACCTGCTGGTATTTGACGATGTAGCCGACAATTCCGATACGCGCCGTGGCGGTGATACTGCCCACGTAGCCATGCGCAAAGTGCTCAGTCGCGCCGGCATTAGCGACAGTGCCGCTGCCAAGGTTTCTATCGATATGGTGCACTTAGGTGCGCTGTATGCACAACACGTAGCCCAAGCCAGATTACATGATCTGCCTGTCGCAGCAGATCGCAAAAGTCTGGCAGCGCAAATACTCAACCATCGCCTGGCCGCTACCGGCATTGGCCAGCTCCGCGACATCTCGCCACTAGATCTAGGCGCCATGACCTCGGCCGATGCACTCGAAACCGCCAAGCTCAAAACCGCTTTGTATACATTTGTATTACCGACACAAGTTGGAGCAGCGCTGGGCGGCGCGTCCACTCAAGAATTAACAACACTCGAGAAGTTTGGACTGCATGCAGGGCTGGCGTTTCAGTTGCGCGACGACATCTTGGGCCTTGTGGGCGACCCAGATGTAACCGGAAAGCCCACCAACGATATAGTCGAAGGTAAGCGCACGTTCACCCTACTCACTGCTATCGAACGCGCCAACAAACAAGGGCGTGATTTATTACGCCGCATGCTTGGGTTTACTGCGCTGACATATAGTGACTACGCGGAGTGCCTGGATGTCATGAGGCAAACTGAAGCGATCGAAACCACTCGCCAACTTGCCGAAGACCACACGCAAGCAGCAGTACAGGCGCTCGATACATTGCCAAACAATTGGCGCGAAACAGAAATTACGTTTATGCGCAATGTAGCGCTCGCAGGATTGCAGCGCAAAAATTAACCAATCTCACACTCTAGGCAGTAGCGTTACTGCACACAGTGTGAGGCAGGACAGGATCGCCCACCACACCGCCGGAAGCGTGAGCTCCAGCGAGTTACAGGCGAACGTGACCGTTCACCCAGGCGTCGAACTTGAGGCCGAAGATCACCCCGGTCGCCACGGCTGCAACAAGGAAGGTGAAGGTGGGCAGCGTGAAGAACGACCTCGGGTCTACCGTTTGGCGCGTCCTGGCGCCATCAGTCACCTGCATCATGTCGTGCGACCCATACTTGGCCTGGTAGCACAGCGCCGCAATGGCGACTACCAGGCAGGTCAACCCGACGAGGGTGGCCGAATACCTACGCATACTTGGACTCCTGTCCTGCTTGGTCGCCAGCTCATGGCCGACGACGCTGAATGGTGCGTGACTCCAGATTGACCTGAAATTCACTTGGCACTATAATAACACATTTTCTTATATAAATCAATATAATACCTGGCGCGCCTGGAGAGATTCGAACCCCCGACTTTTGGTACCGGAAACCAACGCTCTATCCACTGAGCTACAGGCGCATGCATTGTACATTATACATCTTGACGAACGGGGCGATAAGTAGTAAAACTATATTTGGCTTTTGTAGATTGTAGGCGAAAGCCACGCCCAGCTCAATCGGGTGCAAACTATTGCCGAACAAAGGAGATCCTGGTGTCCAGTTTTCTGGATGCTCTCGGTAAGGTCCCGTTCGCTGCATGGTTGTTGCTCGCCATCGGGATGGGGTTCGTCTTCGCCGCCTTCGTGGTCTGGCGCATGACCAGCTCGCGACGTCTTCGGCGTGAGCTGAAGACAACGAGGAATGAACTGGCCCGCGCCAAACGCGCCAAGCAGATTCTGCGCGAACGCCTGGGTCCGCTCCACCGTGAGCTCGACAAGCTCACCAGGGCGATGGGCGCCACCGGCGTGCACGCCCGCAGGCGAGCCGGCCTTGATGAATACGAGCGGCACGACGTCACCGGGCAGTTCCCCATCGTACAACGTACGATGCGCGACACGCCCGGAGCCGTACAAGAGCGGCTGCTCGAAAGTGCGGGTGCCCGCTGATCTGCAGAGTTACCCTGGCCGTTTCGGCGGCCAGGGCTCTCTTTTTTAGAATTTATCACTGGGCAACGGAAATTGTTTGGCAAACGCTTCGACCTGAGCGCGCAAATCGCCCAGTTTTTTGTCGTCAGTTCGCGCGGTAATCGCGGCGTGTATCCAGTCTGCTAGCCGTTCCATATGCTCTACTTTTAGCCCACGAGTGGTAATGGCCGGCGTGCCCAGACGGATACCACTGGGGCGGAACGGTGGCAATGGATCGTCGGGCACTACGTTTTTGTTTAAGTTTAGGCCAATAGCGTCCAACGCCGCTTCGGCCACACCGCCGTCGATATCAAACGACTTTTTGACATCTACCAGCATCATGTGGTTGTCGGTACCGTTGGTAACTAGCTTAAAACCGCGCGCCATCAGCGCTTTGCTCAGCGCTTGGGCGTTATCCAAAACTTGTTGGGCATAATCCGCAAATGCCGGTTGCGCCGCTTCGTAAAATGTCACCGCTTTGGCAGCAATCACATGCATGTGCGGGCCGCCCTGCACACCGGGGAATACTGTGCGATCCACAAGCGTTGGCAGGTTGGCGATGGTTTTTTCGGGCGCCTTGAGCGGATTGCCGGCAACGCCTTTGGTGAGTATCATGCCGCCGCGCGGACCGCGCAGTGTTTTGTGTGTGGTGGTGGTAATCATATGAAACCCGGCATCCAGCGGGTTGGCCAATTTTTGGGCAGCAATCAGGCCAGCGATATGCGACATGTCAGCCACGAGCACGGCGCCAACTTCGCGGCCAATGGCTGCAAATTTGGCGTAATCCAGCTCACGCGGATAGCTACTAAAACCAGCCAGAATCATCTTGGGCTTGTGCTTTAGGGCAAGATCACGCAACTGGTCGTAATCTATTTCACCAGTTTCGACATCTTTCATGCCATAACGTATAAAATTGAACACCTTGGCCAGCACCGTAATAGGATGCCCGTGCGTCAAATGCCCGCCATGCGACAGATCCATAGCGAGTATAGTATCGCCCGGTTCCATCCAGGCGTGAAATGCCGCTTCGTTGGCCTGCGCACCACTGAGAGATTGCACATTGGCGTGATCAGCACCAAATAGTGCTTTGGCGCGGTCGATCGCCAGCTGTTCAATTTGGTCGATAAATTCCTGGCCGCCGTAGTAGCGTTTGCCCGGATAGCCTTCGGAGTATTTGTTGGTGAGTACGCTGCCAAGCGCGTTTAAAACACCGCGGCTCACATAATTTTCGGATGGGATCAGCTCGAGCCCAGCGCGCTGTCGCTGTTCTTCGGCTTGGATAAGTTTATAGATAGCATCATCGTTCATAGAAAATCTCCTTTAGTGTTGCTGGCGGGTGAACGACGTTAGATCATAGCGACATTGTAGCATGTGATTTACAAATGCTTGATGTGATATCACATGTGATATAGTTTATAGTCATGAGCAACGATTACAAGCAAAAAATTGGCACTCTCATTCAACAATCGCGCATTGGCCGCAACATGACACAGGCTCAGCTAGCCAAAGCGCTGGGCACCAGCCAAAGCGCCGTCAACCGTATCGAAAACGGCGGTCAAAACCTAAGCATGGAAATGCTGGCACGTATTTCTGATGTACTCAACCGCGAAATTGTATCATTGCACGAACCGGGCACGTTCAACTTTCGTGTCGAAGGCGGTCGCCGATTGCACGGCGAAATCGACGTCAACACCAGCAAAAACGCTGCCGTTGGATTGCTGTGCGCGAGCTTGCTCAATAAAGGCACCACCACACTGCGCCGCATGCCGCGCATCGAAGAAGTAAACCGCTTACTGGAAGTCATGACGAGCATCGGCGTGCGCGTGCGCTGGCTCAACGACCTTGGCGACCTCGAAATCAAACCGCCAGCCAAGCTGCAACTCGACAAATTGGATGCCGCAGCTGGTCGCAAAACGCGCAGCGTCATTATGTTCATGGCACCGCTTCTGCATGCAGCCAGTAGTTTTAAATTGCCCTATGCTGGCGGCTGCAAACTAGGTGAACGCACGGTGCGACCACACTTGTTTGCGCTCGAAGAATTTGGCCTCAACGTTAAAACAACTCACGGCTGGTACGTGTGTACATCGCAACCCACTTCGCCAGGCAAAGTGGTACTATACGAAGCTAGTGAAACAGCCTGCGAGAATGCGCTCATGGCCGCCGCCCGCACACCAAGCCGGACTGTTATCAAACAAGCCAGCAGTAACTACATGGTGCAAGACGTCTGTTTCTTCCTGCAAAAATTGGGCGTCAAAATCAGCGGCGTGGGCACTACCACGCTCACCGTCGAAGGCGTAAAATCGATCAACAAAAACGTAGAGTACTGGCCAGCCGAAGACCCCATCGAAGCCATGACATTTCTTAGCATTGCCGTAGCTACTGATTCGCCCATCACTATTCGCCGCGCGCCGATTGATTTCCTAGAGCTCGAGCTACTCAAATTGCAGAAAATGGGCTTTCATTTCAAATTGAGCGACGAATATCTGGCGCACAACGGCCATACCAAACTGGTAGACATCTACTGCAAACACACATCCAAGCTCACCGCGCTCGAAGACAAAATCCACGCCTTGCCCCACCCTGGCATCAACATGGACAATCTGCCATATTTTGTACCCATAGCCGCTACTGCACACGGCAAAACTCTCATCCACGACTGGAGCTATGAAGATCGTGCCCTGTACTACACCGAACTCAATCGCCTGGGCGCCAACATCGCGCTGGCCGATGTGCATAGAGTGTACGTAACAGGCCCCACCAACTGGAAAGCTGCCGAAGTAGTGTGCCCGCCGGCTCTGCGCCCGGCCGTGCTCATTCTCATCGGTATGCTCGCAGCCGATGGCACATCGGTGTTACGCAACGTCTATTCCATCAATCGCGGTTACGAAAACCTGGCCGATCGGCTAAACCAGCTCGGCGCCAAGATCGAAGTCATCCGCGAGATTTAGTTCGCTCCTTTTTGCGTAGTTTATAAGCTGTGTGCAGTGCTAGCCCTGCGACTACAACATACCCCGCGCCAAACCATGGCTTTAGATTGGCAAAATAATACACCGATGCCAACGCCGATGCGACCGCGCCTATTGTTGCCGCCACCCATTCGCGTTGGGTGATCACCCAAAACACAAATGCCGCAACGTACAGGCAAAGTACTGCGTAAAAATAGATTTCGTTCATTTATTCCTTTGGTTATACCAGTTAGCTTGTATTTGGGCTAGTGGTGGCGCGCAAACGCCACCACTAGCCGTTATGTCAGCAGTTTTCGCTCCAGTACCAGCTGGCCCATGGGTAGCCCGGCATAACATGAGCCGCCAGGCACTTGCCACTCTGGTACACCTGCGAAGCCCACCAGCCAGCCACGCCGAACGGAACACCTATGTACCACCACTTACCAGCAACGACGCCGGCTAGGGTGAGGCCACTAGCAATGTTGTTGGTTTCGGCCCGCGTGAAATGAATCACCACGCCGCCGTACCACAGCTGCTGCACCCACCGCGGGTCGGCCGTGATGGGGTAAGTCACATTTTCACCCCAATGGTTCACGATCAGCGACACGCCGTTGTAGCCGTCGGTCAGGTACTGCGTGAACACCTTGTGACCACTGGCGTCGTAGGCCCACGACGGCGCGATAGAGCACACGCCGCTGGGGGTGTGGATACTCACGCTGCCGTCGGCTTCTTTGACGATGGACGAACCGTTGGGCAGGTCAAATTCGTAGTCGAACTCTTCGGGCGCCTGCGCGTTTGCCAAAACTACGGCAAAACGAACACCGCCGGTGTCATCGGCCTGCACGGCATTGGCAAAGTTGCCACCGGATGGGAACGACACCACGCCGGGGGCGGTAACCGTCCCGTTTTGCGGGCCAGTCACCGTGGGCAACTTTACGCCCACCGTGCCGCAGCCGCCTGTCATGGACACCTGCACGTTGCCCGCCTGATTCTTGGGCACGTCCACCTGTGTTCCATTGACGTTGGTAATGGCCGCCGAATCGGCGTCGCTGGTGCTGGCAACATTGGCCGAGCTGTTGGTCAGCTGCGACACAGTGTTGATGGCGCCTTGAACCTGACTGGCGGTAACGCCACCCTGGGCCTGTGCGCTGGGCGCACCAAACACGCCGACACTCACGGTCAGCACTGCCGCAGCAAGCACTGTTATGCTTCTGCGCATGGGCCTTCGCCCTTTCTGTGAGACGAAACAGCGGATCGCCCGGCTAGCACGAGCGATGGGTATACTAAACTATCTCTAGGGTCGCGTTGCAACCACTCCCCACCCCTGTGGACGTTGTAATTTTGTAAGATTAGCCGTTCAGCTGCGCACCAGAACGTTCTGGTGGCTGCCAGTGGCCCTGCTTGCCCGACTGGTTGAAGATGCGGTGGATCTTGGCCACACTCTGCACCACTACCACGAAATCGACAAACGACATGATCATGAGCAAAAAGTACGCAAACGGTGACAACAGCAACAAGCGAGCTCGTTTGGGCCACGGCTCGGTTTCTTCGGCCATGATATTGATAACACTAAAGATCGATACAAATAGGTACACCGTGACAAACCCGCCGATACCCGCGTATGTAAGCGTAGTATAGAGCACAAACAGCGTCAGGAACGGATCGAGCAACAGCAGCAATTCGCTAAAAAGCACAAACGGCAGATACACCCAAGACAACTGTTTGGTGTGCTTGCGGTCGCGACTAAAAAACACAGCGCGGTTTTTGAAAAACGTCTGCATGCGTCCGTATTTCCAGCGGAAACGCTGGCGAATGAGACTCTTGAAGCGTGTCACGCCTTCGGTAAACGCGATCACGTCAGCAGCAAACACTACGCGGTTGTTGCGGTTACCTTGGCGGTTGATGATCTTCATAGTGAAATCGATATCTTCGGTCAGCGTATCGGTGTCGTAATAATCAACTTTTTCAATCATATTGCGACGGAATGTCGACCCCACACCACCAATAATGTATTCCATATTCATAGTGGTCAGAGCACGCTTCATACGGTGCGAAATCACGTATTCAAGGCGCTGGGCAATTGTCAGCAGACGAGGACCGTCGATCACCTTTACGTTTGCAGCAGCTGCCACTACTTTGCGATCGCGGAAGTATTCCACCATCCGACTGATGGCTTGGGGATGCAGCTGGCTATCGGCATCGAGCACCATAATCAAACTGCCTTTGGCGTGTTTTTGCACACCGTGGTTAATGGCCACGGCC
This sequence comes from uncultured Candidatus Saccharibacteria bacterium, assembly GCA_964447105.1. Taxonomy (GTDB): domain Bacteria; phylum Patescibacteriota; class Saccharimonadia; order Saccharimonadales; family EFPC-124; genus CAYURH01. The sequence goes on from CAYURH010000008.1 coordinate 12,243, forward strand.
TTGCCTTGGATTTTCAGGTCAACCACAGTCAGATTTTTGACGTGGTTTTTAGTCTTAAATCGGCGCAGCAGTGGGACAGTGCGGTCGGTCGTATTGTTGGCCACGACTATCACTTCCATGTTTTTGTAGTCATTTGCCAATACTGATTCAACTGTGCGGATAATACACAGCTCTTCGTTGTAGGCCGGAATCACGACTGAAATGAGCGGTTTGTATGGGCTCTTGGCTTTTTTGATCTTGGCACGAGCAGCCTTCACTTCGTACATGTCGGCGCCCAACATAAACAACGCCAAACGCGCGACGTTCATAAGGCCCAGTATCATAATGAAATAGCTTAGAAACTTCATATAGCTTTCGTTAGAGTAAATGTCATAATACGACGATCTTGATCCATCCAACCCACACAGGTCATCAGCTTGAAGCCGGGCGCACCCATATTCAGGCCGTTGAGCACGTCAACGTTGGTGGGTTTGACGACTACATCTGATGTATAGGTATATGAGAACACATGCCCATTATCGGTGTAGATATACGCCACATCGCCTGCGTTTAGATGATTGGTTTTACCCAATACATTGCCCGCGTTGTGGCCATACAGAAACATGGAGCCCTGGGTATTGGTAAGTGGCGCCGTGGCCGGAATAAAATCTACAATGGTTTTATCAGTTACCCAGGTGTGTTGGCTGGCGTCGAAACGGCCAGGACCAACCGGTAAATCTATGGCCAGGCTTGGTATAACCAAACGTACAGGCGTGCCCTGCAGCGCAACCAGTGTTTGATCGTTGTCGGCCAGCTTGCGCTCGGCCTGATCAGCCACTGTCTGTACAACAGCACGGGCTTGCACCTCGGTGGACGTAGTGTACCACCAGGCACCGTAGCCAATCGTGATTGTCACGACTGCCACGTTTAGCCATACCAATAACCTTTTCATAGCTCACCCATGTACGGTCCCGCTTAGCGCGAAGCTTTAGCAGCGCTGATGCGAGTAGCAGCAAAGCTCACAAGCACAACCACACCGGCAGCCATAGTGATAACACTAAGGACAGTCAGTAGAGGGTCGTTGCCGGTGTTTGGCAACAAACAAGCGCCAGCAGCAGTACTGGTTGAAGCACACAAAACTTTAGGTGTGTCAGACATCCCGTAACTCCTTACTTTAGTTAATCCAAAGCGCATTATACAACGTATGTGCTTTTCTGTAAATAACATTCTATAATTTGCTTATGCTTGACGACTTTAACTTAGTAGTATAATGTTAACTCAATATTACTGACCTCGAGGTTGTAAGAAGTGAAAAGATTATTTCCTGTGTTTCTCGCTGCCGTACTGGGCTTGAACGCTCTGGCATTTCCTGTTGTAAAAGTATTTGCTGCGACCCCTACTAACTTAATTACCAACTCATCGGTCGAGACTGCTGTTTCGGGTCAACCTACCGCTTACAGCACCGACAAATGGGGCACCAACACCACCACTTTTACTTATAAGGCCACCGAAGGGCACACCGGCACCCACAGCCTAGACGTCAAAACCACTGCCTACACCGATGGTGACGCCAAATGGTTGTTTGATCCTGTCACAGTAAACACAAACACCTCTTACACCTTTAGCGACTGGTACAAATCTACCGCCTACGCCGACATTTTGATTCGCTATACCGACGCCACCGGTAACTTTACCTACAAATGGGTTGGCGGCCTGAATAGCAGCAACGACGCATGGAAGCAATTTACTACCACATTCACCACACCTGCCAGCGCCAAGCAGTTGACAGTATTGCACCTTTTGGCGGATATTGGCCATGTGCAGACAGATGATTTTAGCCTGATCGACAATTCAGTTGCCGTTGTGCCAAATCCTGGCGACAACATCGTGCCCAACAGTTCGCTCGAAACTGCCGCCAGCGGCAAGCCACAGGGCTGGACCACCAACAACCCCAAAGGCAACACCGTAGCTTTTACCTACCCTCAAAACGGCCACACCGGTACTCGTAGCATCAAAACCAACATCACCAAATACGTGGCTGGCGATGCCTACTGGTCATTCCCCGAACAGACCGTCACCGGCGGTGTACTCTACGAATTCTCCAACTGGTACAAATCCAACGCCGACACCGACATGTACGCGCAAGTCACTATGCAAGATGGTACGCAGCGCTGGATCTACATCGGCACCGCCTGGCACAGTCCAGACTGGAACCACTTCGACCAACAGTTCCTCATGCCCGCTGGTGCGGTAAGCGCCACAGTGTATCAAAGCTTGTATCAGGTGGGTTGGGTGCAAAGCGACGACTACAAATTGGTGCAATACACGCCGCAAGGCTTCAACAGAGGCATGGTGAGCATCACATTCGACGACGGTATAGAATCCACCTACACCAATGGTTATTCGCTGATGGAAAAATATGGGCTAGACGGCACGTTCTATATCATCTCGAGTGTCATCGGCAACGACCCATACTACATGACACTTGATCAGCTAAAAGCGCTCAAAGCCAGCGGCCACGAAATCGGCAGCCACAGCGTGACCCACCCCGAATTGATCAACCTGACCAACACGCAGATCAACACCGAGCTGCAAAAATCACGCAACAACTTGCAAAATTGGTTGAGCCTGAACGTCACAGATTTTGCCACACCACACGGCGAATACAACTCCAACGTTTTAACCTACGCCAAAAAATATTACACATCACACCGTTCGGTCGACGTAGGTTTTAACAGCCGCGAAAACTTTGACATCTACAACATCAAGGTACAAAACGTAGTAGCCAGCACCACGACTGCGCAAATTATGGATTGGGTAAACCAAGCCGTTGCACAACACACGTGGCTAGTACTGGTGTACCACGCAGTTGATAGCAACACCAGCATCCCCGACGCCAACTGGAACACCCTACCAACCGACCTAGACGCCCAACTAGCCGGCATCAAAGCTAGCGGCGCAGCAGTGCTGCCCGTAAACGCGGCGTTGACTGAAATCAAGTCGCAGCTGTAGACAAATAAAAGAGCGATACGGCATGTATTCGCTCTCTTATTTTCTTCATGTCTACTATAAAAATATTGACTATTTATGATTAATGTTATATTATATATTCATTCTTGAATTTGTTCTTTACTTCCAAACGACGCATCTAACTCACCGCTCAGTACAGTTACAATCAGTACTGTTTTGAGCGGTGAGCTGGAATAGAGTCCAGCTTACAACTGGCGGCGCAAGGCTGCTGGTATGGGGGAGCCCTAGCATACATCAAGGAGATGACATGCGAACCTCTACCGCAAAGTCGCGACTGGCGGCCTTCGTGGCCGCTCGGCGACAGAGGATGATCACCGGATACCGCGTCACAGTCGTCGTACTGCTCGCGGCCATCCTGGGCCTGAGCATCTTCAAGCCGGCGGCCGTCTTCAAGGAGGCCGCACCGGTCGCCCCGGCGCCCATCACGCACGCGCAGGCCGACAAGGTCGACCGCGTCGCCTCCTTCCTGGAGGACGTCGGGTTCAACGACCCCGCCTACCTGGGCATCACCCCGGCGGTCGAGGGCGAGTACCCGACGTACCGAGTGACGGCGATCGGCGGCAAGACCATCGATCTGTGGATCCGCACCACCCCCAACGGGGGCTGGGAGATCCAGCCGGTCGGCGTCTTCAAGACCGTGAAGTCCGCGGATGACTTCGCTCGCATGGCCAACGAGGCCGTGTACGAGTGGGAACACATCCCGGCGGACATCAAGCCGCGCACCGACGGCGCGAGCGGCGAGTGGGAAGGCAGGAAGTACCTGTACGACCTGCTCCACCAGTACAACCCCGAGGAGACCTATTGGGCGATCACGCCCGACGAGACCCGCGGTTGGCCCGCCAAGTAGTAAGGCGTCAGCGGATGACGTAAAACCGCAGCCCCTTGGCATCGATGACCAAGGGGCTTCTCTTTTTATTAAACACCTAACGACTTTTGATGAGCCACTACCCGCTACTCTAGAATTATCTGTTAAAATTGCATCATGCCCCGGTAGCTCAGCGGATAGAGCAGAGGACTTCTAAGCCTAAGGTCGTTGGTTCGATTCCAACCCGGGGTACCAATAAAAGAATCTGGTTTTAACCAGATTCTTTTAAAGCCGCCCATGTATACTACTAACAACCATGCCCTACTCACAAAAATACTGCTTGGTTCATTTTATTAGCCCCATTGCCAATGGCGCTGAATTTTCTATGGCTAATTGGCCGCTGCACGTTACGCTGGCTGATGTGTTTGCAATTGATCTAGCTAGAACCGACGTCTTACATAAACTTTCTAAATTATGGGCAAAGCAAAAACCTGTTACAGTCGCCACCACAAAAGAAGCAACATTAGGAACTACAGATGTAATCTTGCTTGATAAAACTCAAAATATTATACGGCTACATAAAAGCATTATTGAATTGTTACTCGCAAATGACGCCGTTTTTAACAATCCCGAATTTACGTTGGACGGCTTTTTGCCCCACAGCACAATCCAAAAAACGGACCGACTTCAGCTCGGCCACGAAGTAACCATAGACTCTCTGTCGTTGGTTGACATGTTGCCCGATCAAGACGCGCGGGGACGAAAAGTCATTACAACCTTTACAATTTGACAGCTAACCCAATGTAGGAAATATAATAAAGTATATGTCAGAACACGATAACTCCCCCGAACCGACAACTCAAGACAGACCACTCATAAGCGCTGCGACGCGCATGCGCGATGACGACCGCATCCCGCCGGGTTATGCGCTTTTTCGAAGAGATGTCCGTCTGCTCAACGGACAGGTCGAACCTGCATTTTATTCCACCCGCGAAGGTCAACTGCCCGACCCTGACGCCTGGGAGCACTCAAGTGATTCCGTAATAGAAGGTTTTGCTTGGGCGCTCAAGGTTGAAGCGTTTGCCGATCACCAGACAGATGACGACGACCGCACGCTCGAAATCGGCAACATGATGTCCTTCGCCATATCGCAAGGTCTCACAGAAGAGCAAGTGGTAGAATGCTACGAACAAGCGTTTGCTATAGCGAGCCAACAGTAATCCGCCTGCGACTCAGTTAAATATCCAGATACTCTACCGGCGCCTCATCATGCTCGATGGCGTGAGCAATGATAGTCACCAGCGCCTCTGGCAATTTGCCCTTGCCTTCGCTGGCGTCTTTTAACACCACTAGCTCACTCCCCTGGCCCACGCTCATCCAATAATTTTCGTCGCGCATATCGTCGGGATTCCAACTAGCCGGACCTTTGTGGTCGATAGCTACGGCGATGTTGCCTTTTTTGGTTTTGTATACCACAGTGCTTAGCCATTCGCGGTGGTCGTCGTCGGTACCTTTCCATTTGGCGATGACGCGGCCAACGAAACGTTTTTCGCTTTGCAAGCCTTTACTACCCACCTGTACACTGTATTCGCGCATGCCTTTGCCCTGAGCTTCTTTGCGAGTTACAAACTCGCTGAGCGCACGGACAATCACAGCCGACAGGTTTTCGCCGGCGAGGTTTTGGGCACGGTCAAAGGTGTTTAAATCGTCGTTGGATACATAGATGGTCTTTGTTGGCATAATTCCTACTTGCGTTATATTTATAAGTATGTATATAATTATACATATAGTTACATTTAATTCAAGGAGCATCTATGCACGACGACGCGTATTCAGCTGGTGGCATCATTTTGGCCGGTTGTTTGTTTATTGGCCTGGGAGTGGGTATTTTTATGGGTCAAATTTGGGTCGGCACTATTGTTGGATTTGGTATTGGCCTGTTTTTGATGGGTCTTACTGTAGCCGCTGCCACTAGCCGCCGCAAGTAAACTGCTTGGCCTACTCTGTTAATCGTGCTATAATTACCCCGTTATACGGCGGACGTAGCTCAGCTGGCAGAGCGCTAGGTTGTGGTCCTGGATGTCGTGGGTTCGAGCCCCATCGTTCGCCCCAAAATAAATACCCGTGCCCCAAAGTACGGGTATTTATTTTGGGCATACAGTGCGCTCGAACCCAGAACCGCGAAGCGGTGGGTTCGGTGGAGCGAAAGGACGCGCAGGTGCTTGCGCCGAGCATTCTTGAGCGAAAGAGCGAGCAACGCGAGCAACCCCATCGTTCGCCCCAAGTAAAATATCCATACCCTTGCGGTATGGATATTTTACTTGGGGCGATACTATGTGGGGCTCGGGCGGTGGAGTTGAACCTAACGAAGACCCGCGCGAAGCATTAGTTCGCGAAATTCATGAAGAGCTGGGCTTGACGATTACCATAGCTGACTTAAAAATTATTGGCACGATGTTTCGCCGTGAGCACGACAACTTAGTGCTGGTCTACGAAATCTCAACGCAGCTATCTTCGAATGACAGCTTCCCACTGCCGGCAGGCGAACTCGAAGAATACACCTTCGTACCAACACAATCGGCTAAGCGACTACTGGCAAGAATTCTTAAAAGAAAACTTGTAAACGCACAGTAGCCATTCCCCCGCTACCAATTACGCTCTATTATAAAACCACGGCACGCACCTCGACACGAAAGGAATGCCATGCCATCGAGAAACGGCGCGCTTCTGACGAGTTGGCTAAACGACGGGTTGCTCGAGCCCCAGCTTGCACCGGCTGCGAGCGACTTCGAAGCCCAGGCTGCAGCCAGTATCAAACCAGTGGCGCGAGGTGTGCGCGATGTGGCCGACAGCTTGATCACACTATGCGAAACCATCGACGCCGCTAAAGTACACATTTCGTTCCCCAAGTGCACCGAAACTCATGGGTCATCACGCATTGTGTCCATGATCAACCCAAACACACAGGGAGAGCCGCCGGGGCAGTTTGGCCCGGGCGGCACACTGGGGCTGCAGATACTTACAGTGCAGGCCGCCAGAAAAAAGTCCGGACAACCCACGGCACAGCTAGTGCTCCTGCTACCTAATCGTTCAGCGGCATATAGCGGCGAAGGGTACGTGTTGGCGCAATGCGGGCTCGACGGCCTGGTGCAGGCGCGGCTTTACTCGCCGCTGCACCTGGACAATATTTCTCGGGTGCGGTACCAGCTTGGACTATATGACACCGAGAGGCTCATGCCCGCGGGCCCGACTGGTGACTTCGAACGGCTGACCGGCATGGAGCATCAACAATTCGTAGACATGCTGCCCCAACTCGGCGCACACCTGAGCAGGGTGGCCGCGCAGCAAGCAGAGCCGCAGTTTTTGCCCATCGTGCCTAGGTAGTAGGCTGCAAATGAGCCCATCGTCAGACTATGACATGGGCTCAAAACATAATTATTTGCATTATCCCGCAGCTTGATGTAGCTATAATATCATTATATAATTATTTCGTTACTCCGTACGCAGTGAGGGGTTATCGTGAACCAACTTGCGACGGAGCTTTTGGTTGGCTGGATCGATAGCGGTGATCTGGCTTACAGAGCTCCCACTGAGAATAAACCGAATACCGTCTACGACACGACTCTGGCGCTCGCACTGCCATCGGTGGTTAGAGGCATGCTGGCGCTCGCACAAACCGATGCGCGCAGCCGCTTCGTTATAGCCAGTGAGGATGGACAACCGGCAGTCGCCACGCATCGTCGGATTGCTAAATCCGCCGGCGTAGTAGCTGTCACCAACCTCGATACGTTATGCACCGATCGTAGGTCGCCATTCCATCAACACGCGATGGCACTGCCGGTGCGAGGCATAGTGCTGCAGGTGGGACACGACAAGCGCGGAGTACCGGTAACCGCATTAAGCCTGTTACTACCGCCACGCACGCTCAGCCATCGAACACCCGATCAAAACGGGAGATCGGCGGTGACGATCTTTACGACCGGCGAGGTACTGGGGTCACACACTATGGCCAGCGTCGATGGCCATGCCGTCGATAGACACCTGATGGGGGTGGGGTCAGTCGAAGTGATCGTTCATGTGCGTAGCGGGGAGTCGCCCAACCCCCAAGGTATCGACGACGCCCTGGGCTTCCCCTACGGTCTGCAGTGTCTTCGTGAATACGTACCAGACAGGCTGGGCAGCCATCTGAACACGCTCGCCGCAACCGTTAATAAAGGCGTCGCGGCCTCCCACGACAAACCATCGGAGTACTGATGAACCGCCCCGGCGCCCATGCGGCGCCGGGCGGGAAAAAGAAATTATAATTGCATGGTGCGGGTGGGGGGAATGTCCTCATTTTGCTCGCAGAAATGAAACATTTCTGCTACGGCCAAGCAAGGAAAACTCGCGCTGCCACTGGCAGCACTCGACCACGGTTCGATTCCCCAGCCCCGCAACCAATATAAAAACGCCCCGATGGACGTTCTTATACTGGTGCGGGTGGGGGGAATCGAACCCACGTCGCCAGTTTGGAAAACTGGAATAATAGCCGTTATACGACACCCGCGACAAAGCTATTATAGCATCAGGCTTGTTGTTTCGCGAGCCAGTCTACCTACGCTATACTTTAGGTGATGATTCGGAAACTTATACGTGATTATTATTTGGTCGCGACCGTCCTTGCCGTAATGGCAGTTGCGGGCGTACTGAGCTTAGTCAACCGAGAGTCGTTTGCGCAATTGGTGGCGACTGTTTTTGGAATTGGTATGGCGGCCAAGTTAGCGTGGGGTATGGTACAGACAATGCGCCAAGGCAAATACGGCGTGGACTTACTGGCTGTCACCGCAATTTTGGCGACATTGGCCGTGGGCGAATACTGGGCGTCACTGGTAATTGTGCTGATGCTAACAGGTGGTGAAGCACTCGAAGATTACGCCAATCACCGTGCCACTCGCGAAATCAGTGCGCTACTAGAGCGGGCTCCGCAACACGCGCATCTGCAAACCCAAAACGGGCTGCGGGACATCGCAGTAACCAAAGTAGCTATTGGCGACATACTGGTGATAAAACCACACGAAGTTATCCCGGTAGATGGCATACTTCTAAAAACCAGTGCGAGCATCGACGAATCATCACTCACTGGCGAAAGTTTGCCCGTAGACCACAAAAAGGGCGACGAATTACTCAGTGGCTCTGTAAACGGCGGTCAGGCTATCGAAATCAAAGCACTCCGCACAGCTCGTGACAGCCAATATCAGCAGATCGTCGAGCTCGTTAAAGCCGCGTCCAGTTCGGAAGCGCCTTTTGTGCGCCTTGCCGATCGCTACGCAGTACCTTTTACACTTATTTCATTTGTGATTGCCGGTGTGGCCTGGGCCATTAGTGGCGAAGCGCTGCGTTTTGCTCAGGTATTGGTCGTAGCCACACCATGCCCGCTGCTGATTGGCGCGCCCGTAGCCTTTATATCCGGCATGAGTCGGGCCGCCAAGCACGGTATTATTATCAAAACCGGGGGCGTACTAGAAAAATTGGCTACAATCCGCACCGTTGCTTTCGACAAAACTGGCACGCTTACTCAGGGTGAACCAGAGTTACACGCCGTTAAACCGCAAAACAAAATACAGGCCAATGTTTTGCTACAAGTCGCCGCCAGCGCCGAACAACAGTCAACTCACGTGCTTGCCCAGGCCCTGGTAGCGGCAGCGCGCAAACAAAAAATCAATCTACTAAACGTGAGTAACGTTGACGAACAGCCAGGCCAGGGCGTAATCGTAACAATCAAAGGTCAACGAGTGATCGTTGGCAAAGCATCATATTTGCAAACACATAACATTAAAATAGATACCAAAACGCTCGCCGCCGGCGAAACGGCTGTTTTTGTAGCTCGAAACGGGGCGTTTATTGGTACTATTACCTTTGCCGACAAATTGCGGCCCAACAGCCGCCAAACATTGCTTGAACTGCGCCAGCTTGGCGTCCGCCATAGTTTAATGCTTACTGGCGACACGCAGGGCACCGCCGCGCGGATCGCCGACGAAATTGGTATCAGTAAATTTAAAGCCGAATGCTTGCCCGCCGACAAAGTAGCTGCCGTGCGCACCGAACCTGGCCCAGTGATGATGGTCGGCGATGGCGTCAACGACGCGCCAGTACTAGCCGCAGCCGACGTCGGCTTGGCCATGGGTGCCCGCGGCTCAACGGCAGCAAGCGAGACTGCCGATGTAGTCGTATTACTCGACGATATTTCGCGCGTTTCCAAAGCAGTAGCTATCGCCAAAACAACACTGCGCATTGCCCTGCAGAGTGTATGGATTGGGATTGTCATAAGCGTGGGGCTCATGCTTGTGGCGGCGAGTGGCATCATCCCTGCCGCGCTTGGGGCGGGTCTGCAAGAAATAGTAGACGTAGTGGTGATTTTCAATGCATTACGCGCGCATGGGGCTTGGAGCCAGGCTATAAAGAAATAAAACAAAAACTGTCGATAAACATTTTGCCTACTTCTACCTCATTGAGCTGGAATGTTTCACTCTATACTCGGAACTGCTGGTCTATAGCCGACCAAATGATGCAAGCAACAGAGCCACAATTGCTAGGCCAAGACCGCTCAGGAGCATGATAAGGCCCCATTTCTTAAGTCGTTTTTGCCTCCAACCATACAATAGAATACCCAACCCAATGGGGATTAGAATAAACGGCCCATATATAAGGGTATATGTGTAGACGAATACCCATACTAGCATCGGGGTGTCACTACTCGTAAATACTGGTCCTGCTAAAAAATGCATAAGTTAAGTTATAGCACAGTGTTGTTTTTAATTAAGTAGCATAGCCGAACCACCTATAGGTAACTCTACTCTCGATTTAAAGCACTCTTTATACCCCAAGCCAGCAATACACTTATCAGTATAGCCGCGGGGAGAAAGAGCAGTGGTTGCGATATAAAAAACTCCAACCAAAGACTACTGTCGCTCATACAGCTAGTTTTTACCCCAAAGAGTCCTGCACATTGAACTCCTAGAGTGTCTTGTAGAAGGCCAAACAGAAAAATCGCCATTGTGATCAGGGCAAGGCCTGAAACTGCCCTTAACGTATTAATGAGCCCGCGCGATACAGCACCGCCCCATACGAGTGAAAGCGAAATAAGCAGAAGCGTGTAGCCAATAAGCGCCGTAAAATTAAGTATGACTGCGTAGGCGCTTGAAACACCTAAAGGCTTGAGGAGTAGAGACAGGAACCCATAGCTAATGATTCCAAATGACAGGAGGTAAAGAACCCGTTCAAGCGACATAAGAAGCTTGGGTGATTTCTTTTTAAAGTTAGCGACCATCGGTATGAATATAGCATAATCTCCCAAATTGAAGCATAACGATGGGGAATAAGCGTAAGTATCTTGCTCGTTGAAGGCCAATCGGCCCTACCTCCGCCAATACACCTTACTGTAATATTCGTCGGCTATTCCAATACGCACAATTGTTGAATAGTTTTTGTTTAGAGCTTGCGACTTGGCTTGTGATTCGTCAAAAACAGTGTTTGTCGAGAAAATAGCACCACTTTCTGCGGATAATTTATTCTGGTTCACGCCATCACATAATCCTTTGCCGTATGATTTTGGGTCGCCTACAAATAGTTCAATGCTTGGACCTTCTGACGATCTGGGGTCTGCATTTTTCATTCTAGCGCTATATACAACGTAACAGGAGGCTTGTGGATAATCATTCTGCCAACTGGCGGGGTCGGTGTTTATTTGCCAACCAGATAAAGTCAACGTGTCATATAGCTCTTGGCTTAGATCGTGCATAGTCCCGAATGCGCCTAACTCGACAATCGTACGATATACGCAAACCTTTCTCTTGCTTGACGTTACAAAACCTTGATAGGTGCTGTCACTGTAACAAACGTTTTGATTTGATGCCGCTATTAACTCGGTCGATTTTATCTTGGCCTCCTCTACTTTGACATCCACATCAGCGGCGGCTTTACTGCCAAGCCTAACAATATCTTGGGCATCAAGATCAATAAATTGCTTTTTTGTGGATGGGGTGTAAGCACCAAGGCTTGGTGACATGTCCGAAAACAAATTGAGAATGCCCCAACAGATATAAACTACAACACCCACAACGACACACCCTATCACCACCAGACCCGTCACCAAAAATGTTGGGAGCTTTTTTGATGGCGCCGTGCGCTGGCGTGATTTAGAAGTTTTCTTGTGTGTCATAATATTTATTTCGTACCTGGACGTCCACCCAACTTCTACTCCACTAAGGCTACTGGGTAGCTAGTAGGCTATGTGAATCATAACTCCATATAAGTTCTGATTGTTGTACGGGATCGTCTGGCGCCCAAATATGGCTCCGTTATCAGTCCCCGTGCCTGCATATTCAATCGAAGCTGCAATGTCGGTTCTATTTGGGAAGTAGTAGGGCATCGAGCCTTTGACAGTAACCTCCGACTCGCGGCTTGGCTGGAATCCTAGGCTACGCAGAGTATCTTTTGCCGCCTGAGTTTCAGAAGCAACGCTCTCACTATTTCTGTAGATTCTATAGGCAGTAAAACCACAGCGCTGCGATTCGCCGAACAGGGCAAGATTATTGCCTATACATTCCTCATAAATATCTGAGTACACCAGCGTACCCGGCAGGTCTACCCTGTTCATAAGATCAGTCGCTTGTTGGTGTGCCGCCACCTTCGACATTAAAGGCGATATCAAAAATATATATAGGATAACCGCCGCAGCTAGACCGAATAGTAGCAAAAGGGTCTTTGTTTGTTTTTTAGAATTAAATTTATTGTTTTTCATAGGGTGTGTATTTAGCGAGGGCTCAGTGCATATACCAATATAGGCCCCGACACAAAATAGGTCAGTATGCAGCCCAGGGTAATCAATCCTATACGACTCTTCGCTACATTGCCGAATATCTTTTTTATATGTTTGGACATTAAAAGGCCGATCCCCACTAAAGTGGGGCCGATGATACCGTAGACAGGGCTAAGAATTGGATGATCCAATGAAATCTCACCCCGCAGGGAGCTACTGTACACGAAGAAACCTATTGTTAAACTTAATATGGCGATTATCACCCACGCCGCCCTAGCTTGTGCGGATAAAGCTTTCCATTTCGACAAAAATGCCAAGGATGCTGTAAAACCAAGAATTGGGACAACAAAATACGCCGCATAGATCAAAAAAGCTATACTGAAAAACAGATCTTTGCTATCAACAACAAAAAGAATTGGCCAGAATAAAAGCTGTATAAACGTGTCCATGTTTACTCTCCTAAGAAAACACTATCATAATTACCCATGCCCGTAAGAAAATCGTCTTACTATAAATATTTTTTCAGCGTAAGAGCGTTGCCCCTAGAAGGCCGATAATCTCCACAAAATACAAACAACTTAAAACAACCGCTATGAGACCCGCTATTTTGGCAGCTTTCATGTGCTTTTTATTGCGTTGTGCCCAAAAATAAATTACACCACAAATTAGAATAAAAATGGCCGTTGAGATAGCGTGCGAAATTTCCACCGGACTACTATAAAGAAAATTATCGTGGAAAATATATCTTTGTAGGATGAGCAAAATCCAAAAGTAGGCAGCAGCGCTAAGAAGTAACGTGGTAACTTCTTTATCTTTTTTGGTCAAGAACACAGTGAAACCAATGATAGTCAAGATAAAAGGCAAATACGCAAACAGTAATAAAGGAATTCCAATCAGAAGACCCCACAGTAAGTTCGGGGACCCCTCTTTGAAAATTAAATCAGCAAAGTTAGCGACCATCGGTATGAATATAGCATAATCTCCCAAATTGAAGAACTCCACACCGCATCATTAGATGATTTGGTGTGGAGTCAATACTCTTCAGTCGTTTATTTCATCCTGAGCTAAAGATTTTTCATCAAAAGCTGCATGTAGGCACCTTGCCCCCTATCCTTGGGATGGAACGAGAATTCAGGTCGATCAATTCTTACTCCGAAGAAGTATTCTCCCGTTGAGCAGAGCTGATGGCCCGAAAACGTTGACCCTAGCGTGAGAGGATCTACATATCGCAAATGGGGTCGAATCGTCCCGATCGTTGCCTTTATCTTTGTATCCAACGCCGTTACGAGAGTGTGTGCTGCATCCTGTTCAGCTGCGGTGAATTCAACCCTACCTCCATTCGCAATGATCAAGTTGACTTGCTCGCTAGTGAAACCCAAGAAAGACAAGAATACCCTTGCCTGCGGTTCAGAAGCTTGAGAAATGGCGCTCCCAATACTCGCCAGCCAAGCTACAACCACTTGACCACCACTCGTGTAGCTACAATCCGATCCGCTAGCAGGGAGTAGCTCGGGATATCCCATGACATACACCGTAGCGTTTGGCGCATGTGCCAGAATTGCGTTGTAGGCGCTATCTAACGCCGCTCCCAACGCGGCAACCTTGTTTAGATATCCCTGCAAAACAGCAGTGCAATCTGCAAAAAGGCATTCTCCTACAAACTTCGAGAATCCAATATCATTCCCGCCTATCGTGACGGTCACAATATCGGTTGCCTCGGACAATGCATCGACTTGAGCCGGCTCGTTGGTGTTCTTGCCGTCAGCCTGCGTCCACGTGCCGGTTATGTGCCTCGTTTCCGCCCCACTGCAGGCCACAAACGTCGTCAAATGGAGACGAGGTCCGGGCATGTTGTCGAGCAGTTTGGCATAGGCCTTTTCGCTGCGGTGGCAAACATTCTTCGGCGGGCCATCGATGTCTGTGCCGGCCAAAAACTCCGGCACCCCTTCGCCCGACGAAAACGAGTCGCCCATGGCTACATAGTTGAGCCACGGCTTGTCGTACTCCAGCACGGCCCCGCGCGGGTAATCCATTTGCAGGCCGGGCACAGGAAAAGCGTAGAGCGTTGAGCTGCTCCAGTTGCATCCCTGCATGTTGGTACAGGAATGCGCCGACACATACAGCCGGTTGTGGGCTATCACCACCTGCGACATGTCGGTCGACAAGTAGGAAGGGCCACTGCTGGCACTAGCATCCGCGCTCAGGTCGACAGACGCGAGCTCGATACCGGTAGTGCCGTCGAGCAGCTCGAAGCTTACGGCCGGGAATTGGTAGCCCGAACCTGAGCCGGTGCCGGCCAGCCAGACATTGCGCTGCATCGCCACGTTGCCGTTGAGGTCGGCGGTAAAGGCGATGTTTTGACTCGTCTCGCCGGGTTGAAGGCTCACATCGTGCGACCACAGCGCGGTGTCACCCGATCCAATGGCCAGGAGGTAATCCAGTGCGGCGGCACCGAGACGCGGCACCCGCACATGAGCAACGACCCCGCCACTCGGTGTGGGCTGCACTTCGTATACCTTGGCGCAGTCCGGCAGGTCGTGGCTCCATTGCAGCGAGCCTGCGGCGTAAACTGCAAGCGCCCCCGCCAGATTGTCGCTACCCCAACCGCTGTAGGTGTTGAGACAGTTGCTCACTGCAGCGCTGCCGGGTTTGATCGGCAACGCCACCGTGCTGTCTGTGCCAACGTTGAACGGTCCGTACAGGTAGGACATACCTACCGCCACCGAAGTGACGTTTCCGCTATACGTGACGTACTGGATGCTGTTGACACCGCGCACTACCACGCCACCGGCGTAGGCAGAAAGCCCGCCCTGCACAAAGTCGTTGGCAATGGCCTGATTGAGCACGACCTGCGGCGTGGTGGTGCCGCTGATCGCCGCTGGTGTGAGACCGATTACCGAAAGCGCCGGGCATGCACCCCAGCCGGTTGCCACAAAGTACACGTTGCCGTTGGTGCCCATGGCGATGGCGTTGACTCCACCACTGCACGGCGGCGAGTACGACCACACCACATTGCCGTCTTTATAGGCAACCAGGGCACTACCGTGGAAGTTGTTGACATCGGCGTAAGTGTACACCGTGCCATCTTTGCCCACTGCCGAATGGGGCACGCACATGTCGGGCCAACTGGCACCCGAACCGCCGATGCTTTGCGTTACCGTGCCGCTGCCATCGAACGACTTGACGGTCGTAGCGCCAGCTGCGCTGCAACCAATGCTCAACCCGCCGTCTGGCGTGGTCAGCATGGTGGCTGGACGCGGAATATCGGTTACCGCTACGCTCCAGCTGCTCGGCGAAACTTCTGCCGTAGCCAGACTCGGCAGCGCAACGACCCCTACTTGGGCCAACAAAAAAGCAACCGCCACAACCGTCAAACGCCGGAAGATAGTCGGCCGCTTGCCGTTTACGTACACAAATCCTCTTTTCTAAACTGTAAATGAGCGAGGCTACAAGCCTATGACTGAAGAGTGTGTTTATTTATTAAGTAAGTTGGGTCAACAGTCAATGATTTCATTTTGTGGGTTTACATGCTAATCAGTGCGGGCGCGAACAGCAAAATGCCAATCATCACGCTTATAATACCAGCCCACAATACAGCAATATGCACAGTGGGCACCAAAAACGTGGCTATAATACACGTCACGCCAACCACCAAGCAGACACCGCCTACAATCATAATTACACGGAGGTATGTCGCAACTTTTTTGGGCGTCATAAATTGATGTTAGCGATTCGTCAGCGCCACGTCAACGTCGGCCAGCGTAATCTGCAGCACCTCGCCCGGTGAGGTTTTGCCTTGCAATACACGTTGCGCCACAATGTTTTCGACCGTCCGCTGTACCACGCGGCGCAATGGGCGAGCTCCCAGGCGCGGATCGTAACCGGTCTCGACCAATTTGCGTTTGGCTTCGGGAGCTACTACTACGCTAATCTGTTGCTGAGCCAATGTTTTGTTGACACTTGCGAGCATGAGGTCCACTACTTGCATCAGCTCGTCGCCGGTGAGCGGACGGAACAGCACGATTTCGTCGAAGCGATTGAGGAATTCTGGCTTGAAAATACCGCTATCGATCAGCTCGTTTTCGAATGCTTCTTCAAATTGCTCCAGTTGTTGACCGGCGGATATATATTGACGAATGCGATCGGCGCCGGCGTTGCTCGTAGCAATGATCACGGCGTCGCGAAAACTAATATCGCGGTTGTTGATATCGCGCAATATGCCTTCATCGAGTAGTTGCAGCAAAGTGTTGAGCACGTTGGGATGGGATTTTTCGATCTCGTCGAGCAGCACCACACTAAATGGCTGTTTGGCGATCTGCGCCGTGAGGCTACGCGGGTCGGTGGCCGCATCGGCGATCAAGCGCGACACGTCTTTGGCTTGGCCATACTCGTTGAGATCCAAGCGCACAATATGGTCTTCACCACCAAAATATACCGCTGCCAGTGCCTTGGCCAACTCTGTCTTACCCACACCAGTAGGCCCGAGGAACAGGAACGACCCGATTGGTCGGTTCTGGTTGCGCACACCACTGCGCGCTCGGCGCAAAGCATTGGCTACCACGCTCACGGCGCGGGTTTGGTTGATCATGCGTTCGTGCAGCAAGCTTTCGAGATTGAGTAGCACTTGGCGCTCATTGCCTTCACGAGCGTTTGATACTTTAACGCCAAATGTTTGCTCCACCGCCTGCTCTACGCTAGCCGCTGTCACAAATTTGTTGTTGGCAAATTGCGACGCATTTTCGAGTACTCGCAATGCTTGGCCCGGCATAGCCAGGTCGGCCACGTAGCGACTGCCCAGCCTGTAAGCAGCACGCATAGCCTGATACATGTACGTTACTTTGTGCTGGTACTCGTAAGCGATGAGCCGATCTTCGCACACCAGCATAGTGTCCTCTTCGCTCAGAGGTGGCACGGACAGACGATTGAGTTGTTGGGTCAGGTTGGGGGTGTCACGATTGAGTTTGAGCCATTGCTGCTCGTCCATGCCTAGAATCAATCGCACGGCGCCACCTTCGAGCACAGGCAAAAGTACATTGCGTAGATCTACCGCGCCCACTGTGTCGCTAAAAAATAGTTCGGCGTTGTCTAAAAACAGGATGACGTTTTTAGCACGATAGGCCTCATTGAGCAATTGACTTACCAGGCCCTCCAATTCACCGCGGCCCCGCGCGTTTGCAATAAGCGTTGCTGGGTCGAGTGACATTACTTGGCGATAGCGTAGTTCGGGCGGAATAGTGCGGTCTTGGCGCAGCAATCTTTCGGCAAATGCGTACGCCAATGTCGTCTTGCCTACCCCAGCCGAACCGACAAGCACGGCGTTTTTGCGCCCGCCATTGGCGAGTTGATCCATAAGTTGGCTCAATAACTGCTGATGCCCCTCCAGGTCGCGCATAATGGCGCCGCCTACGACCTGCAAGCTAATATTCACGGCGAATCGTTCCAGGAGTGGCGTAAATCCAAAGCTCAAATCCCGGCCGATACCTCCACCCACCTTGCGGTTGCGATGCGCTTCGATCACATCACCAATATGGTGATACCAGCGAACGCCCGCCAACACATCATCGTATTTGATTTGCAGGTTGGCGAGCATTTGGTCGCGATTGGCCATACACTGCACGAGCGCCGCCAAGAGCACGGCCGATGAAATAACTGGCAACGATGATTCTTGTTTAATCTGCTGCGCCGCCTGCCATATATCAACTGCTTGTTCGGCATGCGGGCTACTCAGTTGTGACAAGAAATTTGGGCCAATCCCGAAGCGCGCAATAAAAAATATACCGCCTTCTTGGGTCATCACCAAATGTGCCAGCTGCTGCGGCGACATGTCGGGTGTGAGCCGACCCAACACTGCCGCATCGAGCACATCATCGATAGCGGTGCCTTTGCTCACTGGCAAGATTTTGAGATGCCATTCGTACCATGCCACTATCATGAGCGGCCAAGCAGCCAGCGTCATGATAAGCCACCCGAGCGAAATATCGAGCCACACCAGCCAGCCGCCGAGCGCCATACAAATAAATACCGCAGCTATGTAGGTTTGCCGCAAACCTTTGCGCCCCAACGACACAGCCAAGCGAGCCTGCCGAGCGCGCGAACTACCCAAATTTGGCGCGGCATTCATAGCGCCAACACTCCGGCCAACACCAAACCAATTAGTGGCAACATTGGTAATACCGGCCACAGTATTATCAACAATACGGCGAGTAAACTAAGCAGCATCGCAGTACCGAGCCCAGCGACGATAAGCATCAACCGAACGACAGCCCCAATCACGCGTGAAAAAAGTTGATCTAACCACGCCCTGAATTTGACATCGAGCGATCCGCGCACACTGCCGGCCGATATTTGTCGAAATGGCGCAAACAGACTAGCGGCGAGTTGACCGACTGAGAAAAAACGGAGCACATCAGCAATGCGCTCGCCCATATGCCGCATTAAAATCTGCCAGCCAGTGGTGTACCACCATGTGAGCAGCCCAAACATATGCTTATTGTATCAGGTTGACGCGTTTGTTATTGCAAAAGCTCAATCATGCCAATGGGTGTACTTTCAGCCTTGTGCCCATGCGGGTTGTCGCGTAGTGCCCGCAACAGATGCTCGGGCGACAAGCCGCCAGCCGAGACTGCGCGGATATGCCCACCACGGTCATTGACGTCGGCGATGGCCACTGGCACTTCCAGCTCTTTGGCTAGTTTGTCGACAATCGCTTGTGCTTCACGCTTCTTCAGGGGCGGTAACAACCACTCCAAATACTCACCATGCATACCATCGAGATCGCGCGCTTCGCCGCCGGCGATTACAAAAAACGCACCGCGCACGCCAAACGGTCGAGTCAGCGCCGCAGCTCCACAGGCTAGCAATGTGCGCGGGAACCCGATTCGATTAATCACAAACTGCATTCGCTCCGGAATCTGCTGCGCTAAATCCTGCCCAATTGGACGCACAAACTTGGATGCAAAGCGCGCGAAATGACTCACTTTTATAGTGTCGGCACGTACCATGGTGCCACTGGTGACAATCGCAACTTTTTCGGCTACAAAGACCGTGCCAGCTTCTCGCAGGTGGTCGCCCAGCGCTTTTTTGATAATTGGCGCTAGTTTTTCGCTTTGCTTAATCCACGGTGTATGCGCCAAAATACGGCGATAGCGATGGCCGTCGTGTTTGCTGATCTTGTCGAGAACAATGCGATAATCGTCGGTTTTCTTCACCATTTTTCCCAGTTAAAAACTAGCTATAACTATACGCTAGGGGGCTAGTGGGGCGCAAATGCAGCTTGTTAAATTAACATCGCCTTTTCGCTGATGACCGCTGTGCCGCGGCAATTTGACAGCCCAACCCGGGCGCCAGCATAATGCTTAAGGTTTACGTAGTAAAGTTCGTTGAAAAACGGCTGCAGAGCAGAGCCGCCAGAAGCGGCGTTTTTGTTCTGCAGCCACATGGCGCAGAACCACCCCACGAGCGGTCCAAGGAGGACACGCATGCGCAAGGTACGGAGTCTGCTGTTGGCAGGCGCAGTGGCGCTCGTCGCCGCAATCCCGCTGGTTACGACCAGCGCCGGTGCCGACAACGGCAATCCGCAACTCACGCAGAAGCCCGCCATCACCGCCGGTGTGGCTGCGGCACCCGACCAGTGTCTGCTGTTCGACCAGCAGGCCGCCGACCACCACTACGTTCGCAAGACGTACAACGTCCCCGTCGTCTACGACCCGACCACGCCGGCCGACCCGAACGGCTGGATGAACGTGAAGTGCGGCGACGCAGTGTTCTTCGTGCCTCGCGGCCAGCAGGCGCTCGTGGACCTACAAGCGGCGTCCACCGAACTGGACTGCGCCGGACCCGACGGTGGTAACGGCTGGTGTGAAGGCCGCTTCCTGGTGAACGGTTCGACCACCATGGTGCACCCCAACAACGAAGGCCGCGGCGACAGCTACGCCTGGGACTCGGCCAAGGGCGGCAAGTTCGACTGGAGCGGCCACTCGCTGGCCCAGGTATACGCGGCGTCTTGCCCGCGGGTCGAAGACCCCAACGCCCCGCCGTGCGGCTTCCGCGTGCAGCTGCAGGCTCACCTGACCGCCGGCGCCGACTACCTGTGGCTCGACGACCTGACCATGGTCATCAACGCCAACTACGGCAAGACCACGGCCAAACCCGTCAACCCGTAGCGCCAACAACGAACATCAACTCGCAGACCGAATAATTTTGTGCGCGTCTATCTGAATTCTAGATATAGGTAAATGTGCACAAACGGACGGACCGAGGTGCCTCGCCACACTCTTTTCAGAGTAGGCGGGGCATCCTCGGCCACAAACTCACGGTAACAAAATTATCGTTGTGTTTGCAATGGATATCGTATTTTTATACTGGCCGTGCTGCTAATGTAACCCCGGTACGTCTAGAGCATTGATATCTTTGGTAATCGCTGTTACCGTTGGTTGGCCCTGGAGCATCATTTGCGCCACGTTCATAATTTGATCCAAAGTTATAGCTTTGATCTCATCTGCTTGTTGTTTTAGATTTTTAGCTTCGTTAGTCATGAGGAAACGGCGCATATATAGCTCACCCATGGTGATAGTGTCTTCTGCAGTAAAATATAGATTAGACAGGAGTACCGCCTTTGCTCGTTGCAGTTCGTCACTCTTAATGCCTTGGTTAAGCGTTTTTTGCAGTTCTTTCATAATTTCCGTGACTACCTTCTGCAAATTCCCTTCATCTACATAGGTGTAGATCGTAAAGAACCCGCTATCAGACCACAAAATATTTTCGGTAAAGAGTGAGTAGGCTAAATGTAGATCATTGCGTATCCGATTGTATAGTCGCGAATTGGAGCCAGTTCCCAAAATTGTCGACAAAACCATACTGCCAGTCGACATACTATCGGAACGCGCAAAGCCTTTAAACGAAATGGCCAGCTTGGCCTGTTCAATATCACGATGTTGTATGTTGGTGGTGGGTTCATTGCGATAGATCGCCTTTTCGTAATTTGCTTTTACGCCGTTTTTTATCGAGGAAAAATATTTTTCCGCTAAGTCTTTGGCCGTATTAAAATCTATATTCCCACAAACACAGAGCACAAAATTCTCAGCAACGTATGCCCGTTTATGGTAGGCCGAAACGACATCATATGTCATATTCGACAGATTATCGGCCTGATCAAACATAGTCCTGCCAATTGGCTGTCCTGGGAACAAGGTCTCTTGTTGATACCAAAATAGGGCTTCGTTTGGGTTGTCATGTTTAAAAGCCGCTTCCTGCGCTACAACCTTACGCTCTTTATCAAACTCTTTAAGCAACGAATTCTGAAAAATATCAGAAATATAATCAAAAGCAACTTCTGCATCGTCCTCAACAACTTTTGCCCAATACCACACGCGTTCGGCGTTGGTGTGTCCATTCCGTTTACCACCTACGTTCTCTATTAGAGCGTTGATTTTTGCAGCGCTTGGTCGGCGAGTTGTGCCGTCAAAAAATAAATGCTCCAAAAAGTGGGCGGCGCCAAGCTCCTTTCCAGTTTCTGCCCTCCAACCAACATTTCCCCCCAAAGTCAGATACACAGTATTCACATGCGGCTGCGGAATATATAAAAACCGAAGGCCATTTGAAAGCCTAGCAATCGTAGGGTTATCGATAGAGATCTGGTTCATTTGCCCAGTGTAGCATTTATATCATCTCGTTTTTTCGATTTTTTGAAGCTGTGGAATGTAATAAAAATAATCCATAATTCGCCCACAAGACCAGATAAGATTTCGGACAACATAAGCATAGGGCTATCGTGCGGCAGCGTCAAAAATACTATCAACAGCATCAGACTTAACGCCACCGTTGCTACCGATACCAGGCGCACTTCGTTGTCGTTGTGTTTGCGGAGCCCCGTTATTAATATGCCGGCCAAATAAGTGAGCGAGAATATTTGCGCTAACGTATTGTGTACGAGCAGGCTGATTAAATCATCGGGGTTGAATGGCACTAGCGCCATACCCCCAAAACCAAGCATCGAAATTGTAAATAATCTAACTGGCACATGATAGTAATTTTTCAGATGGTAGCGGGTAAACACCCAAAAACTCGAAGCGGCAACAAAATAACATACACTAAAAATAACCTGCGTTTGCGGTAAGCTAGCGAAGTAGCTAACCGGATAATGGCCGTCAAACGCTGCTGGCTGAATGATATAAAAGAGTAGGAGCGAAAGCCACTCAAACGAAACAGTGACTAAACCGCCGTATTTGGCATAGGGTTCGAATTTTTTGCTGAGCACAGAGCGATTATAGCAGGATAATAGCTGGTCGGAGTGAGAGGACTCGAACCTCCTCACCTCTCCCTTCGTTCGGGCAAGCCCTCCACTCAGGCGTAAAGTACGAAAACGTAAACTGCCGCTGGCAGTTTACGCCTACGGTCGGAGGTTCGAACACCTAGATACACCTGGTCGGAGTGAGAGGACTCGAACCTCCGACCTCGGCGTCCCGAACGCCGCGCGCTACCAGGCTGCGCCACACTCCGATAATTTCTAAGTGTACCACTGTTCGCGCAGATTGGCGTAACTTCTGGGATTCATCGTCGTATGTATGATGTGCTATAGTAACAACAAATGGTGGATTAGGTATGGTCCAAGGTACTAAAACAAACAGCTCAAGCCCACAACCAACACAGCCAGTTACAGGAGTGTGGCATTCGCGCAAGCGGTTGCTTGTATTTTCGATTGTCCTCGCTGGAGTGCTGCTGGTAAGTAGTATAGGAGCCGGTCTAGTCTGGTACTTCCAGGATCGAGCACTGCCGAGTGTGACACTAGCAAGTGTCGAAGTGGGTGGCAAGACCCGAGCTGAAATTACTCAAATAGTGCAAAACCAGGTGGCAACCATGAAGGTGACGTTTACCAATGGCCAAACGCACACCGCTACCTTGTCGGAACTGGGCGTCAATGTAGATGTGGGCAAAAGCGTGCAGCAAGCGCTCAATACCCGACGCGATATCGTATACAATCTGGATCTTTGGCAGCAACGCAGCCTGCCGTTGACATACACAGCCGATATTGGCGTGTTCAAAAATTATATTAAAGAGCATTTCCCTTCGGTAGTGGTGGACGCCAAAGATGCGCAGTTGGTGTTTAATCCTTCTACGCAAAAATTCGAAATCCAACCCGGCGAGCCCGGCAAAGGGTACGACCTGGTGCAATTTACCTCAGCTATCGAAAAGCTCGTTGCTCACCCGCAACCGCTCACACTCCCCGTCTCCACCAGCCCCGTGCAACCTCTGATTCGTCCAACTGCATTCACCAAGCTACAACAGGAAGTAAATCAACAAGTCGGTGCGTCGCTGCGTTTTACCTACCAAGGTAAGCTTATCTACTCGGCCAGCCCGCAAGATATCGCGAGCTGGACCAACTTCACGCCAGATCCCGTAAAAGGCACGGTGACCGCAGCTTATGACCCCGCCAAAATCAAACAGTTCTTGAGCCAAAAAGTCGGCGCCAACATTGCTGCCCCCGCTATCGACCGCAAGGTGATTCACGACCCTACTACCGGCAACGACACAGTGATTCAGCAAGGCCAAGTAGGTCGCCAACTTGATGATCTGGATGGCTTAGCCAAAAGAGTTACCGATTCGCTCGCCAACAACCAACCGCTCAACACCGAAGTGGCTATCACGACAGCGCCGTTCAAAACCATTAACTTAGCCGGGACTGGCCGCTGGATCGAAGTCGATTTGAGCGAACAACGTACCTATTTGTGGCTCGACAACACCAAAATTGCTAGCTTTTTGATCTCATCGGGCGTGTCGTGGGCACCGACAGTAAAAGGCGAATTTGCTATCCGCCACAAAACCCCCAACCAAGTCATGACCGGCGGCTCCAAAGCCACGGGCGATTACTACTACCTGCCCAACGTCAAATGGGACAGCTACTTTTACGAAGATTACGCCTTTCACGCCGCCTACTGGCACAACAATTTTGGTCACCCCATGAGCCACGGATGCATCAACATGCGCGAAGCTGACGCCAAACAACTATACGACTTTGCGCCAATCGGTACTAAGGTTGTGGTGCACGCATAAATAGCGATTGCAGCATTTGATCTGGATGGGTTAAGCGCCACCACATATCCGGCGGATCGATAGTTTCTTTGAGCTGCAACGCAGTGCTACTATCACCGAGCGCTGCTTTGCCCAACGTTCCGCTTATATCGGCTTTGGCATCGATTTTGAGCTGCAGTGGTGCGCCTTTCCAAACGACCTGCGATATAGCACGCTCTGCTACCACAGGTTGAGATGCCGCCCACGGCACATGTACCGACGCTACTGTTTGTCCGGCGCGCAGCGGTTGCACTCTGGTGAAATTGGGATAATTACTTTCCACCAAACGCGGCGCTGCAGCCAGCGCGGCGGATAGGTCGGCCGCGCCAACAATGGCGCCGACAAACGTAATCTCGTGCCCGGCCACAGCGCGCGTAGCCGAAAACAACAAGCAGCCGCCAGCTTGTTCGGTGTTGCCAGTTTTAATGCCGTTAATGTCGGATATGCCGAGCGTGGAGTTTACATTGGTCACAGTGCCGACATTGGGTAGTGTGGCTTGCTTTTGATTCACAATCTGGGTGATGACTGGATATTTAAACGTCTCTTGGGCGAGCAGCAGCAGGTCACGCGCCGAGCTGACCGTGCTTGGCGAAAATCCACTGGCATCGGCTACGTGCGTTTTGCTCATGCCCATGTCGGCCACCATCTTATTGGCATACTTCAAATACGCCTCGTCTGAGCCAAACGCCCAGCGAGCCAGCGTGGTGGCCAGATTATTGCCCGATGGCAGCAACAACCCCTGCAGTGCTTGATATTCACTCATACTCTCACCAGCCTTCACTCGCACCACCGAACCGTTCACCGCTACAGCTTGATTGTAGATAGCCACGTCGTCGGCGGTGAATGTGAGGGTGGGGCCAGACTGGTTAACATCGAGTGGTTTCTGACGCAGCACAGCAATGGCGGTAATCACTTTGGCGACACTGGCAATCGGCGCTGGCGTATCGGGGCCGTTGGCGGCGAGCTGGCCGTAGCCATTGGCGCCGATGGCGATTTGATTCGCCGTGGGCCAAATGAGCTCGGGCACACCGGTACTCACCGGGCCACCATGTACTTCGAGCGTGAGCTGTGGTTGTGGTAACGGCAGTGTGAGCATAGTGGAAACATAACCCACCGCCAAAACTACCACGCCGGCAATCGCAAATATACCTTTGCGCCCAGTGTGCTTTTTTGTAGGAGTGGGGGTGATTGCGTGCATGCCTTTAAACTATTATACTATTGCTGTTTCTTATGGCGCGTTCTTTGGAGGCTTTAGGTTGATTAAATTGGTCCTGCACATGGTGGTGTGGAGTTCTACTCTTAAAGACCCCGAAACGTTTGCATGGCGGCATTGGCGGGTTACGGGTATATTCGAACACAGCGATACATCTGTTCTGCCGAGCCTGGGAGAAGTGTATCGAATCGACACCCTGCCCTTCGTCTGCACCGCGATCAACCAAGTTACTGGCGGAAGGGGCGGGCCTATAACACAGTTCGGCCTTATACCGGCAGTTGCTACCCACACCGTGAAAGGTTCCCGGTGTGCGGACGAGGCCACCTACGGTACCGCCGAACACTTACGGAAGCGCCTGAACGGACTTGGATTTCAGCAGGTTCGCGTCAGCCCTCCATGCGGGCTGAAGCCCCAAGAAATATCACCTCCCGCTACGGCCGCCGGCTAATCTTTCGCGAGATCTGCCGCCCCAAAACGGGAGGTTTCGCATAATATTATCAGGCCATCACATGTGCGACACTGGGTATTCCGGCTTTGAATAAATCTTTGTAAATTGACTATGGCCAAGATATTATAACCACATACATATAGAGAGACACTGAAGTGAAAAAATACCGACACATCCGTTTACTTATCGTTTCGCTGGGACTTTTGCTGCCTTTTCCGACACACACGCTGGCTGCCGGTGGCGTGTCATCGCTGTTTAAGCTCACGAGTTCAGCATCTAGTGCGACGGTGGGCGGCAAAATCACAATGTACGTATTTGCCTATCAGTATGCCTGCGCCGAAGGCAACAGCATAGCCATAAATACCAAATCTTTTACCTGTTCGGACGGGTCAAAATCATTCGAGCGCGCCAAAGCCAATGAAGAATTTTGGGTGACAGTGACCGGCTCAAACAACACCTTTACTGGACTCACCCAATCGGGCGGAAACTACATTGTCAAAACAGGAGCTGACGGTAAAGGACAGTTTACTGTATCTTCTACCAAAGCCGAGACAAAGACCGTTACCATCAGTAATGCCTACGGCTACAATAGTGAGCTCAATAAAAGTCTCAATATTACTTTCAAAATCGCGACACCAGCGGCACCAGTCGTAGTTGCACCAGATCCGCCCAAAGTCACGCTGGAAGTTCAGGGTGTCGTACCCAAGGAAGGCGCGATCACGCTACGCAATAAGCAACCGCTCGTGCTCAAAGGCGCCACTGTTGCCAATGCCACTGTTAAACTGTACATTTTTTCGGACCCCAAACAAGAAACAGTTACTGCTGACGCCAATGGTAATTGGACGTATACCGTCAGTGACTTGGAACCAGGTGACCATCACATTGAGGCTGACGTAACCGACCCCAAAACGGGCAAAACTTCGGCCCGAACAACACTCGCGACATTTGCCGTAGCGCAACCAGCCAAAGCTGCCGCAGCACAAAAGGCCGACGAGCCTTCATTGGTTGACTTATGGATATGGTTGGCGGTTGGAGCGGTAGCGGTACTCGCGACAGGGATAGGTGCCTGGTGGTGGCTAGTAAAGCGCAAGATCCCTGCATCGCCAACCACGCCCAGTCTCTCGGGACAGAACAGCGATTCAGCGTAATAATAGCGACATGTGTTTCTCTATGATTGATTTGATAGGCTACACAACACGCAGTTGTGTAGCCTATCGATGGGTGTTTTGTGGGTCAGCCGTTCGAAGTGAACGACTGGAAGGCTGAGATCACATCATCTTCTTCCTCGGCCACCTTTCGGAGACGCTGCACTGACGCGATGAGGGCCGGGTCGTTGGACGCCAGCAATTCCGTCATCGACAAGCCTGCCGTGTCAACGAGGGGTGCCCACCCCCCGACGGTTTTTTTAGCCATATTTTTATTTAAGCACACTAAAACTTACTGACCAAGAAAATAAGACCATACTAAAGGTGGTTTTATTTTCTTGGTCGGGGCGAAAGGATCACGCACATCTCGGCCTATGCTCAACGCAAGCATCTGCGCGTAGGCCTTGCGACCGACATTCGACTTGCGCCAGCGAGCTGTCGGGTTTGTTTGGAAAAGGATTCGAACCTTCTCATTCTTCCCTTCGTTCGGGCAAGCCCTCCACTCAGGCGTAAAATCGGAAAACGTAAACCGCCGTTGGCAGTTTACGCCTGCCGGTCGAAGGTTCGAATCTACTACACCAGCGACCATATAAAAACCACCTACTAAAGCAGGTGGTTTTTATATGGTCGGGGCGAAAGGATTCGAACCTTCGACCTCGCGGTCCCAAACCGCGCGCGCTAGCCAGACTGCGCCACGCCCCGAAGTGTGAACAGGTTGATTATACCCGATCTACCCCAGTTATTCAATAATCTGATTAATGCTTTTGATCGATGTAGCCAAGGCGGTTTTGGTGTCCACCGATACAACCACCGCATTGAGCTGATATGGCCCATCTTCGGCAATTTCATTTTTGGTCTTGGCGCCGTCACGCCAACGGGCAATGATGGCTTCTTTGCTTATCCCCAAACTCGAATGGAGCGTGCCGCACATCCCCACGTCGGTAATGTGCGCCGTACCACCCGGCAGTATCATGGCGTCAGCCGTAGGTACATGCCAATGATCGCCTATCACCGCGCTTACCCGCCCATCCAAATAATAGCCGATTACCCGTTTCTCGCTCGAATAGTCACCATGTATGTTTACAATTCGTGCCGCAAAATCTTGATCTTTTGTAGCCTCGAGCACTTCATCTACCATGCGTAGCGGATTGCCCATGGGCGCGTTGATTTCGGGAAAAATCGTACCCAATACACTTATTACCTGCACATCGCCGTGTTGCGTCTGCACAACTTTGGCGCCCCATTCTGGCGTAACACCCGGCTGGTTAATTGGCGCGAGCACCGGCACGTCGGCCCGCGCCAGCAACGGCAGAACGCTCGGTTGCTCAATGGTATGGTTACCACCCGTAAACACGTCCACGCCAGCCGCCTGGAGCTCTAGCATGTGGCCTACATTCATGCCTTTGCCGTGAGTCGCATTTTCGGCCTGAGCCAGCACAATATCTGGCTTGTATTTTTCGCGCAGCGCCGGCAGCATGCGTACTACAACTCGGCGCCCCGGCCGCGCCATCACATCACCCAAATACAGAAACCGCAGCGTCACTCGACTTCTCGCTCCACCGCCTCAGGATTAATGTGTTTGATAAGTGTGAGCATATGCGCCTGCACATCAGTCAGATGCGAACTTAAAGCCCCGGTTACCTGTTCGATACTATCAAGTCGTTGATGCACATTGGCGTGCGATTGAGCCAAACTATTAATTGCACCTGTCAGCTGCTGCAATTGATGCAGATAAATCTCAATACGCTGCAGCGAAGGTTGCCATGACATCACGCTACGGCTGGCACTTGTAGCATGAGCATGCACATCGCCAATCTGGCCTGTATCGTTTTTTACCCCCTGAACCGATGCTTTTAAGTCTGCGATCGCGTGCGACAACTCGCGAATAGCACCCTGGACTGATTCCAGCGCCTCGTTGGTCGCTTGTCGCACATCTGCATACGTCAGTGGATCTGGCATATATACATTATGACAGATCATGCAAGTGGTCGGCTACAATTCCCGCTCCATCTCCATCATCTGTCCATGAAACCCCAATCGCTCATACAGCTCAATCGCTCGCACATTATTGGCATACACCATCAGGTTAGCTACCGTCGCCCCCTGGCCGCGCGCCCACTCAAAAAAATGTTCAAACATCAAACTCCCCACTCCCTTGCTGCGATATTCGGGCAACACGTACAGGCTAAAAAACTGTGCACGCTTCACCTGCCGCCAATACTGAGCCGCAGGCACACCAGCGCGCCCAAACGACACCACCATATCACCATCCTGCGCCACCCAAACATGCTGCGAGGGGTCGTCTATGGCTCGCGCGAACAGCTCTTCGCCACGGCCATCGCGCAACCACGCATGGTCGGCATGTGAGTCGTGTTTGGTATTTGGGTCTTGTATAAGCGCGGCATTCAAATCCAGCAGGCGCGGCATATCGGCCCTCACCGCCGGACGAATTGTAATGTTAGACATATTATTTTGCGTATTCAGTGGCGCGTGTTTCGCGGATCACATTCACCTTGATGGTACCAGGATATTGCATGGTACTTTCAATTTTGGTTGCAATGTCTCGGGCAAGTTTGATGGCGCTTAGATCGTCTACTACCTTGGGTTTCACAATCACACGCACTTCGCGACCAGCGCTAATGGCGTATGCTTTTTCGATACCGTCAAAACCATTGGCCACGTTTTCTAGTTCGCGCATGCGCTCCACAAAGTTTTCGGCGCTAATGTTACGCGCCCCGGGTCGGGCAGCACTCAGCGCGTCAACCACGCGAACCACAAGCCCCCCGGGTGTGGTTGCTTCAAAATCATCATTGTTAGCCTCGATAGAGACCGGAAGGCCGACGTGTAAGGAAAAAAATTTGTCTTTAGTG
>CAYURH010000009.1:0-21601 GCA_964447105.1 uncultured Candidatus Saccharibacteria bacterium
TTGTTCCAGATCAGACACGTGGCTACGAGCAGCCCCGCCCACCACACGTTGTTGAGGAAGCGTCGCTTGACAACGAGCGCGAGCGACAGCGTGCCCAGCAAAGCTGCACACGCGAACCCGACAAGCCCCGAGCAGAGCGCCGTCCACGCCCCGATGTTGCCTAGGCGTTCCGGAGAAGCCTGAGTGTTGAGGGCCCGGTCCAGGGTAGGTATAGCCCACCACGAGCCTGCGACCATTCCCACCAGGGCGACCGAGAGCGGCGCGGCGACCCAGGCGAACACGCCTCGATTTTCGCCGCGTCTGATCTTCCTGCATACGAGCACCAGAATCAGCGCAACCACGACCTCGCGGGCGATTTCGCCGATCATGTTAATGAGGTTCACCAACTACTCCTTAGGTGTGGCCGTACTCCGGTATATGTTAAAATAATATTTATGATATAGCAATAGTTATACACTCGAGGCGCAGTGGTATAATGGATGCATAGATTAACAAAAGGGAGTAGGGATACATGATTTCCCGAATCGATACCGCCGGCATCAACGTCGACCTAGGCGATGACATCAAAAAGTACATTAATCGCAAAGTTGGCAAACTCGACAAATATATGCCACGCCACGCCCGCTCCAGTGCGCACGCTGAAGTCAAAATGCGCAAGACCAACGACAAAGTTGGCAACAAATATGAATGCGAAGTCATACTCCATCTGCCCGGCGGGCCACTTCAAGCCAAAGAATCCACGCTCAATATGTTTGCAGCACTCGATATCGTAGAGGCTAAACTAAAAAACCAATTGGTGAAATACAAACAAGCTCACATCGCACATCTGCACCAACGCCACCCTGGCGTGCTGGGTCGTCTGCGCGTGCGTTTGATGCAGTAGTCCAGTTTCTTTTCTGGCTGTAGACCGCTATACTATTTGGTAGTCATTTGACACTTTTCTAATGTGACTGGGAGTTTCCTTCATGAGACAAATTCTGACTAAGATTTTTGGTGACCCGCAAGCTAAAACCATCCGCCGTTTGCGCAAAAAAGTCCGCCAGATCAACGACCGAGCTGATCATTACAAGAAAATGAACGACGCGACGCTGGCCAAACAAACTGCCAGCCTGCAGGCCAAACTCAAAAAAGTCAAATCGCTCGACGATATCTTGCCCGATGCCTTTGCTGTGGTGCGCGAGGCAAGCGACCGTGTGCTTGGCATGCGGCACTTCGACGTGCAGCTGATTGGCGGTATGGTGTTGCACGAAGGTAATGTGGGTGAGCTAAAGACTGGTGAAGGTAAAACCCTCATGGCTACATTGCCGGCGTATATCAACGCGCTTGGTGGCAAAGGTGTGCACGTGGTGACCGTCAACGATTATCTGGCACAACGCGACGCTGGCTGGAATGGACCGCTGTATCATTTCTTGGGCATGAGTGTGGGCGTAGTGATTGCCGACAAATCGTTTGTGTTTGACCCCGAATTCGACAATCCCGAGCACGACGACCCTCGCGTGCGCAAACTCAAACCATGCACTCGCAAAGAAGCATATGCCGCGGACGTTACCTATGGTACCAACAACGAATTTGGGTTTGACTATCTGCGCGACAACATGGTGAACGAAGAAGATTTATTGCGACAACGCGAACTCAATTTTGCCATCGTGGACGAAGTAGACAGTATCCTTATCGACGAAGCGCGTACGCCGCTTATCATCAGCGCACCCGCTAGCGACAGTGGCCAAAATTACGCCACATTTGCAGCGATCGCCAAAAAATTGAAGCCCGAACACTACGTACTCGACGAAAAACGCAAAGCCGTAAGCCTGACCGACGACGGCGTCGAAAAAGTCGAAAAACTTCTAGGCATTGCTAATTTCTATGCACCCGAAAACGTGCGCGCCGTGTATCACATGGAGCAGTCGCTGCGCGCCCAAAGACTATTTAAAAAAGACAAAGATTATGTGGTGAGCAAAGACGGCGAGGTTATCATTGTCGATGAATTCACTGGCCGCTTGATGCATGGCCGTCGCTACAACGAAGGATTGCACCAAGCTATCGAGGCCAAAGAATCAGTGCCTGTATTGCAAGAAAGCATGACGCTGGCTACCATCAGCTTCCAAAACTACTTCCGGCTGTACAACAAACTAAGTGGTATGACCGGTACGGCATTCACCGAAGCTGAAGAGTTTCAGCAGATTTATGGTCTGGACGTCATACAAGTCCCGTCGAACAAACCGCTGATTCGCGAAGACAAACCAGACATGATTTTCAAAACCGAAGCTGGCAAAATCCGCGCTATCGTGGAGCAGGTGAAAGAATATCACCAGGCGGGCCGCCCCGTGCTGTTGGGTTCAGCATCGATTGAAAAAAACGAAGTGTTGAGCCGCGCGCTTACCAAAGCCGGCGTCCCCCATGAGACGCTGAACGCCAAAAACAACGAGCGCGAAGCCTCCATCGTCGCCAAAGCAGGCCAAAAAGGCGCCGTTACATTGGCTACCAACATTGCTGGCCGTGGCACCGACATTGTGCTGGGCGAAGGCGTAAAAGAATTGGGCGGTTTGGTGGTGATTGGGTCCGAGCGTCACGAATCGCGCCGCATCGACAATCAGTTACGTGGTCGTTGTGGCCGCCAGGGTGACCCGGGTTTGACGCAGTTTTATGTAAGCACCGAAGATGATTTGATGCGTATTTTCCAGGGCGACCGTATCCGTACGCTCATGGACCGCCTGGGTGTCGACGAAGACACGCCTATCCAAAACCGCGCCGTTAGCAAAACACTCGAAAGCGCCCAGAAAAAAGTAGAAGGCTACAACTTCGACGCCCGCAAAAACGTGGTGCAATACGACAACGTGATGAACCGTCACCGCAAAGCGGTGTATAGTACGCGGCGCAATATTTTGTTGGGTGGCGACATATCTGGTGATATCAGGAAATTGATCAAGGAGGAGTCGCGCTTGCTCACCATGATCTCGCCCAGAGATAACCCCACGTTTGCTACTGATTTTGAATCTATCGTACCGATTGATGCCAAAGACCTAAAAAAACTCGAAGCCGCCAAGGACAAAGAACGTACAGAATTGGCTGAAGCCTTGGCTCACAAACTATATAACGAACGCGAACGCCAGCTGGGAGCGGATATTGTGCGTCAAATCGAGCGCGATGTGTACCTGCAAGTACTCGACACACTATGGATGCAGCACCTTGAGAACATGCAACATTTGCGTGAAGGTATTCACTGGCGCAGTGTTGGTCAGCGTGAC
Source organism: uncultured Candidatus Saccharibacteria bacterium (assembly GCA_964447105.1). Taxonomy (GTDB): domain Bacteria; phylum Patescibacteriota; class Saccharimonadia; order Saccharimonadales; family EFPC-124; genus CAYURH01. Next base: position 3,246 of record CAYURH010000009.1, read on the forward strand.
CCATTGGTGGAATATCGCCAAGAATCGCAGCGTCTATTTGAAATTTTGCAGGCTACGCAGCGCGAAGAAATTGTGCGCGCATTGTTCCACATATCTAAACACGACGTAGCTGAAGCCAAAGACGACACTATCGAAACTGATTTGACTCGCGCCGCCGAAAAATCCGTAGAGCAGGGCGTGAACGAAATTGCCCAGCCCGAACGCCACGTGCGGTTTAAAGATTCGGCAGTAGCTGCCGCGCAGGATGATGCGAGCAAAAAGAAAACCACCCACAACGATCTGCGCAAAAAACGCAAAAAACAACGCCAAAACAAGAAGCACAAAAAGTAACCCCTTTGATGCTCGTGTCTGCCGGCATCGGTGCCGACGAATAGACGAGCACTGCGCCCGGGCCCCTCGCGGGTCCGGGCGCAAACAAAGTATTATCAAGTGGACGTGCTCCACCTCAAGAAGTATTATTGGTCACAGGGTGAGGCAGCACAATGGCCTCTTGCTCGCGCATTGGAGGCGAAGCATGCAAACGTCTCTTTGGAGACTTGCTTTGGCGATCAACCTGCTCACTAATCAAGAGCGGTTTGACGGCAGGAACATGGCGCGTATCCAGGACTGGTGTCGGACCCTGGCGTGGCCGGCGATTCTGGCTAAAGCTCAGGGCGCGCTCGCCGCCATCGACCAGGATGGCGTTGAGTTCACTATCAACCATCGGGAGGTAACGCTCGACTGCACTCTCAGCGTTTCGGCGCCAGACGGCGGCGCAGTGCGCGTGCGGGTACACGCCGACAAGAAAGCCATGCAGCTCCATCTGGTAGAAGGCGGACTGAGCGAAGACATGCGCCTGACGCTAGACTGGCTGACGAATGGCAATCTGTGGCAGCAGACGGCCCAGACAGACGCGGTGAAGCCGTCGAACCAGGTGGTCGTCACGGCGGCCGCGCGCCTGATGGCCTTGGGCCTCCCCGAGAATACGATCAACCTGTTTGTCTCCAAGTGGACGGTGGGTGGTGGTCAGTGGTTGGATCTGACGGCGGTTCGTCATCTGCTGGTCATCATGTCGCTGGGTCAGTACCTGGACAGTGAGGGTACGAATGATCTTTTCCGACGAGCGCTGCTCAAGCAATGGGGGGCGCCGGTGCTGTGGGAGATCACCGATCAAGTGGAGATTCAGCAATGCCTGGCAGCCATACGCGATTACCGCGGTGACTGGAGCGGCTATGCTGTGTGGGCGCGCACAATTCTCGCGCCCGTGTAGCGAGGCCGTAGCTGCCCGGGTTCTCACAAGGAACCCGGGCAGCACAACTCAGATATATCAGAGCAATCCGCCCCAAAAAATGGTACGATAGGTAAAGTTATTTAACTGGATCTCCTAAAACATGAAACATTCTGTCGAAGAAGTGGTGCTGCAAAACGGCGGCCGCGGGCTATTGGTACATGTGCCAAACGCGTCGGTCATAAGCTATGATTTTGAATTTCGCGCCGGTTACGATTACAGCGTAAGCGAAGATATCTATGAAACTGCGCACATCATGGAACACATGGTGCTCGGCGCCAACCAGAAATATTCCAAAAGCCGTTTGTTCCACGCCGAACTCGAAAAAAACGGCGCGTATAGCAACGCCACCACATCCAGCGCCAGTCTAACGTATGAGGCAACATGCGCTGATTTTGAATGGGAAGGCATACTGTCGCTATTGCAGCTCGCTATTACCAAGCCGCTATTTTTGCCCAATGAGTTCAAAGCCGAATATGGCAATGTGCGCGAAGAAATGTCGGGGTATCTCAATAATTATGGCCGGGTATTATGGCAAAGCATCGGCAAATCGAGTGGCGAACGTTTCCTCAGCGACGCCGAGCGGCTACAAAAAATGCCCAACGTCAAACTTAAAGACATCAAAGAACATTACGACCGCACCCACACCACCAGCAACTTGCGTTTCGTGATCGCCGGCAATTTGAAAGAAGAGCGCAGGCAGGCAATCATCAAAAAATTGGAGAGTTGGGAACTGCCGCGCGGTGAACGATTTGGACTGGTGCGCGAAGAGTTAGTGGGCGCGACCGAACCGATTCACATCGTGCGCAAAGACGTAGAGAATATGATTTTCGGCCTGAGTATCCAAGCCAACTGGCGCTTGCCAGACAACGAAGCCGACGCTTTGGCTGCGCTCAACCGTATGCTCACTGGCACGCTTGCGTCGTCTATATTTGGCAAAGCGCGCGAAGAGGGTTTGGTATACGATATGAGCTCACATTTCAGTATGAGCGACAGTGCTAGCACCTGGGATTTTGGTGGGGAAGTGAGTCTGCTTAATGCGGCCAAATTGTTCAAAATCATCACCAGCGAATTGCAAAACGTGCTGAGCGGCGGCATCACGGCGGCTGATATAGAAGCTGCCAAACTATTTGCGCTGGGCAAACATCAGATGGGCTGTCAGACAGTCAACTCCATCGCCAACTGGTACGCGCGGCGCTATTATTTCGACGGTTACATCGACGATTACGCTGATCGTCCGCGTGCCATTGCCGCTGTCAACAAGCAGACTATTTTGAAAGCGTCTGAGGATCTGATCGGCGGTAAGCGTTGGGCCTTTGGCGGTCTGGGCAATGTATCACAGCAAAAACTGAGCGAGCTCCATGCCCAGCTGGGTGAGCTTTTCGAATAGATTATGGAACAGCGCCTCCGCACCCTAACCCAAGATATTCAGCAGGCGCTGGCCAAAATTGATGCGCCGCAGCTGGAGCAGCAGATTACCGAACTGCAACAGCGGATGGCCGCGAGCGATTTTTGGCAAGACAATCAAACGGCACAACAGGTAAGCAAGCGCGAAGCGGCTCTTCGCGCCAAGTTGGAGCCGTGGCGTGGCCTGGAACAAGAGTTGAGCGATGTTGCAGAGTTGTCGCGCGATCCAGTCCTGCGCCGTGAGCTAGAGGCTCAGCTCGATGAGCTGGAGGCGAGATACCAATCGCTCAAGCAAGATCTTATGTTTGATGGCCCTTATGATGATCATGACGCCATCTTACGCTTGAGCGCCGGCGCTGGCGGCACGGACGCACAGGACTGGACGCAAATGTTGCAGCGTATGTACCTGCGCTGGGCTGAACAAAACGGGCTCAAAACCACGTTGCTCGACGAGTCGCCCGGCGAAGAAGCCGGTATCAAAAGCGCTACCATCAGCGTGAGCGGGCCCAACGCGTTTGGCAAACTCAAGAGTGAACACGGCGTGCATCGCCTGGTGCGATTAAGCCCATTTAATGCTGAGTCGCGTGAGACGAGCTTTGCTGGCGTGGAGGTGTTGCCGCAAATCGACGCACCGGATGAAGTGCAAATCGACGACAAAGACCTCAAAATCGATGTCTATCGTGCCAGTGGTCACGGCGGCCAATCAGTCAATACTACCGATAGCGCCGTCCGTGTGACGCATATCCCCACGGGCATCGTGGTGGCTATCCAAAACGAGCGCAGCCAGCTGCAAAACAAAGACACGGCGCTCAAAATCCTGCGCTCCAAATTAGCACAACTTCAGCTCGAGCAGCACAAAGAGACGTTGCATGAACTCAAAGGACCCAGCAAATCTGCAGAGTGGGGGAATCAGATTCGTAATTATGTCATGCACCCATACACGCTCGTCAAAGACGCGCGTACCGGGTATGAGACTCATGATGTGCAGGCGGTGCTCGATGGCAAGATTGATCCGTTTATCCACGCGTTTTTGTCGAGAGCATAGCCGGACCAGAATATTGTAAAGTATATAAATTTATTATAGTATATGTTGTACATGCGTTCTGCGCATGTTCGCACTACTCAGGAAGGTTCGGCGATGACAGTTTCCGATCCAACCCCGAACCCGCGGGGCACGGCGCCATTCTTCGAGCACCAGATAGGTATACCAAAAGACCAGCTACCACTGTTTACGAAGCTTTTCGGCCACGACATCGACGGCGTGACCGCTGGTTCCATCAAGCGTCTGATGGACGGCGACCACACGTATGCGGAACTGCTGCATCTGCTGGTGTTCGTGTTTACGAACGCCACACGACAGAGTTTCGATGACGTGACGCTCATGCGGGCCGTCGCAGCCGCATTGGCGGTCAAGGATTTCCAGACTACCACGACAGCTGAGTTTCTGCAGGCAATCAACATCGAGCCTGGGCAGGAACTTCTGTCCGCGCTTCACACCTGGTTGGGCTCCAGTGTACCGGCCTGGCTGGGGCGCGAGGTGCTCAAGATGTGGACCAGTGCGCGTACTCGCGACGTGTTCCAGGAGCGACTGGCAGCGCTATTCCTGCGCCACGATCTGGCGGGGAGCGGGGTCGAGGCGGCGCTTAAGGGGTATGCCGCAGACGAGGCAGCGACCCTCATCTCCAACGCCGCTCCCGAGCCGCCCGGTCGCAGACCGATGCCCGCGCCGCGTCCGCCCGCCGACGAGTAAGAGTAAGTGTGAGACCCTCGCTGCCGTGCACATAGCTCGACAGCGAGGGTCCTCCGAAGCCCTGTTGTGCTACAATGAGCACAAGATAAGGGGTAGAAATTATGTCAGAAGCTGTCACTAGCGATGATGGACAAGACCGCCATGCCGGGGTAGAGGGCGAGGCAGAAGCCGACCCACTACAGGCTGCACTGGAAGCCGAACTCAATGAAGAGCGCGACACGCTGCAACCCGGCGAAGAGCGAGTGTTGCCATATGAACAGACGGGTGTATTGGTCATAGGTGGTCGGCGCCTTGTCGTGACTAGTAATTCTGAAACTGTGACACTCGTTGGTCGTGATGCCGAAGGCAATCAGCACTCAGTCGATATGCAACGACGCGAACGCTTGGATCTGGGCGTGACATACGACAGCGCCGCTGATGAGGTGCTTGGTGTCAACGCGCGTCCTATTGTTAGTATTAGACGGAGCGATGAGGGTGTGGTAGTGCAGTGTAACGCGCCCGGGGCAATGTTGCTTGCCATTGGTGAAGTAGCGCCGGTTGAGGAACAGGCAATTGCTGAGATCGCGGAGCAGGACAGCGACCCCTATGACACTGCAACCCCAGGGGCACACGTTGCCGTAACTCCCGAAACGGCGCTCGACACCAACGATATATTCTCGTCTCCACAGCGACTTCTGGACACGCTTCATGATGAATCGGTGGACAGTGAAACACGACAAGCTATCATGCACTGCCTTGGTGCTTGGGGCCAACTCGAAAACGCTAGGATGGCACAGGAACTGTGGCAAACGCTCGAACAAGATAATCCGGGCGATGCTATAGAAAACAGCCGCGCAGTTCTTGATAGAGTAGCCCAGGCCTACGACGGGCTAAGGGAGTACACGTTACGCCTGGGTGCTATCACGCGCGCTTTCGATGAAAGATGGTCTGAAGCAGACCGGATAGGTGCTTTTACCTCGGCAGTCGACGCCGCATCACATGTGGGTAATATGCTTACTTATGACGACACGGTAACCCGTTTCCGCGAAGCCATGACCGCTTGGGCCGATAAGCAATCGACACAAATAAGTGCAGTTGATAGAGGTGTCGATGTCCAAGACCAGCAAGTGGTTGAAGGGTTGGTGCGACACCGTCAGCCTGGCGAAACAGTTCAGGAATTGGCAGGCCGTCTCGGGCGTGAGGCAGAAGCGGTCGGCGCCAACTATCAGCGACAGCGCGATCTATTAGGGTTCGCCAGGCAGCTGAGCGAGGCGGAGCCAAGAAGCGAAGAATCTATCATACAGAGTTTACAACTTACTATTCAAGAAGAATTACAATCTTTACGATACGCACCAGACGCCGATGCTGCGGCCGGCACTATAGCCCGACTTCAATCTGATATGAATCAAAGAATAGGCACGCAATTCGCCCTCCTGTATGACCTGGCAGAAAAGATACAGGGCCAAAGACAGCTGCAACAAACTCAGCGCTAACCTGCTTGTGCTACAATAATCCTGATGATCCTTCTCGACCGAGTGACGAAACTATATGGCAAAGAAGATAAGCCAGCAATCAACCGCATTAGCCTGCATATCGAACCCAAAGAGTTCGTGATTATTGTCGGCACCAGCGGTGCGGGCAAATCGACATTGCTCAAATTGCTCACGCGCGAAGAAAAGCCGACCAGCGGCAAAATTGTAGTGGGCGGCATCGACTACGATACGCTCAAGGATCGCGACATCCCGCTATTGCGCCGCAAAATCGGGGTGGTGTTTCAAGATTTTAAACTTTTGCCCCAGCGTACAGTGTTCGAAAATGTAGCCTTCGCGCTCGAAATTGCCGGCATGACTAATCGCGAAATACGCAACACGGTGCCCAAAGTCATAGAATTGGTGGGTCTAAGTGGCAAAGAAAAACAGTTTCCGCACGAGCTGTCCGGCGGCGAACGCCAACGTGTAGCAATCGCTCGCGCCGTGGTGCGACAACCCAAGATTTTGATCGCCGACGAACCCACCGGCAACCTGGACCCCAAACACAGCTGGGACATAGTGCGCCTCCTCGAAAAAATCAATCGCTACGGCACCACCGTGCTTCTGACCACGCACAACCAAGATATTGTGAACAAGCTCAAACGTCGTGTGATCACCATCGATCACGGCAAAGTAGTGGCCGATGTTGCGCAGGGTAGCTACAAATTGGGGGGCGAGTAATATGCATCGCGCTTGGGTAACAACGCTAAGGATTTTTCGCTACGGGCTGAGTAATTTTAGCCGCAATGCTTGGCTCAGTACTGCCGCTACGGCAGTAATGGTGCTGACGCTCAGTATTATTCTGATCACGTTTTCGTCGCGCATGGTGTTTGACGACACTATTGCCAAAATCCGCGAAAAAATTGATGTATCTATTTACCTCAAAGACGGTATTACGGATGATCAGCGCGAGCAGTTTATCGCTGCGCTCAAAAATTTGCCCATCGTGTCATCGGTGGACTATGTCAGTAAAGACGCGGCCCGCAAAGCATTCACCGACCAGAATAAATCCTACGCCGAACAGCTACAAGCACTGAGTGAGCTTGGCGATGTAAACCCATTCCCAGCGAGCCTGCGCGTGCACACTAACAACACGATCGACATAGAGCCTATCAGTCAGCTTGCTGCCCGAGCGCCCTATAAAGATTGGCAGGCGGAAGCGGCGCAAGTATCCGATGAGCGGCGCCAGGCCATCAATACTATCGAGCGAACAGCCAGTTTTGCTGAGCTAATGGGATTGATTGCGTCGGTGATATTTGTGACGCTTTCAATCATGATTATTTTCAACACCATCCGCATGGCTATATTCAACCGGCGTGATGAGATTGAGATTATGAAACTCATTGGGGCCAATAAACGGTTTATCCGCGGTCCGTTTATCGTGGAAGCCAGTTTGTACGGCATATTTGCGGCAATCCTCGCTGTGGCGTTGATGTACGCGCTGTTGGTGTCGATCCAGCCAGGATTATCTAGCTATGATATTAGTATTGGACCCACGGCGCAGTTCTTCGCGCAGTGGCCAGTACCGATTTTTGCTGCAGTGTTGCTGATAGGGGTGATCATAGGCATGTTGTCATCGTCGATGGCCATACGCCGATACCTCAAACTGTAATTGACACAGCGTGCTTTTTCGGTTATGCTTATCAATAACATGCGTGCCAAAACCAACATGTCAAAACGATTGATATTGGCCAAGCGAGGCGTTTTGGTTGGTTTTGCGATGCTTTTTGTGGCTACTACGTTTATGCCACCAGCGCCAGCCTATGCTGATAGATTTGATGATCAGATCAAAGCCCTGCAAGCTCAGGCTGATCAGTATCGCAACCAAGCCGGTGCACTGCGCAGTCAAGCCGCCACACTCCAAAACGAAATCGCTGCCCTGCAAGCTCAAGAAGCTGCCCTGCAAGCTCAAATTGACGCCAATACTGCCAAAGCCGAGCAACTTAGTCAGCAAATTGTCGAAGCCCAGCAAAAACTAGAAGGCGAAAAGAACTTACTGGGTCAAAACCTGCGTTCTATGTATCTGGAAAGTCAGATCACGCCGCTCGAGATGATCGCATCGTCCAAAAGTATCTCAGACTTTATCGATCGCCAAGAATATCGCAACAAATTGCGCGATCAAACCACACGCACCATTGCCGACGTCAAACAAACTCAGGCTGAGTTGAAGCAGAAAAAGACCGACCTCGACAACACATTAGCCGACCAAAACGCTCAGCGAGCCGAACTAGCAGCTCAACACGCCCAACAAGCTGACTTGCTTGCTCGTACCCGTGGCCAGGAAGCTGCATACCAGAGTCTTGTCAACCAAAGCAATGCCAGCATCGCTAGTCTGCGAGCTCAGCAGGCGGCCGCCAACCGCGCACTCGGCGGCAATGTGGTGCCTGGCGACCCAGGACACGGTGGCTATCCCAATAACTGGAACAACGCGCCACTTGACGCTTATTCTGACCCATGGGGCATGTACACTCGCGAATGCGTGAGCTACGCGGCGTTCCGCGTGTGGAATTCCGGCCGTACCATGCCATATGGATTTGGCAATGCCAACCAATGGCCGGGTAATGCCGCTCGTCGTAATATACCTACGGGCAGCACACCCAAAGTAGGCTCCATAGGCATAAGTATGACCCAGCCCTATGGCCATGCCGTGTATGTTGAAGCTATTTTGGATAACGGCAAAATTTATGTCAGCCAGTACAACTACGATTTTGGCACAGGACCAGGCAAGTACAGTGAGATGACCGTATCTGCAGGCAGTTTCGTATACATTTACTTCTAGAAAATTAGGCTCATTTTCAGCAAAACGCCAGCCTATTTCGTGCTACTATCAAATGAGTAAAATAGGTAAGCCGGAGGGTGATGTACGTGCAACCTGCTGAAAAAACGCCAAAGAAACGGACTAAAAAACCAGCCAAACAGATAAACATGTGGCTTGCCATTGGCATTGCTATATTGGTGGGGACTGCGGGATTTGTGCAGGGTGTACGCTATAGCGATTTCTTTGCGTCGCTCGGTGGTCAGCCCACTTCTGGTAACCTCAACTTTGCGAGCGTGCAGGCTGTCTACGATAAACTGGCCAAACAGTTCGATGGCAAGCTCGACACCAACAAACTGATCGACGGCGCCAAAAAGGGCCTCGTAGATGCAGCTGGTGACCCTTACACCGTATACTTCACCGAAGCCGAAGCGAAAGAGTTTATGAATAGTCTGGACGGCGCGTTTTCGGGTATTGGTGCCGAGCTGGGGTTGAAAAATGGTGCGCTAGTAATTGTGTCGACGCTCGACGATTCACCAGCGCGCAAATCCGGCCTGCTGCCAGGCGACATCATAGCCAAAGTAAATGATCAAGACACCTCGGGGTGGTCTATCGACAAAGCAGTAGGGCAGATCAGAGGAGATAAAGGCACGACCGTCCGACTATCGATAATCCGTGGTTCGTCGCTCCGCGAGCATTCTATAGTGCGCGCCGAGCTAGTGGACCCAAGTGTCAAAAGCGAAATTCTACCTGGCAATATTGGCTACATGCGGATCTCTCGTTTTGCCGACGACACGTCGCGCTTAGCGCGGCAAGCTGCTGAGTCGTTCAAAGACAAAAACGTTGCTGGTGTCATACTCGACCTACGCGGCGATGGTGGAGGTTACCTGACCGCAGCTCAAGATGTTTCTAGCTTGTGGCTGGATGCCGGCCAGCTGATCGTCCAAGAAAAAACTGGCGACAAAGTACAAGACGAACTGACCGCCAAGGGCGACAACATACTCAAAGGTATGCCCACAGTGGTACTGATCGATGCCGGGAGCGCGAGCGCGAGCGAAATCACCGCTGGCGCCCTGCACGACCACAATGTAGCTAAACTAGTAGGTATCAAAACATTCGGTAAAGGTAGCGTGCAGCAGATTGTCGATGTGCCTGGTGGGCAACTCAAAGTCACTGTAGCCAAATGGTACACGCCCAACGGTAAAAATATCTCCAAAGAAGGTATCGCGCCCGACGTCGAAGTGACGCTCAGTGATACTGATATCACCAGCGGCAACGACCTGCAAAGAGCCAAAGCCATCGATCTACTCAAAAAATAGCAGCAATGTGATGTGATACACTAAAACTAGTATGTCCCCCAAAAAGAAAATCCTGTTAGTCGAAGACGACAAGGCACTGGCCAACGTTTATATCTCGCGGCTGCAACTCGAAGGTTTCGATGTACGCCACGTCATCAATGGCGAAGACGCGTTATCTACCGCGCTCGAATATAAGCCTGATCTGGTTGTACTTGATGCTATGATGCCTCAAATTTCGGGATTTGATGTGCTTGATATTTTGCGCAACACACCCGAAACCATGAACGTGCGCATCGTTATGCTCACTGCCCTGAGCCAAGCCAAAGATAGGGAAGCAGCAGAACGATTGGGCGCTGATGATTATTTGGTGAAATCACAAGTGGTGATTGGTGACGTGGTGGATCGTATTAAACATCATCTGGGCATGGCCGTCACGCCAAGCACCCCACAATAAAAATCGCCCCGGAGGGCGATTTTTATTTGATAACCACTCGAGTGCGTGGTACGGTTTTGCCGCTGAAGCGGCGGACACGGACTTTTTCGAACCCAACCACACCGTCTTTGGCGGCGTGAATAGTGAAGTTACGTGACATAAATGTGCCAGGGCCGGCAATTTTGTTGCTGCCAACTTGGCGAACAATTACTTCACCGGTGTTGACTTGTTGGCCACCAAAACGCTTCACGCCCAGGCGTTGGCCGGGGGAGTCGTGGACGTTTTTGCTTGTGCCTGCTGCCTTTACGTGTGACATTTAGTTTCTCTCCGAGAATTATTTAACTGTTAAAACAACCAGCTCGCGACCTACAATTTGATCTTGGCGGTGATAAATAAGCTCACTCGCACTCGCATGCTGAAATCTCACACGATTATAGCCCAAATCCTCGAGGTGGTCAAGCGTCCTCAGGTGTTTAAATTGCTTAGCAGCATACCATGTGGGTAGTGCGAGACATAAACGAGCGCCAGATTTCAGTTGCGGTCGAATGTTTGCCAGGAATTTGCGGCTGATGGTGTCGCAGTTTTTGATAATTTCGTCTAATTTTTGTGGCGAGGGTAGACCGGAGAGAGGTTGGCCTAAATATACTTCGCTGACAACTATTTGTGGAGCCGGCTTCCAGATGTGAGTGGTGGCGTCGCCGACATCTAATCTAGCATAGTGTTGATTGGTGGGAGTGGTGTCTAAGCGGTCTATTTTGAGGGCCCACGCTAGATTCTGTCGACTGTAGTCGATCATACGTGGCTCGAGGTCGGTGCCGTAAATATCAAATCCCATCAAAGCGGCTTCTTGGAGCACGACACCTGTGCCGCAGAACGGATCAAGCAGTACACTACCGTGATGTGGGTCGGTTTGAGCGGCAGCCAAGTTGATCATAGTCTGCGCCAGTTTGGGTGGGAGCATACCTACGAACGCGTCACGTTTGGGTCGCCCGTAGTCGCGGCGGGAATATTCGTCGATATCTTGTACCCAGGTGGTTTGCGCCAGCCACGTTTTGGCACCATCTTTTAACAAGACTAATTCGATACCCAGTGTGCCTGTGAGTTGATTGTGCAACGTCTGTGCGCTATTGGGTGCAGTGGCGTTTTGCTGCGGGGGGATGACGCGAACGCTGCGTTTGTGGGCCTTGCAGACTTTTTTGAGCTCCAGGCCAGCGCGAAATAATTGCTGGGTAGTAACAAATAAGCCGTAGGTGCCCAAGGCTAGTTTGAGTTTGCCTTCTGGCATATCTCGAAAGAGAGCGGGCAACTCTTTGGCGACATGCACCATGAGTTCTGGCCAGTTAGTAGTGGCAAAATCACGAATAGGTCGGACTAGTTTGATAGTGCCACCTAGGCGAGTGCCATCAACAGCATCTGCTCGCACCAAAGCGGCGTGCGCGCCAATGGGCTGCACCGCATCAGGGGTGTATAGGCTTTCCAGCTCGGCCAAACCGATTTTGGGCTGGCGTCCTAGGATGGCAATTGTCATAGGTATAGTATAATCGATTCTAATGAAGTGGAAACTTTGGCTTAATATTATCACTCTGGGGGCATTGGCGTTGCTGATTATACTGGCACGCCATGACATTTATCAAGCGATCGCGCGCATTAAAGACTTAAATGGCTTGGTGTTACTGCTATTTATCCCGGCGCTTTTCCTGTCGTTTTATACGCTGGCTAAGTTTTTTGCCGAATTTTTCAAAGCGACCGGGCAGAAGGTGGCTATGAAGGTGTTGTTGCGGGCTATGGTAGAGTTGAATTTTGTGAACCACGTGTTCCCGAGCGGTGGCGTGTCGGGTGCGTCATATCTGTCGTGGCGGCTGCGGGCGTTTGAAATATCGACGGCTAAATCTACGTTTGCGCAGCTCACTCGGTTTAGTTTTGCATTTGCTGGCTACATATTTATGATGCTCATTTCATTGGTGTTGCTGGCCATGGATGGGCATGCGAGCTCGTTGGTGATTTTGATTGTGAGCGCTATCGTGTTCACGTTACTGTTCAGTATGGTGGTGCTGGTATACGCGCTGCAGAGCGAAAAACGTACGGCTTGGTTTGCTGAAGGCCTGGTACGCTGGCTTAATCGTGCCATCCACATGGTGCGGCCTAAACACCCCGAAACCATCAAGTTCCGACGTGTCAAAAAGACACTGTTTGAACTCCACGAAGATTACGAACTTGTGCGCGGTGATTTAGGCAAAATGAAGCGCGTGTTTGCCTGGAACTTTGCAGCGAGTTTGGCCGAGCTGTCGCTGCTCTACCTCACATTTGTGGCGCACGGCGTGTGGGTGAATCCGGGCGCGGTGGTAGTGGCGTTTGTGATTGCCACGGCGGCAGGGTTGATTGCGATTTTTCCAGGTGGGATAGGCATTTATGAGCCGCTTATGACAGCAGTATTCATATCGGTGGGTATACCTGCTGGTGTGGCTGTGAGCGTGACGTTGATCTACCGTACGCTTTCGCTTGTGCTCAGTTTGCTAAGTGGTGGGGTGTTGTATCAAAGGGCTCTCAATAAATATGGAACAACCGACATTCAGCGTTAGCGACCTTGTCGCTGTGATGAATCAAACGCTGGAAGTCGCGTACCCGTCGGTGGTAGTCGAGGGTGAAATTTCGTCGTTTAAAGTGAGCAAAAGTAAATATGTGTTTTTCGACCTGAAGGATGACGAAGCGGCCGTAAACTGTTTCATGATGATATATCAGCTGCGAATGCCACTCGAAGATGGCATGAAGGTGCGCGTGATTGCTCAGCCACGGTTGACTGCCTGGGGTAAATTTAGCTTAACTGTGCGCGAAGTTATGCCGGTGGGGCAGGGGAGTATTAAACGAGCGTTTGAGCTACTTAAAGCACGCTTGGCGCAAGAAGGATTGTTTGACGCTGAACGCAAACGCACGTTGCCGCACATACCGCAGCGCATAGGGCTCATCGCATCTGTGGAATCGGCTGGGTATGCGGATTTTCTCAAAATTTTAGGCCAACGCTGGGGAGGCATAGACGTGCAAGTGGCTGATGTACAGGTACAGGGTATAGGTGCGGCGCAACAGATTATTCGTGCGATTGATTATTTCAACCAACAAGCTGAGCTGCCAGAAGTGTTGGTGATAGTGCGCGGCGGTGGCAGCGCCGACGATCTAGCAGTGTTTAACGACGAGTTTCTTGTGCGCGCAGTGGCGGCCAGTCGAGTGCCGACGTTGGTGGGGGTGGGCCATGAAGTGGATGTGTGTCTGTGTGATCTGGCGGCCGACGTGCGTGCTTCGACGCCGAGTAATGCGGCGCAGATACTTGTGCCAGACCGCCGTGCGCTCCTAGTGGAAATAGTGCAGCGCGAAAAGCGTCTGGCCGGGCGTATAGAACAACGGGCGCATACGATCCGCCAAACAGTAGATGCGGCGGCGCTGCGCATGATTCATCATTTGCAGTATGCACTTACCGATCGACTACGGCATGTTGCGCAGGCTGAATTGCTACTAAAGCAGCTTGATCCCGCAGTAGTGCTGAGGCGGGGATATAGTTTGGTGCGCGACGCAGGTGGCAAAATAATTCGCGGCAACGCGACCGGAGTAAAGCTCGGCGATAAGCTGACAGTTACCACTGAATATGCCATAATGACGACAGGAGTTATAGATGTCCAGCGCAAAAAAGCTTGAGCCCAAATCACTTGCCGATCAATTAGCCGATCTTGATACGCTGCTGGCTTGGTTCGACAATCCTGACATTGACATTGATGAAGCGCTGGCTAAATTTGATCAAGGCGTCAAATTAACTGATGATATCAAAAAACGGCTCAGCCAACTTGAGAACAAAATTGTCATACTAAAAGAAAGGTTCGACCAAGAGTGACTGCATGGGTAATCATAGGGTGTTTCATATTACTCTTTGGAGCAGTGGTGCTGCGTGGGGCGCCGTATGTGCCATCGCATGGCAAAACTATCGATGTAGCGCTTGACCTTGTGGATTTGAAAAAAGGCGACAAAGTGGTGGATTGGGGCGCTGGCGACGGCGCGTTTTTAAAAGCGGCGGCCAAACGTGGGCTGCATGCCGTGGGCTACGAAATCAATCCCGTGTTGTGTCTGATCGCCTGGCTACGCTGCTGGTCGGTGCGGGGGCGCGTAACGGTGCGACTGCGTGATTTTTGGCTTAGCGACATACCCGCCGATACTAATGCTGTATATTTTTTCCTGGCAGGGCCATTTATGCATCGCGCCAAACGCAAACTGTTGGCTGTTATGGAAAAACGCGAAAAATCATTGTTGGTAGTGAGTAACGGGTTTGCTATTCCTGGCCTGTTGCCTCACAAAGTCACTCGGGGTGTGTATTTGTATAAGCTTCAGCCTGGCGAACAGTAGTTCGCTTTACAACTATCTGAGCCCGGTTTACTATGAAAGCAATGAACCGCTCCATGCTTGGTTTTGTAAATCCTTTTGCTGTCACTACGGCAGTGCTGGCTATATTGCTGATTGGCCTGGGGGGATTTAGCGTGTGGGCATATGCTAACTATGCCGACCAAAAAGACCATGTTGATGCCAAAATTGCCACTGCTGTAACGGGCGCCAAAAAAGAACAAAAAGCCGAAGATGACAAAGTTTTTGCCGAACAAGAAAAGCAACCCACGCGAGAATTTGTAGGCCCCGACGACCTGGGTCGCGTAACATTTAGCTATCCCAAAACATGGAGTGTATACATTTCCCAAAACGGTGGCAAGGGAATTTATGAAGCATATCTAGACCCATTGGCGGTTACGGCAGGCGACGGCGCGGTAGCAACACACGTCATAATTAACGGTACGAAATATGAAGATGTGCTGCGAAGTTTCCAGGATCGTGTGAACAAAGGCAATTTGACGGCAACGGCTATTACTTACAATGGCGCCACCGGCATGCGTTTGGACGGTGCATTTTCGAACACAGTACAGGGCAGTTTGGCGGTATTCAAAGTTCGCGATAAGACGCTGCAAATTGATTGCACTGTGCCGGCCAATATACCCGATTTCAATACGATCGTTTTGCCATCCGTCAAATTTAATAGTTAGCCTATGCTACACTAGAGGTAGTGAAGGGTAAAGGTGCTATTTCTGACATGTCTAAGCCAGGCGCGGCCGGGTTTGATGCTGTTGTGGCTGCGGCGCATGAACTCAAGGCGCCACTGGTACTTATTAATCATTTGGTAGACGCACTCAATGACCCGGTGGTTGAGCTGACGCAAAACGAACAGCAACAGCAGCTGCGACGTCTGCGCTTCACGAGTGAACGCATGGTGCGCCTGGTGCAGCAATTGACGCTGAGCTATCGCCTTGAAGCCGATGGGCAAATGGCATTTATGTTTCCTACCGAACCAGTGAGCACGCAAGAAGTTGCGGCCACGGTGCTTCACGAACTCACGCCGTATGCCCGTGAACACGGTCAGCAGCTGCATTTGCGCGAGATACGTTGCCACCACCTTGTGCTAGCCAATCGTGATGTGCTCCATGACATTATGGTAAATCTGGTCGACAACGCCATCAGGCACAACCCAGCAGGGGCGCAGGTAGAAGTCGTGTCGCACTGCGCCGACCAGCATGTACGGGTGAGTGTGCGCGACGACGGGCCAGGGATTGGTCGTGCTGAGTTGCGTCGCTTGCAGCATACATTGGGCACGCAACCACAGCCACTCAGTGGTCGTGCTGGCACGAGTGGCTTGGGTTTGTACATTGCGGGGCAATTTGCACAAGCTATGGGCGGTACGATAGGGGTGGGGCGTCAGGCTGAAGGCGCAATGTTTTTTATAGATCTGCTCAAAAGCCGGCAGCTGAGTTTGCTGTAATGGCCAGCGTGTTGTTGGTAGAAGATGATCGGTGGCAAGCCGACTGTTATCAGTTGTGGTTGCGCCAGCAAGACCACACTGTGAGACACGTCGTCAGTGCGCAAGCGGCACTGGATGCGCTGGATGATGAAGTGGCTGATGTGATCGTGCTCGATATGCTTTTGCCGCATGCCAGCGGCGTGCAGTTACTGCACCAATTGCGATCATACAGAGAATGGGCGCATGTGCCAGTCGTGCTGTGTAGTAGCGCGGCACTCAGTGACGTGGATAGTGCCGCCTATGGAGTGAGTGCAGTACTCGATAAAACGACGCTCACGCCTGATGCGTTTCGGAAAGCTGTGGCCCGTGCAACCGCGTAAAATCGAAGCTATTGTATTGCGCCGCACCAACTACGGGGAAGCCGATCGCATATTGAACCTGCTTACCCCCGAAGGCAAGCTGAGTGTGATCGCCAAAGGCGTGCGCCGCCCCAAAAGCAAACTAGCCGGGGGGCTAGAATTATTCGCCGTGTGTGACTTGACTGTCATGCGAGGCAAAGGTGAGCTGGGTTTGGTAACGAGTGCGCGTATGCAACAGTTTTATGGCAATATATTGCATGATTATGATCGTATGCAGCTGGGTTATGATGTCATCAAGCGTGTCAACCGTGCCACCGAAACGGTGGCTGAACCTGAATTCTACAGTTTGTTGCGCCAGAGCTTGGAGAATCTCAATGATGCAACAATCAGCACAGGCCTCATAGAGTTGTGGTTTATATTACAACTCGATATCCTCCTTGGTCATGGGCTGAATTTGGCGACAGATAGAGAAGGACACAAATTACAACAAGATCATTTTTACAACTACGACTACGCCGACAACGCTTTTTATGATCACCCGTCCGCGCAGGTGAGCGGCGGGCACATCAAACTATTACGTCTGGCCAGCGCCAAATCACCTAAAATAATTCATCAAGTGAGTGGGATTCAGGAGCTCCTGCCGACATGTCTTGATGTAGTACGACGACTGGCGTAACGACAGTTTGTCTCTATCTGGCCGACGTGTCAATATCTGTTATAATGACTACAATATGTCAGAGAGTCAGGTGAGTTTAGAGACGATTAGCAACCTTGCCAAGCGGCGCGGCTTTGTGTTTCAAGCCAGTGATTTATATGGTGGTATCGCGGGATTTTGGGATTACGGCCCATATGGTGTGGAGCTAGTAAACAACCTCAAGCAGCTGTGGTGGCGAGCTATGGTGCACGAACACCCCAACATTCATGGTGTGGACGGCGCTATCATTCAAAACCCTAAACTATGGCAGGCAAGTGGGCATGTGGCGGGGTTTACTGATCCTATGGTTGAGGATTTGGTTAATCACAAACGCTACCGTGCAGATCATTTGGCGGGCGTGGATTCTACTGACCTGGCCGAACTAAAAGAATTATTACAAGACAAAAAATCGCCCGACGGCAATCCCATAAGCGAACCGCGCGTGTTTAACATGATGATGAAAACATGGGTGGGTGCACTCGAAGATGATAGCGCAGTTGCGTACCTTCGCCCCGAAACCGCCGGTAGTATTTTTACCAACTTTGACCTAGTGCGCGAAACAACACGGAGCAAAATTCCGTTTGGTATTGCCCAAATTGGTAAAGCCTTTCGCAATGAAATTAGTCCACGCGATTTCATATTCCGTGTGCGTGAGCTCGAGCAGATGGAAATGCAATATTTCATTCACCCCAACGCCCAAGGCGAAGAATATGAACGATGGCGCCAATTTAGCTGGGATTTTTTGACGAAGCGACTTGGCATTGCCGAAGAAAACTTGCAATGGCACGAACACGACCAAAACGAACGCGCACACTACGCAGCGGCAGCACATGATGTGTATTTTAAATTTCCGCAAGGCTTCAAAGAATTGTGGGGCACACACAACCGCACCGACTTTGACTTAAAAAGCCACATGGACGTTTCGGGCAAGGACCTGACGTATTTCGACGAAGCGACGCGCGAGCGATTTACGCCCAACGTGATCGAAAGTTCGGTGGGTGTGGGCCGCATGATGTTGGCTGTACTCACAGACGCATATCGGGAAGAAAAAGTGGGTGACGATACAAGAA
>CAYURH010000009.1:21611-36891 GCA_964447105.1 uncultured Candidatus Saccharibacteria bacterium
CCCGTCAAAGTCGCCGTGCTTCCCTTGAGCAAAAAACCAGAATTGCAATCCGTATCTGAAAAAGTGGGTGATGGTACAAGAATTGTGCTCAAGATAAAGCCCGAAATTGCACCCGTCAAAGTCGCCGTGCTTCCTCTGAGCAAAAAGCCAGAATTGCAATCCTTATCTGAAAAAGTGTATACACAAATTGTTCAACAAACTGGTTGGCGTGTGGAATACGACGAAACACAAAGCATTGGTAAACGCTATCGCCGCCAAGACGAAATAGGCACGCCTTATTGCGTGACAATCGATTTTGAAACGCTCCAAGACAACTGCGTGACTGTGCGCGAACGCGATAGCATGAAGCAAACGCGCGTACCAATCGAAGGTATTACCAATGCCCTCGTTTTTTGAAGGTCTAAAACGCCTGGTACTCGGCAAGCCGGTCTTTACGGCCAATGACGCAAAACCTGCGGACATATCTTCACACCAATCGCAACCAAACTATGCGCCGACTGCCGCAGGGCCCAAAGTAACGCCGCAGCTTATCATAAGTAGAGCTGAATCTTCCGAGCAGGGAAAGGGAATGCGTTGTGAGCTGGTGCTTCACAACTACTCTCAAATGCACCTCACGGTAGACCGCGTGGAATTGTTGGGTCAGACTAAAGAGTTGGGTAGGATCATCGACCCTGCCGAAGAGTACGAATTGCAATGGGATTTTTCATCTAGACCCGGAAACACAATGTATGACGACTGCAACGTGTACTACAAAAATACCGATACGACCGACGCATTTTGTTCATACCACACTGTTGAATTCGAACGACAGAGCGACAGCAGCTACACCATCCAACGCGTCAAATTCTTGCCACCAATTCGTGATATATGAGCGCTCAGGCATTAGATAATTAATCGGGAGAACTCATGCCAAAACTAAGCGCAGGAATACTTGTGTACCGCCAGACACCCAAGTTGGAAGTATTTCTCGTCCACCCCGGCGGGCCGTTTTGGGCCAAAAAAGACGCTGGTGCGTGGTCGCTACCCAAAGGAGAACATGGGCAAGACGAAGATGCTTTTGCTGCCGCCAAACGAGAATTTAAAGAAGAGACGGGTCACGATTCGCCAGTGGGTGAATATGCGGAACTGGGCATGGTAAAATACGGCAACAAGCAAGTCACTGCTTGGGCGATAGAAGGCATGGTGGATGCCGATCATATCAAAAGTAATTATTTCGAAATGCAGTGGCCACCCAAATCTGGCCAGATGCAGCAATTCCCCGAAGTCGATAAAGCTGGGTGGTTTACGCCCGGTGCGGCCAAAACTAAAATTACGCAAGGTCAAGCCGCGTTCATAGACCGCCTTGTCGAAAAATTGGGCGTAACACCAGATGAAGTGCCTGGGCAGTTAGCACTCTTCGATTAATGTGATATAGTAAATACACTTATGAGTGAGCTCTGTATGTCCGCTGAGCCGTTTCACCGCGATGGTGATATGGCGGCGCAATTAGTTGATGCTGCCCGAGGGGCATTGAATGACCACGGCCTATCTGTGGCGCGGCCAGATATAGCTGAGCGTTTTGGTAGTGTGCGTAGTGCGCGGCGTAGTGGTGGTATGGCAGAAGAAAGTGGGCAGCAGCGGCTGCACGTGGTTCGAGATGGTGATGGTGTGGTGGGGCTTGTTGAACTAGAATTGGATGGCGACGAGAAGGCTGACGTAGCCCGAGATGCTCATGTTGATCCAGATTCGCTCGGTTTCAAAGTGTCGTATTGGTTCGATAGGGAGCGGTATGGTGGGGCGCGAGCTCCTGGTTTATATGTTGCTCGGCTCGCTATTGCGGTTGCGCAGCATGATCAGCTTACCGACGGTTCGCCTTGGGCTATAGTGAGTTCGGCGCCAAACGATCCGTGTCGCGAATTTCCCGAAGCCGGTATGCGCCAGCGAGGTGCTTTGTTACAGAGGCGTTTGGCTCCACGCGGAGTGACATTTGCGATGCATGCGGCCGAAGGGCGGATTGGGCTCATTCGCAACCCAGATTCACCGCGTGTGCACGTGCGAACCGTAGACGATCCTATGCCGGCTCTGACTGCTCGTCGATAGTGCAGGGGAGGGCGAAGTACGCCAATGGACTACCAAAACCTTGGTCGCGCAGGAAATAGCTTTCTTTTTCGCCAAATGTTTTGAGGAGGTAGGTGTTGAAACTGTCGGGTGACAGTGTTTGCACACGGTATGCCAGGCGCATAACTGCCGTAAATATTTGTTGTTGTTCGGCTGTGATGGTGGCAAGCGGCTGGGCTAAGTGGATGGTTTGGCGGAATCCGCTTGCTAGTTGTAAAAATTCATGACTATAGCTCAGCAATGTATCGAGCGCATCATCTAGTGCGCCGAACTGCGCTGGGTTCTGCGACGCAAAATGGACTGAGTGGATATCGTGCTGGCGCAAAAATCCATCTACCCGTTGCCACTCGCGCAGTACGCGAGCCTCGAGTTCGTTTTTGGGCAATAGTGCAAGCGGTTCTGGTGAAAGCCCAGTGTCGTAATCGACAATGAGCAGCCCATCAGCCGCATGCTGTAACAAACCGGCGATGGAATGGCTCGGTGTAGGCACGGTGAGGTAAAGGCCATAGCAGTACGGTGGTAGTTCTACCAGTTCATCGGGTCGCACAAAATATACATCAGACGTCGACGTTGTGTGCGGCACTTTAGCTACAAAATCCATGCGTTGCATGTGCATGATAGTGTGTGTGAGGCGCAAAATTTCTTCCGGATTCAATGTACTGGCGCGCTGTTTTTGCAGATGTCGTGATAAATGGAACCATTGTTTGCGGACCAAGCTGAGCAATATGGCGGGTGTGTCGCATACCACCACGGCTTTGCCCAGGTCCTGGCGAGCCTGCAGGTGCCGAGCGATATCGGCACCGATAGTCGTGGCTGGTTGGTTACTAATATTCCTTCGCTCGTAATACTGCATATGGGTCCTCCTTACAGCAAATGTCGCTGTCTAAAACTGTATTCTTCGGTTTTGGTAACAATGATATGGTCGCGCAGGGGAATACCCAGCAACTGTCCGGCCGCGGCAAGCTGCTGAGTGAGAATAATATCTTTTTGACTGGGCACTACTTGGCCCGACGGGTGATTGTGGGCGACGATCACGCAAGCGGCGCGGTCGACAATGGCATCGGCAAAAACCTCGCGTGGATGAGCCAGCACTGTATCCAATGTGCCAATAGTGATAGTACGTTGGGCAAGTAGTCGATCGCCGCCGTCTAGGCTAAGACACACAAAATATTCTTGCTGCTTGGAGCGGATATCTATAAGCCGCTGTAGAATATCGTGCTGTGTGCGCAGCGGTTGCACGTCACGCACCAGATGCCTGCGGGCGAGCTCAAGTGCTGCCAACAGTTTGGACGCCTGCGCGGTACTAATGCCACGCAGCGCAGTGAGTGATTCAAAGCTAAACGATTCAGTACCTTGGCGCAATAGCCGCTGAATGCTACGCGCAATCGTGCCT
Organism: uncultured Candidatus Saccharibacteria bacterium; assembly: GCA_964447105.1. Classification (GTDB taxonomy): domain Bacteria; phylum Patescibacteriota; class Saccharimonadia; order Saccharimonadales; family EFPC-124; genus CAYURH01. Next base: position 25,102 of record CAYURH010000009.1, read on the forward strand.
ACGTCGGCCTGGCCGTTGCCGCTGCCAATCATGACTTCGAGCAGTTCAAAATCCGACAGCGCTTGCGCGCCTTTGCGCTGCATTTTTTCGCGCGGGCGATCGAGCATGGGTATCTGTTGGATGCGGCGAAGATTTGGCATGGAAGGTAGTGTACCAGACCTTGGGTGAAAAGATAAGTAAGTTTTCTAAAAAGTCTATCGTGGTTTCTACAATACCCCAGATGGGCGGTAGGCGAGTCGGGAAAACCAAGGTATCATATAGGATATGGCGCAACAAAATAAATTGCTTTTGAAATTTCCGAAACATTTTCTGTGGGGAGCATCGAGCGCCGCGCATCAGATAGAAGGCGGTAATCACAACGACTGGACGGTCTGGGAGTTAGAAAATGCCAAGGCTCTGGCCAGCAAAGCCAAATACCAGGCCAACTATTTACCCAAATGGCAAGAAGTAAAAGCCGAAGCCGAAAACCCTCATAATTATGTGTCCGCCAAAGCCACCGACCATTACAATCTGTATGAAGTTGATTTTAAACTCCTCAAACAGATGAATATGAACGCGTGGCGCTTTAGTATTGAATGGTCGCGCATCGAACCCGAAGAAGGGGCGTGGAACGCCGAAGCCATAGAGCATTATCGCGTCTATCTGCGCAAGTTACAGGCACTCAATATCGAACCCATCGTAACCCTATGGCATTGGACAGTGCCGGTGTGGTTTGCGCAAAAAGGTGGTTTTACGCGCCGTCGCAACATAGGTTATTTCGTGCGCTTTTGCGAAAAGGTATTTGATGAGCTGGGGCAAGATTTTCGCTATGTCATCACGCTCAACGAACCCGAAGTGTATGTTGCGCAAAGTTACCTCATAGGTCAGCGACCCCCGCAGATGCAGAGCAAACTCCGCACCCTGCTGGTGCTTAGGAATCTGCTCACGGCACATAAACGTGTCTACAAAATGGCCAAACACAAAGCTCGCAAATATCTGGTGAGTATCGCCAAAAATGTGGCGTTTCACTACCCGGGCGACGATGCTAAGTTATCGGCACTCAGCGCTAGCTTTATGCGGTGGGTCGAAGATTACTACATCCTGAATCGCATCAAAAAGCGCTTGGATTTTATAGGAGTAAACCACTATTTTTCCAACCGCTATTTTGGTTACAAAGCGCATAGTCCCAACCAGCGAGTGAGCGATTTGGGATGGGATATGCAACCGGCTAATATCGAATTTGTGCTCAAAGAATTGTCCGACCGCTACGAACTGCCTATCATCATCACCGAAAACGGCGTGGCCGATCGCGATGACGAATATCGTAAATGGTGGCTTACCCAGACACTGATGGCCATGAATCGAGCTATGCGCGACGGCGTCAAGTTAGAAGGATACCTCCACTGGAGCCTAACTGATAATTTCGAATGGGATAGTGGATTTTGGCCGCGCTTTGGCCTGGCGGCTGTAGATTACAAGACGCGCAAACGCACATTACGGCCAAGTGCAGTATGGTTTGGACAAGTCATCAAAAAAGTGCGCGAACTCTAGAAGGCAAGACCACCAGAGGTTATCAGAGGTTGATAACCTCTTTGTTTTCCCCAGAATTGTGGATAAACAAGTGGGGTGTGGAAATACACGCATATAAAACTCTTGCTTGTGGGTAGTAGTGGGTAGTAGACTGATGTCAGTGGGTAGTAGTGGGTAAGCCACTACCAAGAACAAACACCACAATTAAAAAAATGGCCATGGTTGACTACTTCGAACGCAAGCTGGATGATAAGCGGCGGCTGACTATCCCAGCCGAGCTTCGAGCCGAGTTTGCAAGCGGGGTAGTGCTGACCAAAGGTTTTGACCGTTATTTGCACCTATACCCAAAATCGGTATGGGACGAATTGGTCGAACCAGCACTGAATGGCGACATACTAGACCAGCGTGTTGCTGATTTGAACGTCCAGTTTAGGATGGGCAAAACAGAAGCCGAGCTAGATGCCAAACAGGGCCGCATTAGTATTGAGCAGCATCTGCTGGATCACGCCGGGGTAACCCGCGAGGTCGTAGCCGTGCGTGCTGGTAAATACTGGCGTATCGTGGCGAAATAGTAGTACATTAATAATTTGGCGACGACAAACCAACTAGACGAGACGGCCATGACATTGTCATGGGATCTTCGTAGTCGACTATTTGGCAGCCAGTGGGTGGGCCGAGGGCATCCACTTAGTAAGCCCTAGCACCTTTCCCCTCCAAAACACCTCCCAAAAACTCCACCTCACACAAGTCTCTCATATTAATGGAATTTAGCATTTCGCTCAAAGAAATGTCACCACAACATCCATTAATCCAACAAAAACAAAAACGTTACATTACAAAAACAAATACACTGGCTGTCAATTAGGCGACTATGAAAAATACACCACAACAACTCCATCGTCCGGTTCTACTTCAGGCGACGCTTGACGTACTTCAGCCCCAGATGGGCGAGACATATCTCGACCTCACGGCTGGTTACGGTGGGCACGCTTCTGCTGTGATAGCCAAAATTGGCGATGCACACAAAGCTACGCTTGTAGACAGGGATCAAAATGCCATCAATGAATTGCAACCGTTGGCAACGCTCGGTGCACGGATAATCCAGCAGGATTATTTGAGTGCAGCGCGCGATTTGCACGCGGCCGGCCAGACGTTTGATGTGATTTTGCTCGATATTGGTGTGTCATCGCCGCAACTTGATAACCCGCAGCGGGGCTTTAGCTTTATGCATGAAGGACCGTTGGACATGCGCATGGATCAGTCGCAAGGCGAGAGCGTTGCTGATATGATAAACCGTGTTGATAGGGAAGAGCTGACCCGCATATTGCGCGACTACGGTGAAGAACCGCACGCGGCGCGAATTGCCAGCGCTATCCTGGCCAACCGACCATACGCTACCACCACAGAGTTGGCGCAGGTTATCGCACAAACCATTCGTGGCCCAAGGGGTAAAATCCATCCGGCTACACGTACCTTCCAAGCACTGCGGATTGCAGTGAATGATGAGTTGGCTCAATTAAGTCACACGCTCGAACTTTTGCCTGATTTGCTAAATGCCGATGGGCGAGTGGCCGTCATAAGTTTCCATAGTCTAGAAGACCGCCTGGTGAAGCAATTCTTCCGCGAACAGGCCCAATCTGGCTATGAAGCACGCTTGCGCATCATCACCAAGCAACCGATCAGCGGTGCCACCCAAGATGTTTCCAACCCACGTGCTCGCAGCGCCAAGCTACGAGCCGCAGCAAAAATAAATACAAAAAGGGGCTACCATGCCAATCAAAGTGCAGGTAACCAGCGCGTCGCGAACCTATAAGGTTCGGGTAAATCACCCGGGCGTACAAACGCTTAAATAACGCTCGCGCGAACAACCAAAAGCCTGCGTACATGCACACCAATCATGTGCGCAGGCACCAAAAATAAAAAACCAAAACACATATGGCAGAATTTTATAATTCCATTGCGATCCCCAGTAACCGCGCTAACGCAGCGGTGTGGCGACGTAATCAAAACACCGTGAAGTTCCGAATCGGCCGTGGCCTCGGGCCCATTAGCCACACTGTTCTTGTAGCTCTCATGTTGGCTGTGCTCGGGCTCATCTACCTGACGCAGATTACCCGTACCAGCACCTATGGCTACCAGATCAACACGCTCAACAACAAGCAGCAAGCGCTCCAGACGCAAAACCGCGATCTCCAAGTAGAAACAGCTCGCCTGCAGGCACTCGAACGTGTCAAACAGAGTAGTGTCGCCGCTAGTATGAACGCACCCGTCCAAACCGATTTGGCCAACACCAACTAATCACACTATGCTCCAATCGCTTCGAACGTTTAGCCGTAGCCGCGCCCTTGTGGTGCTTATGCTCACATTGGGGGCGATTATTGTCTGGCGGCTTTTTTATTTGCAAGTCATTCAGTTTAGCTATTACGACAGCGAAGCCAACAAAGAGCACACTGCCAAATTTATTATCCCAGCCACTCGTGGTCAGATTTACGCTCTCGACGGCCAAGACGGCATGGCGCCATTGGTGCTGAACGCACCGGCCTATACGGTATATGCCGACCCTCGGTATGTCAAAGATGTGGGCAAAGTAACGGATACTATCCGGCGCGTCGCCGGCGGTGAAGCGGTGCAAGATTTTGAAAAAAGTCTGACCAACAAAGACCGTCAATATGTGGTGTTGGCCAAGCAAGTGAACTCGCAACAGGCGGATTTGATTCGTCAGGCCGAACTTGACGGTGTGGGCCTGCAGCAATATGACAAACGCGTGTATCCAGAGAACACGCTGGCCGCTCACGTGCTGGGATTTGTCAACGGTGAAGGGCATGGCCAATATGGGGTCGAACAGGGGTTAGACAAAACGCTGGCAGGCACCGACGGTTTACTAAAAGCTGTTACCGACGTACACGGCATTCCACTGTCGATCGGGCAAGACAACGTACAGACGCCAGCGCAGAATGGCAAAGACATAGTGCTTAGTATTGATCGCAATGTGCAGTTATATGTGGAGCAGGCGCTCAAAGCCGGGCTCGACCGCGTGCACGCCACACAGGGCAGTGTGGTGGTGATGAACCCGCGTAACGGGCAGATCATGGCTATGGCCAATTTTCCCACGTTTGACCCCAATAATTATCAAAAAACGACTGATTTCGGTGCCTTCCAAAACACCGCATTGTCGCAGCCGTATGAACCTGGGTCGGTTATGAAGACGCTTACCATGGCGGCAGGTTTGGATACGGGCGTGGTTAAGCCGGATACCGTCTACAACAATACCGGTAGCGTAAAGATTGGCGACACCACTATTCGTAACGCGCTGCAAGAATCCATCGGCCCCACCTCTATGACGCAGGTGCTGCGCTATTCGCTCAACACTGGAGCTGTTTTTGTGCTCCAGAGTATGGGCGGCGGCCAAATTGCCAAATCAGGCAAAACGGTGCTATACGACTACTTCAACAACCGCTATTTCTTGGCACAAAAAACTGGCGTAGCCATGGCTGGCGAAGGTACGGGCAAAATGTTTTCGCCCACTGACAGCGAAGGCGGCGACGTGCGTTATGCCAACATGACATTTGGTCAAGGTATGAACGCCACGGTGCTCCAAGTAGCTACGGCGTTTTGCTCTATCGTCAACGGGGGCACGTATTACACGCCTCAGATCGTAGCTGGCTATCGCAACCCAGACGGCAGCATGACCGCTCAAGCGCCAAATGTACGCAAAAGCGGGGTAGTAAGCGCCACCACGTCAGCCAACATTACCGAAATGATCCATCAGGCTCGTCTGACTGGACCCTTTGTCCGTCAAGACAAACCCGGCTATTATATCGGCGGCAAAACAGGTACTGCACAGGTGTACGACCCCCGTACGGGTGACTACAGTCAAACCGATACCATCGGTAGTTTCCTAGGCTTCGGTGGTAAAACCAAGCCCGAATATGTGATAATGGTACGCGTAATGGATGCGCATATCGGCGACTACGCCGGGTCAGTGGCAGCAGAGCCGATTTTTAGTGACATCTCCAACTGGATGCTTAGCTACTTAAATATTCAATCGTAAAGGTAGGGTATGAGTGTACTTATTTTTGAAGGGTTAACACAACAGATCACCAGCGTGTTTCTCATGGCGTTTGCTGGCTTTGTGTTGAGCATGGCGCTCACTCCGGTGTATACGCATTTCGCATATAAATATAAATGGTGGAAGCAAAATCGCACCGAAGATATCATGGGCAACAAGACGCCCGTTTTCACTAAACTCCACGCGGCCAAGATCGCCAAACATTTCCCCATGATGGCGGGGCTGATATTTGTATCCGTTATCACGTTGCTCACATTTCTTTTCAACCTGGATCGTAGCCAGACATGGTTGCCGCTGGCAGCGCTGTTGGGCGGGGCGGTGGTAGGTTTGATCGACGATATTATCAACCTGCGCGGGCTGGGGGGTAAGACGCGAGGTATGCGTTCGTCGGTAAAATTTGCACTTATCACTGGCGTGGGGCTGTTGGGCGCGTGGTTTTTCTACTACAAGCTCGGCTATCACACTGTCCATCTGCCGTTTCCGCCGTTTGATCTCGATGTGGGGCTGTTGATCATCCCGATTTTTGCGTTTGCAGTCGTGGCAACCGGCAACGCTGTTAACATTGCCGATGGTGTAGATGGACTGTCGGGCGGCCTGAGCACCATGGCTTTTGGCACATTTGGCTTGATTGCCGTGCTACAAGGAAATATTGGCATAGCTACGTTCTGTTTTACAGTGGCGGGCACGTTGCTTGCTTACTTGTGGTTCAATATTTATCCGGCACGATTCTTTATGAGCGATGTCGGTTCATTTGCGCTTGGCACGAGTCTGGGCGTGGTGGCCATGCTTACCGACACGCTTTTTTTGCTGCCGATTATTGGGTTTGTTTTTGTGGCTGATACCGCTACGGTGATCATACAAATGTTTAGCAAAAAGTTCTTTCACCGCAAGATATTTCTATCAAGCCCAGTTCATCACCATTTTGAAGCTATTGGTTGGCCTGAAAGCAAAGTGACGATGAGGTTTTGGATCATTGGCCTGATTAGCGCAGCACTTGGTCTGATCGTCGCCTTTGCCGGGGGCTACGTCTAGTGCCGCCACGCAGCGTGCGGTCTATGGCGCCGACGCGTAAGCATCGGCCTGACATGCTGCTACTGCTGTTTATGGGTATTTTGCTGTTGCTGGGGCTGATTATCATTTACGCTATCAGCCCAGCGCTTATCGTGCATGGGAGTGCCGGCACAGATGATCAGGTGCAGTTTATGCTACGCCAGGCGTTGTATTTAGGTATTGGTCTGGCTGGATTTGCGGCTATGGCGATTATTCCGGTGGATTTTTGGCGCAAACACAAAGGTAAGCTGATGATCGCTGCACTTATACTCGGTATTACGCCATTTGTGCTGCAGGCCACGCCTATTGGGCTGTGTGCCAATGGTGCTTGTCGCTGGATCGACTTGGGGTTTGTTAGTTTTCAGCCGGCTGAGTTTATGAAATTTGCCTTGCTTATCTATTTGGCTGGATTTTTGAGTGTGCGGATCGCTCAGAATAATCTGAATGACATGCAGCAAACGTTGTGGCCGGTGGGCGCTGTGTTGCTTGCCGTGGCCATAATTGTGATTGGTTTGCAGCGTGATTTGGGTACCGGCTTAACAGTGTTTAGCTTGGTGCTCACAGTACTGTTTATCGCGGGATTACGAGCCAAATATTTTATAGGGATTGTGATCGCCAGCGTGGCAGTGGGTGCAGTGTTTACATTTGCGGCACCGCACCGTTTGGAGCGCATTTTTACGTTTATCAATCATGATTCGGCGCAAGATGACGCCGACAGCGGTTATCACATCAACCAGGCGCTCATCGCCGTGGGCAGTGGGGGCCTGATGGGCAAAGGTTTGGGCGAAGGCATCCAGGCATTTGGTTATTTACCAGAGGCGGCCAACGATTCGATTTTTCCGATTTTGGCTGAGAAATTTGGGTTTGTGGGCACCGTGGCAATTTTGGCTATTTTTGCCGGGCTGTTTATGCGGATTTTGTTTATAATGGAGCATACGGCCGATCTGTATTACAGATTGATCGTAGCCGGTGTGTTTGGCTGGGTATTTGCCCACACCGTGATAAATATCTGTGCTATGTTGGGTATTTTCCCGCTGACCGGCATTACATTGCCGTTTGTCAGCTTCGGCGGAACGAGTTTGCTGTTTATGCTGTGCGCGCTTGGCTTGGTATTCCAAATCTCGCGCTACACCTCACACACCACCCCCAACAATGCCAATCAACAAGGAGGAACCACCAATGACGATCGTCGCCGCGGGCGGGGGATCGGGCGGACACGTCACGCCGGTAGCCGCAGTTTTGCGTGAGCTCAAACGACATGACGCCGACCTAAAAGTGCACTTTATAACCGATCGCGCCTACGGCCTGCAAGCCACAGCGCTGATGGCCAAACTACCGTTTGATGTGCGTATCAAACGGATCTTTGCGGGCAAATTGCGCCGATATCATAAAATTGCTTGGTGGAAACAGCTGCTCAATGTACCGATGATGGCGCGCAATCTGCGGGATATTTTTTTGGTAGGTATCGGTTTGCTGCAGAGTCTATGGCTGCTGTGGCGAGTCAAGCCAAACGCCGTTTTTACCAAAGGCGGCTATGTATGCCTGCCGGTGGGCTTGGCGGCGCGCATGCTGCGCATACCGCTGATTATTCATGATTCCGACGTACATCCAGGGCTCACCAATCGCATGCTTGCTAGATATGCCGCAGTAATTGCTACTGGAGCACCGGTCAAATTCTATCCATACCCGCAAGAGCGCACGCACTATGTGGGCATCCCGGTAGATAGGGGATACCGATTGTTGACACAAAAACAACAACAGGCATGCAAGGCCGCACTTGGTTTGCCCGATATCAAACGCCCACTGGTGGTGATCACTGGTGGGGGATTGGGTGCACGTAACCTGAACCACATAGTAGTGACAGTGGCGGGGCAGTTACTCGAAAAAGCCGCCATTTTGCACGTAACAGGGCAGGCTAATTACGAGGAAGTGTTGGCGGGTGCGCCAGATAGGCCCGACTATATTGTGAAGCCATTTTTGCCTGAAGGATTCGCTGTGGCTTTCGGTGCAGCCGACGTAGTGATCACGCGAGCTGGGGCTACCACTATGATGGAGCTGGCCGGCATGGGCAAATCCGTGATCATCGTACCTAATCCGTATCTGCCTGCTGGACATCAGCTCAAAAACGCAGCTATGTATGAGCAAACCAAATCAGCTATTGTGCTCGACGAAGCCGAGCTTATTATGAATCCGCTCAAACTCAAAGCCGCTACCATTGATTTGCTTGGTGATAGTGCCAAGCGCACCATTCTGGGAAAGGCGCTCCACGCTTTTGCCAAGCCTGATGCCGCCGTTGACACCGCCGCACTGATCGCCGAAGCGGCCTACGCTCACGCTGAACAAAAGCAAGCACGGTAGCACAGATATGCTGGGTTGGGGCAAAAAGAAGCAGCAAAACACACGTAATCCTCGGCTCATGGCCGGGCAAAATCAGTATGTGTTTCGCCGGAGCCGTACGCTTACGGGCAGCACGTCTGCGCGCATTGCTCCTGCCGCACCTGCAGCCGGACAGCTCAAGACGGAGCGACTCAAACTGCACGAGCTGCGTGCCCAGCGTAATCATATAGTACGGGCATTGACTGGCGTGGCGTTGGTGGCGGCTGTGTTGTGCTTTCTCATTAGCAATGTCATAGGCAACCCCAGTGTGCTCTATGGGCAGACAGGCACGGGTAAGCCCAGCACTGCTCAATACCAGCGAACCATACAGGATTATTTGGGTGATCATCCCATAGAGCGCTTTGGCTTCTTGCTTAATACGCAGGATTTGGGCGCGTACCTGGTGCGGCAGCACAACGAAGTGCGCATGCTCGAAGTGGATAGGGCGTGGTATGGTGGTGATGTGAAATTTACATTTTTCTTTCGCAAGCCACTGTTAGTATGGAAAACCGGCGGGCAGAAATTTTATGTGGATGACCAAGGGATCGCGTTTGACTATAATCATTTTGCCGAACCAGCAGTCGAAGTGACTGACCAGTCTGGTATCACGCCCGACAGCGCCGGCGCCGTGGCCTCCACGCGTTTTATCGCATTCTTGGGCAAGATGGTGGGCGCAGTAAACGGATATAGCAAAGGCGTGGTGACGACAGTAATTATCCCAGCTTCCACTCGTGAGATAGATCTAAAGCTCCAGGGGCGAGACTATGTGATCAAAACACAGAGTGATAGGGACCCACTTGAGCAGGCGCAGGACGTGGCCTATGCGATAGGGTATTTTGATACCCACAAGATAACACCTCAGTACATCGATGTGCGTGTATCGCACAAAGCGTTTTATAAGTAGTGTTGCTTAGGGGCTGAGATGAGTCGCTATACTCTTCTACCCTGCGTGTTCTATTTTTGTCTTATATCTCGCAAACATAGTTTACAAAAAATATATTTATGAGCATGAAAAGCGATAATTGCAAATGCAAAAACAGGGGATAGTGGCCTGGCGGGGAGGCGTGAAAAAAATATACTGCGACATAACAAAACCGTGCAAATGCAAACATCTAACTGTGGAAAAGTCAAATCCACGTACGCATTGATGGCGGGTATAGGTTACATAGCATATATGCGCGAATAACCGAGGTGTATTGCAGCCGCGTGTATCTGAATTGTAGGCTGATATGTACCGTATGGACTCAACAGTGCCCTACTAGAAGGTATATCGAACCGTCTTAGTATAATAAATCGTATGTCGTAAAAGATATATTGTGCGACGTAACAATACTATTCATATATTAATACTACTTTCATGCATCCCCCGGTTTGCGAGCTTTTGCGGTATGTTGTTTGTTCCGTGTTCGCCCTGCCCTCTTGGTTGCTTCTGAAGGTTTTGGTGTTTCTGATCCACGACTTGTCATTTAACCCCGGTACTCATTCACTATGTAATGTTCTATATTTGTTCTTATTCAAAAAAGCTCGTTATGCCGAATATCATGCGAAGGGTGGCGCATGATTATCGAAGGTTGATAATGGTTTCCCTGCCACCAGCGACTGGCTCTGCTGGTTTGTGGGTGGGCGGGTTAGTGCCGGCGCTTGCGCTGGCGGCAGGCGAGGAGCTATCACTCCCCTGACCTTTTCCGCCCTTGCCGCGACGTCGGCGCCGCTTAGCGCTTTTGGAGGCTGAACTCGGTGCAGTAGCTGGGTCGGCAGGTTTGGCGTCGCTGCGGGGCTGCTGTGCGGCTTGTTTGATCGCTTCTCCCCCACTCTTGGCGACTACACGGGCTTTATCGTCTTTGGCAGCTACAGATACCACTGAGGCGGGTACGGGGTGGGCTTTCTGCTGAGTTTGTGATTGCACCGGCTGCTGCACTTCTGGTGGTTGCGGGGTGATGACGTTATGGATGACATCTTCGACTTCTTTGCGAGGTTTGGCGTAGTTGTGGCGTGTGTTCTCTACAATCTGGGCAGTGAAATCGGTCTGCACTGGGGGTAGTGTCAGAGTGAGAGCGGAAAATGCGGGCACTTTTTCGCCTTTGATGAGCATACTCGTGACAAAGTGACGCGACGCCATGTTTGGTAAATCCTCGGGTAAGAACTGAGGTGCGAATGGTTTGGATACGATAGCTGCGTCCTCTGCCCCCACGCGGAACGAAATGGTGGTACCGACGTTACCAAACACAGCAGTGCGTACGGTGTCGGACATCTGGCTGATGTACTGGTTGGCTACGGTGAGGTTGAGGGCGTATTTACGGGCTTCAGACAAAATGGTGGCGAATGAATCGGTGGCAAAGTTTTGAAACTCATCGACATACAGATAGAACGGCCGGCGATCTTCAATATTAGGAATGTCGGCACGGCTCATAGCGGCCAGCTGGATTTTGGTGACGATAAACGAACCTAGCACGGCCGCGTTGTCTTCGCCAAGCAGACCTTTGGATAAGTTGACGACCAAGATTTTACCTTCGTCCATAATCTGACGAATGTTGAATGTGCTTTTGGGCTGGCCGATGATGTTACGGATCACGGGGTTGGCTGTAAAGGCACCGACTTTGTTGAGCACTGGGGCAATAGCTTCGGCGGCGAATTTGTCGTTCCAGCTGGCGAATTCGACATTCCAGAACTGACGCACCACGGAGTCCTGGCAGTTGTCGACGATTCGTTTGCGGAATTTCTTTTCGGTCAGCATGGGTGCGATATCGAGCAGTGTGGTGTTGGGTGTGTCGAGCAACGCCAAGATG
>CAYURH010000010.1:0-36101 GCA_964447105.1 uncultured Candidatus Saccharibacteria bacterium
CAAAATGACCCAAATCGCCGCTAAAAATCAGCGCATGGTCAGCTTCGGCCAGGAGTTCCTGCGCCTTTTCTGGTTGCGTGGGCTGCAGCAGCGCCACGCCCGTGCGGATGTTTACCGCGCGAAGTTGGCGCATCATACCCATGAGGTCACCCTGCGCTTCGGCATGAATTATCACCAATTGTGGCTTGAGACTAATCACCGTTTCTAGCTCAGCAGTCGGATTAATGTACATCAAGTGCAAATCCGCCGCCACCGTCTCGGGCCAATACGCCTGAATAGGATTAATCAATTTCACCGGCGCCAACTGGCCGTCGCTAAAATCCACATGCACGCGGGTAGCAAATGGTGCTACGCGAGCCATTTGTTCACGATACTCACGGGCATCAACAGCAGTGATAGACGGACAAACTATATTCATGATTTCTTCTGATTACCCAGAAGCATCATTATAAAATAGATTGCCAAAAACCCAAACGCCATCCACGGGATACTTTCTAGCGAACTCGCGAGAAATTCGGTGCTTATCTGCCCGTCGACATGGGGCGAAAACGTGGTCCAAAACACGGCCATATCGTGTATAAACGCGCCTAGCGCAACAAGCAAGAATGCTACAGCCGCAAAGCGCGGCTTACTCTGCCCCACCACTGAAAAAAACGCCAAACTTGCATATTTCAAACCAAACAGTACCATGAGCCAAAACGATCCGTACACCGCGCTTTGCACATCTACTTGCCACATCACCAAACTTATGAGCACCACGGCCAGGAAAAACCCAGCACACACAATGCCCACCACAGCCCATCTGTGCCACCATGAATTCAACCAGCTGAGGCGGCTCACTTTTTTAACCGCCATATAGTTCCTCGATCTCGCGCAAGCGACGAGTGTGGCGCGGCGCTTTAGAAAACGGCGTCTTGAGCCACAATTCAACGATATCAAACGTGCGCTGCTGGTCTTCTTCAAGCTTGTCGGCCGGCAAACATAGCACATTGCTGTCGTTGTCGTTGCGAGCCATACGCGCTTCTTCTTCGTCTTGAATCACCACGGCACGTATGCCATGGATGCGATTACTGGCAATGGCCATACCCTGACCACCGCCACACAGCAGGATGGCGCGTGGGTCGGAGTCGGTACTGCCCAACACTTTGGTGGCAGCAGCAAACGCAAATTGCGGATAGTCGTCGTTGGGGTCTAGCACTTTGTCGCCAACGTCCTCGACTGTGTAGCCTTGTTTGCTTAGGCGAGCCATGATTTTTTCTTTCAGATAGTAGCCACGGTGGTCGGAGCCAATAAAGATTCGCATATTATTTGAGTCCTTTACCCACATCGGCTGTGAGCTCAACTAAGCGATTACTGTAGCCCCACTCGTTGTCGTACCAGGCTACCACTTTGACCAAATTGCCGCCCACTACGTTGGTGAGGCTCAGGTCTACGATAGCCGAGTGGCTGTTGCCTTTGAAATCACTCGAGACCAATTCATCTTCGGTGACGTCGAGGATTCCCTGGTAGTAGGGTTCTTTGGCGGCTTTTTTGAAGGCATCGTTGATCTGTTCGATAGTCACTTCTTTTTTGGTCACGAGTACAAAATCAGACAGCGACACAACTGGGGTGGGAACGCGGATACTCAGGCCACCAAAGATGCCTTTGAGCGCAGGCAGCGCTTGCGCAGCGGCGATGCTGGCACCGGTTGTGGTGGGCACAATGTTTTCGGCGGCGGCGCGAGCTTCACGCAAGTCTTTGGCTGGCGCGTCTTGCAAGCGCTGGCTGGCGGTGTAGCTGTGTACGGTGGTCATCATGGCTTTTTCAATGCCAAACGCGGCTTCCATAACGGCCGCCACGGGGGTAATACAGTTAGTGGTGCAGCTGCCGTTGTTGAGTACATCGGCCGAACCTTCCAGGGCATCTTCGTTGACACCCAGCACGATAGTGGTCGATCCTTCACCTTTGGCTGGAGCTGATATAATCACGCGCTTGGCACCAGCTGGGTCGATATGCGCTTTGGCTTTGGCTGGATCGACAAATAGACCAGTGCTTTCGATTACCACATCCACACCATGCGCACCCCACGGCAAAGCGGCTGGGTCTTTTTCGGCTAACACCTTGATATGGTGGCCGTTTACGGTGATGCCCGCCTCATCGGCTTTAACATCGTGCTGATAGGTGCCATAGCTGCTGTCGTATTTGAGCAAATGCGCGAGCGTCTTGGTGTCGGTTAAGTCATTGATGGCCACAATCTCTATGTCACTGCGCTCAAATGCGATTTTAAACGCACACCGCCCGATACGCCCAAAACCGTTAATCGCCACTTTGGTCTTCATACACCCTCACTTTTTAGCATTAGCTATTTGCTTTTATTGTAATAGATTGGCGTCAGCTTGCAATGGCTTGAAGCGATGTTCAAGAGTTGATGTCATATAGTTGCTTGGCCGCCCTCGGTGTTATATAGTAGCCCAGGCCAACTACTACGGAGGTCCCTAGGTTGGATCTGTTATACGTCGAGTCGCAAACCATGCTGCCTGGACCGCATGGTCTCGCACGGGCGGCTGCCGGTTTGCTTGCCGCACAAGCGGCGAACATTCTTCTGGCTACCGCGCCAGAAGGCGAAAACGAGTTTCTCCAGCGGGCCCTCGCCCTGTTGGGTGAGCGCACTCTGCGTGCCGACGATGGCGCGCGGCCGCAAACATTGTTACACCTGAAGATCAGAAAGAAGACGATCCCATTCTTCCCTGATTCAACAGCTCAGTTACCGCTGTTCAGGCAACTCGCACTGCGAGGAGTCCAGATCGGTGAGCCCGATGGCGAACAACCTTCGTACTTCGTGGCGTTCCGCTCGTACGAACCAGGCGAGTGGCAGGCAGTACGCCCGACGGGTAAGCCCGCCGGAATCGTCGTGGCCAGCTGCGGCCCCAAAGAAGAGTTCGACCATACCGAGTTCGCCCACGCGACGTAGTGGCTCAGTGGATGCGGGGTTCCGGCCCCGCATCTCACAAAATATCTATGTCATATATTTGACAATCCATGTTATTGATTGACTTATAGTAATAATTATTCTATACTGTATGGGTAAGAACCAATCTCGAGCCCTGAAGGGATCTTGATATGTTCGTGTATCGCAAGTTCGCGGCGACCGTTGTCGCTGGCGTCCTGGCCGTCAGCCTGGCCGCCTGCAGCGACGATCCGGCGCCGCAGTCGACTCCGTCGGCCGCGGCCAGCGCGAGCGCCTCGTCCACGCCGGCGAAAGACGCTCAGGGTTTCGCCCTGCTGCCTGCGAAGGTGTGGAACTTCGGCGATGTCAGCAACAACCAACTGGCCACCGACTTCCCGCACGAAACCGGCGGCGACGGCTGGGGCAACCACGAGGTACAGTACTACACCGACGGCCCCAGCAACGCGTTCATCCAGAACGACCACTTGGTCATCAAGGCCGCGAAGGTCGGCAAGAAGGAGCTGGCGGCCAAGCTGTACGACGGCCGCAAGTACACGTCTGCCCGGCTGACCACCAAGGGGACTTTCGAGTTCACCTACGGCAAGGTCATCTGGAAGGATGTTGTCCTGCCCAAGGGCGACGGCACGTGGTCGGCGCTGTGGGCATGGCCGGCTGGCAAAAAGTACACCCTGGCCGACGTGACGCCCAGCCCCAACGGCAACATCGGCTCGCTGAACGGCGAGATCGACGTCATGGAAAACGTAGGCGTGGAAGCTGCCGAGATCAATTGCTCGGCCCACGCCTATACGCATCACCCCAAGGGCGGCGAGCGCTCCGGCCAAGTTACGCTGGCCGACAACGCCATCTACCAACCGCACACCTACCGCCTGGACTGGACGCCGGACTACCTGCAATTCTGGGTGGACGACACCATGTACAGGCGGATCGAAAAGATCGCGGACCCCGGCGTGGCCGGCTGGCCCTACGATCAGCCCTACTTCCTGATCCTCAACGTCGCCATGGGTGGCGACTGGGGTGGGATGTACCGCAACCAGTACGGGCTCGACGCTGACGGCATCGACCCGCACTTCAAGGAAGCGGCAATGTCCATCGGCGGCATCGAGTACTACCCCTACGTGGGGTAGAACGCCCGACGCGCGAACCCGCTCGGCACCACACGGTGCCGGCGGGGACGCGCTGTTTTTTATACCAATTATTTACATCTTGGGTAGCCGCAGCTCAAACGAACTGCCTTTTCCCACTTCGCTCGTCGCAGTAATAAACCCGCGCATGTCACCAGCCAACTTTTTGGCAATCGCCAAGCCCAAACCATAGCCATTGCTACTACGCGCGCTGTCAGCGCGATAAAATCTGTCGAAAATGTGTGGCAAGTCAGCTTCTTTGATTCCTCGCCCTTTGTCGTCGATAGCCACTAGGCCATAGCCATCGTGGCGTGATACTGCCACTGTGACGCGCTGCCCCCGGCCACTGTATTTGATAGCGTTGTCCACAATAATGCCTATAATTTTGTCAGTGTGTGCGTAGTCGGCGCGAACTTTTACTGGTGCGGTTTTGAGAGCAATGTGCACATCTTTGACGTGAGCGAGCGGCTGGAGGCGTTTGACCACTTTGGCTGTTACTTCCGATAAATCAACCACTTCCATTTCAGGCGAGGCATCAGAACGCGCCAGCGTCAACAAACCTTCGGCTAGTCCGCTCAAACGATCGATTTCTTCCAGATTGCTCGCCAGCAATTCACGTGCCTCTTGGGTTTTTAGGTTTTTATCGCGCAAAGCGACCTCTATTTCTGCTTTCATGGCGGCTAGTGGCGTGCGCAACTCATGACTGGCATCGGCGGTAAAACGATTCTGTGCCTCTACCGATTCTTCGATCGGCCGCAAGGTACGACGCGCCAACAAATAGCTCGCACCGGCGCCCACCACCAGCACGGCAGTATTGAATAATACCAGATTCACGACCAATCGCTGGCGACTCGCCAACAATTCGTCGTCGATAATCGACGTCAGGTCCACTTTGCCAATAGTAATCCGCACCGCACCATGCTGCAGCCCGCCACGCAATTCGTTGACCGCAGCGTTGTACACCCACGCACTAAACAACAGGCTGATCGCCATAATGATAGCTACATACCACATTGTCAGTCGGGTTATGGCGGATTCAAACATCACACTCCCAGTTTATAGCCAAAGCCGCGCACAGTCTGTATGAGAGCAGGGCGTTTAGGAAACGCACGGTCGATTTTGGCACGCAGATAGCCGATATACACTTCTACAGTATTAGGTAAAATGTCAGCGTCGTAATCCCAGACATGTGAGATGATAGTGTCTTTGGTAACTATAGTGCCTTGTTGGCGCAGCAAATATTCAAGCAACGCAAATTCTTTGCTGGTGAGCGTAATAGATGCGTCGCCGCGTTGCACGGCAAATGTCTGGGTATTGAGACTCAGGTCGTCACACGTAAGCTCGGGCTTGAGCGACTGCGACGGACGACGGAGCAAGCTGCGAATGCGCGCCAATAACTCTTCGAACGCAAACGGTTTAATCAAATAATCATCGGCGCCGGCGTTCAAGCCTTCTACGCGATCCCGTACTTTGTCTTTGGCAGTCAGCATGATGATAGGCGTATGTACTTTGGCCTGGCGCAATTCACGACACACGTCCATGCCATCTATTCCAGGCAGCATCCGATCGAGCACGATGGCGTCATATGGTTCGTCCAGCGCAAAGCGCAAGCCTTCGTCGCCATCGTAACAGACATCGACCGCAAAATTTTCTTGCTGGAGTCCACGCTTTAGCGCGCCTGCAATTTTTTGTTCGTCTTCGATGATCAATATTCGCATGTATATACCTAACTACGTGCGACTTAGATGTGGCTGAGAATTATGCTACTTTTTGTAGCGCTCAATACACTCGTGGATGATCTTTTTGGCCTCTTCTGCATCGCCCCACCCCAATACTTTGGTGGTGCCTGGCTTTTTTAGATCTTTGTAGTGCTCAAAATGATGAGCGACTTTTTGCTGCCAGCGTTCACCGAGATCGGCCAGTGTTTTGATGCGATCGCCGTTGTCGCGGTCGTCGGCGGGCACTACCACGATTTTGTGATCCATTTCGCCGTCGTCTTCGAAATTCATCACACCAATAATTCGTGCTTGCAGATACACACCGGTGGGGATAGGTTCAGGGCACACTACCAGTGTGTCGAGCTCATCGCCGTCCTCGTCGAGTGTCTGCGGAATAAAACCATAGCTCGCTGGTTTGGCAAAAATACTTGGCTCCACGCGGTCGATTTCGAACGCGGCGATATCACGGCGATATTCGATCTTCAAAATTGATCCCTCTGGGATCTCAATAACAGTAGTAATGATACCATTTGTCACGTCACCAGGCGTGAGCATTTTATTAAAATCAGGCATATGTCTCCTTTGCTTCTTTACAAGTGTAGCATATCTGTAAACGAGGTGTATCTGGGGTGGCGAGCTGGGAGGGCTCGCCACCCCACGGATCTAACGATCCATGCAGCTACCGTCGCAACCCTCTTGCACGACTACGTCTTGGCCCTCGCCAGTACGCGAGAGCGGCCACTGCATAGTTGCGCGCTGTTTTGAACCCGTTAGACACAGGTAGCCGAGCATCTCCAGGGCTTTATCGCGGCGCGTATTCGCAACCTCCAACCACCAGACGCCGCTCAGTTGACCCACGTCCGTTTCATTGAAGTGGAGCCACACGAGCACCACCGGACCACGACGGAAGCGCGCCACGCCATGCATGGCACACAGGTCTACCGTAGCTGGATCGAATGGGCGCTGCTTGAGTTCTTCGCGGACGGCATCCGCTAATGTCGTACCTTGCTCCATAGCCGCCTCCCTTGCGTCAGAGCATCTCTCAGCTAATACCGTCTGCGGCAAATAGTCAATGTAGCGTACAATATCAAATAAGCATGATTATTATCGGACATCGCGGCGCGCGCGGTCTGGCGCCACAGAACACTCGGCAAGCATTCCGGGCTGGCATACGCGCCGGTGCAGACTGGATTGAATTTGATGTGCGGCGCACACTCGACGGCCGAGTGGTGGTGGCGCATGACCCGCATTTGTTTACAGCCAGTTTGCGACCGGTGATTATTGGTCGCACGACGTACAGCAACCTCAAAAAACTACCCACACGCAATGGACAACCCATCCTCGCCTTATCCGAAGCTTGCAACGCTATCGAAGGGCAAGCTGCCATGAATATCGAAATCAAAACTGCCGGATGCGCCCAAGATGTAGTGCGCAACGTACGTCGCTTGGTAAAAAACGGCGCGCACTATGACGACTTTTTAGTTTCGTCATTTTACCCCCAGCGTTTGCGTGAAGTAGCTGCGCTCGATGAACGAATCCCGCTGGGCCTCCTGCACGCACTGCAGCCCAAATCATTTTTGCAGCTCCACGATCTCCCTAGCCTCAAAGCCGTGGGGTTCCATCACCGCTTTTTGCCCACCGCCGACGGCATATTGCAAGCCAAGCAGCGCGGTCTCATGGTCTACGCCTACACGGTAAACACAACAAAACGAGCCAGACAACTGCTGGCTCGCGGAGTACAAGGTATAGTGACTGATCGCCCAGATAAGCTACGATCGCTCAAAAAAAATTAGTGTACTGGAGAGAGATTCGGGGGACGGACCGCTCTCCAGTACCATCCTGTGGCGTAAGGATGGCCGAAACGACGACAAAGAATCACCGTCGTATGGCTCGTATATTATGGCGAATCAAGAACTCCCTTGTCAAATAGCTGCCGGGTCTACAATCTTAGATTTTTTCTTCTTGCGGCGTCACCTGCTGGCGCTCGCGCATTTCCAGATATTCGCGAATTTTCAACGCAGCCGTAGCACCTTCGCCGGTAGCGCTGGCAATCTGCATAGTGGCGCCAGAGCGCACATCACCACACGCGAATACACCGGTGATGTTGGTTTGTAGATGCTCATTGGTCTTTATGAACCCACGTTCGTCTAGTGCAATCCCCGAACTTTTCAAAAACCCAGTGTTGGGCAACAGACCGATAAACACAAACACGCCATCTGTAACGAATTCGACTTTTTTGCCGTCTTGCGTGGCGAGCACTTTGGTCACTTTGTTGTCTTGGCCCACAATTTCATCGGGTGTAACGCCCAGGTGTATAGTAATTTTGCCGGCCTGCACGGCTTTGTCGAGCGCATGCTGCAATACTTCCGACGCCTTCACTTCACTACGCACCAACAGATCGATATGTGTGGCAAATTTGGTCAAAAACAATCCTTCTTGCACTGCCGAATTGCCGCCACCCACTACAACTAGCTTCTTGTCGCGGTAAAACGCGCCGTCACACGTAGCACAGTAGTGCACGCCACGGGCATAAAATTCTTTTTCGCCCGGAATGCCCAGTTTTTTGTAATCTGAGCCTGTGGCGATAAGCACAGTTTTGGCCTGCATGACGCCTTCGGATGTCTGTAACTCTTTATAGTCGCCTTTATCGACGATCTGCGTTACTTCGCCCAATTCAATCTTGGCGCCAAAGCGTTCGGCTTGTTTGCGTAGCTCTTCGGACAAATCCAAGCCACTAATGCCTTTGGAAAACCCAGGATAATTGTCTACCCAGTCGGTGACAGCAGCCAAGCCGCCCACCACGCCTTTTTCTAGAAGCACGGTGTCGATATCTTCGCGCGTTGTATAGATCGCCGCCGCAAGCGCTGATGGCCCAGCGCCGATCATAATAACTTCGCGCATCGTATTTTCAGCCATACTACGCTACCGCCGAAGCTAGTTTGGCTGGATTCCAGCCAATGGTGATGTTTTTGGGTGCGTCAGGGTTGTCGGCGTCTTCCACTACCGTGACGGGCACGGTCATAGCGCCACTCATTTCAATCACGCTTTGGCGAACTTCGTTAGGCTCGGCGTCGAGATTGACCACGGTATATTGGTGACCTTTGCTGGTGAGCCATTTTTTTACCATCTCGCAATATGCGCAGGTAGTAGTTGTGTAGATTGTTATTTTTTTGTTCATAAAGCCTTTCCCTCCAAACGACTCCATTCAGTATATATAGCGTGTGTATGCATAAGCAATACGCTACATGTTGTATTCTTTGCGACTACTCAGCTGGGTTGATAGCGAGTAGTTCCACCTCAAACACCAAATCTGCGTTGGCTGGCACTGGCCCATTGCCTTGTGCGCCATAAGCCAAATCGGACGGAATAATCATGCGACGCTTGCCGCCCACCTGCATGCCCTGCATACCTTGCGACCAGCCGGGGATCACTTGGCTCAGGCTAAACGTCGCCGGTTCGCCACGGTCATAACTACTGTCAAATTTGGCACCGGTCTGCGCAATCGTGCCTTTGTAGTGCACTCGCACACTGTCACCAACTTTTACGCCCACGCCAGTGCCGGCTTTTTCGTCCACCACCTGCAGCTGCGTCACCTTACCTTCTACTTTAAATGCTGTTGGGTCCACGGGTAATTCCTCCTGTTTAGTAGTGGTGTCGGTGTCGCTCGCAGCCTGCGACGTTGTCGATGTCTTATTGCTGCTATTGTTCTGCAAAATCACGATAAAATATGCTCCAAGCGTCCCTACTACCAAAGCAGCTGTGATAACCCAGATAATAATGCGCTGATATTTATGAGTCGATGGTTTGTCCATGGTCGGCCTTTCTGTATGTCTTTATAGTATAGCAGTTGTTATCGCCCGGCGAAGCGCAAAAACAGAGAGCCCGGGCTGGCGCTGCGGCACAGTCTACTTTTCTAAAAGCTTTTCAATGATTACTCGCGACGGCTCATAAATCTCATTCAGTGTCGCCTTCGCAAACGCACTGGCGCTCAGCCAACAAGGCTTAAACTTATTGCGCTCGCTCGTAAATTCGGTGGCTTCGGGGCTGTCTGGATTGAGCTGGGCATCGCCAGACAAATAATCGCACTGGTAGTAGATATGCGTGCCGCCGTTGTGATCACGCAGCTCCAGCACTTTTTGGCGCGGCCGTACCACCACCATCATTTCCTCGTAAAACTCGCGCACTACTGTTGCCTCAGGCATCTCACCTGGGCGAATACCGCCACCTGGTACTGAAAAATAATGCAGTTCATGACCGTCATCGTCAGTTCGCCAGCGCTCCATCAAAAGCACCCGACCATTGTGCACCACAATCCCGCGTGCTGTGTGTCGCTTAGTCCTATCAGGACGCAATGTCGAACTCCTTCAGCTTCTTCTTGGCTGCCTCTGTGGCGCCGAGTTGAAGTTTGAGTAACTCAGCGTAAATACCATTGGTATGCGCCAATGCGGCCGGGCTACCGATTTCGTCAACTTTACCCCCACGAATCGTTACAATCTGATCCACATGGGCGATAGTACTCAAACGGTGCGCGATGATCAGCGTGGTACGGCCACGCATCAGGCGCTCCAGCGCCTCTTGCACCTGTGCTTCAGCTTTGCTATCTAGGCTGCTGGTTGCTTCGTCCAGGATGAGAATCGGCGCATCTTTCAACAATGCACGCGCAATTGCGATACGTTGTTTCTGCCCGCCACTCAGTTTGAGTCCGCGTTCGCCAATCTCAGTATCATAGCCCTGGGGCAGTTTACTAATGAATTCATCGGCGTTGGCTGCTTTGGCGGCAGCTTTCATGTCTTTGGCGCTCGCATCCGGTTTGGCATAGGTAATGTTTTCGCGAATTGTGCCGCTAAATAGCGCTGGATCTTGGAACACAACAGCTATATTGGCGCGCAAGCTCTGCTGCGTCACGGTGGCCACATCAACGCCGTCTACAAAAATGGCGCCTTTTTTTGGCTGGTACAAACGCAGGAGCAAGTTACTTATAGTTGTCTTGCCCTCACCACTCTCGCCCACCAGCGCTATTTTACTCTGCGGTTTGGCGGTGAAACTCACACCATGCAACACGTCTTTTTTCTCGTCGTAGGCAAAGTGCACATCGTGGAAGCCGATTTCGCCTGACGCTACTTTCAGATCAGCGGCATCAGGCATATCCACAATCTCTGGTTCCACGTCCATGGCTTCAAAATAATCACGCGTATTCGACACCGCCCGCTGCGACTGATCTACAAGGAAACTAATGGTAAAAATTGGGATACGGATCAACATAGCATATTGGATAAGCAGCACCATAGTGCCGATACTGTATTGCCCCATGGCGGTAGCCACAAAGATGTAAACAAACACGCCAAAGAAGATGACATTTAGCACTGCACGCCGCACCACGTCTTGTGTGTGCCACAGCTTGCTTTGGGGTTTGGTGGTGTCAATTACTTTTTTGAACCGATCGCTAAAAAACCCAAGCTCTCGCGGCTCCTGCAAAAAACTCTTCACTACACGTACCTGCCCAATAGCTTCAGCAAAACGACCACTGGCAATATCCTGCTCTTCGTTGATCGTTTTCTGATATTCCTGCCATTTACTGCTGGTGCGCGTGGTGAGGTAAATAAAAATCGGGTACAACGCACCCAACATCAGTGCCACTTGCCAGCTATATATTGCAACGATGATAAGCGAAAAGATAGTACTGAAAAGGAATTGCAAAAAGTTATTGCTCACTACTTCGATGAAGTTACTTATCTGGCCGATACCACGGTTCATGCGGCTAATAATCTTGCCCGTTAGCTCTGTATCGAAATAACTCTGCTGCAGGCGCAGCATGTGTTGATAATAACGCTGGCTCAAGATCTGGTGGATCTTGACCGACATGATATCGCCCAGGTAGCCGCTGATGTTGCTAAATATTGTCTGGCCGACATCTGTCA
Source organism: uncultured Candidatus Saccharibacteria bacterium (assembly GCA_964447105.1). Classification (GTDB taxonomy): domain Bacteria; phylum Patescibacteriota; class Saccharimonadia; order Saccharimonadales; family EFPC-124; genus CAYURH01. Next base: position 11,705 of record CAYURH010000010.1, read on the forward strand.
GGAAAATGAGCAACGCATACAACGCTACCAGCCAAACGTCTGCGGTGCCGCCGCTGGCGACTTTGGTAATTTCGTCGATCGCACCTTTGGTAAGAAGCGGGATAAACTGGCTCATCGCCGCCAGCAAAATAGTAAACACCGATACCGCCGTATAATACGGCCAAAGTTCTTTGGTAAAACGAATAATACGCACGAGTTGCTTCATGGGTTTCATTGTACGGCGAAAGAAAGAGTGTGGATATATTGACAGGATAAGTGTTTCGATGCATAATAGTGCGCACGAGCTCGTCTGAAGGGAAAATCATGGGTGGGAAACTTCGTACATTCCGACAGTTTGCGGCCGCCGCTGCGGTGGCCGCAGTTGTCACGTTGATCGCCTTGTTCTACCTTTCCTCCCAGCTGGGAGGAAACAACAAGGCGGCCACGACAGCTGTCGTGCTGATATTCGCTAGCGGGACAGGCGGCGCCTGCATGATGGCGGCAACCACCGCCTGGGATGAGTACAAGAAGAGCCAGGCATCGCCGACATCGTGGCCGACTCCACCCGAGCACAGTGAAGGCGATCAACAGGAAGACTGAACCGCATCCGGCAGCGGCGTGGCCCCACGGGGCCCGCCGCTGCCGCGCAATCAGAGTACTTAAATACGTTTGAGTTTTGTGATTGTGAGTATTGACAAAAACAAGTTATTATTATACAATGCTATTAGCTATTCGACCACTCCGTGTGGGGAGTAGTCGCACGGACAACAGGGAGGAACGAATGATCAATCTGATCATGCGCACGCTCGCCCGAGTGGCTGACGTGCTGGCGCTGGAGCTGGCACCCGCCAAGGACATGCGCACCAAACCGCAGATGGGCTACGGCGTGTGGGACTTTCGTCCCGCGCACATCCAGACCCTCGACGTGTTGTGACGAGCTGGTTGCGGGCACCTCGCTTGAGGAGCCCGCAACTATAATACATAATGTACTTATCTAAATACGTCTTGCACCCACCGCGTTGGCCACATCGGCCGCGACGTTATCGAGCAATATATTGACTTCTTGGGTGGTCAACGTACGAGCGGGGTGCTGTAGGCTGACGCGCACGGTGATTTGTTTGTGAGTTTTGTTGGCTTCGCGTTGGTAAATGTCCACAGGCGTGATTGCGATCTGGATATCGCCCTGCTTGGCAAGCGACGCGCGCAATGCGCCTACTAAGTCATCGTACGAAACGTTCGCTTTCACTTTGAAGCATATGTCTTGATCGGTTGCGGGGAATTTGAGCAATGGCTTGTACTGCGCCTGGCGCCGGTAATTCAACAACCGCTGTAGGTCGATTTCGAAGCCAGCAGTCGTAACGGGCAGTTTGAGCTTTTGCACCACACTTGCGCGATATTCACCCACAAACCCAGCGAAATCATCTTCACTCCCCACCAGCACATACGCGCTTCGTTTTGGTTCGAACGGAGCGAAAATCTGCCGGCCAATTTCCCAGGCAGGCGCTTTGGCAGCTGGCACGATACGATACGGCACGTGCAGCGCGTCCAATACATGTGTCAGATACCGCTTGGCTGCGTAAAATGATGCGCCAGTCTGCGCCTGGTCAGACGCATAGGTAAATCCCAATGCCTGGTATTCACGCGGCAGGTCGTCGCAGTCTACGTCGCCTTTGATGTGGACTTTGTTCATTTCAAACAATGCAAACTGTTTGTGGCCGGCTTTGATATTGGGGTGTATTTTTTCCAGTAGGCTGGGCGTGAGGCTCAAGCGATAATATTGCAGGTCAGGGCTAAGGGCGTTGCTCAGTTGAAACGCATGTTTTTTGTCCTGCCCTACTTTGGCCATGAGATCACCATGCACAAAGCTATAGTTGAGCACTTCGTTGGCGCCAGCAGCCGCGAGCAAATCGCGCAGGTGCGATTTGAGATCCAGCATGCTATTGCGGTGAGCCGGGGCAATGTCTTTGGCTGGCAGTTCTATAGGAAGCTGGTCGTAACCATACAAGCGACCGATTTCTTCCACCACATCTTCGGGAATTTCGATATCAGTGCGCCAAAATGGTGCGGTGACAGTGAGCGTTTCAGCCGTGTGCGCCACGCCGAATTCTACATTCTCCAGCAATGTAGCCATGTCACTGGCCGACAATTGCAAACCCAAACGTTCATTCACAAACTGTGGCGTCAGATTAACCGGCGCATGCAATGAGCCACGTTTGAGAACGGCTGGCGATACGTGATTGATGTCAATCAGTTTACTCGCCACTTTGCCATGTGCATCACGGCGGATGGTGGCGGTGATTTTGCCTAGCACGGCAAGGTTTTGTAGTGGGCTTTGGCCTTTGGTAAATCGCGTCACCGCATCAGTAAAGATGCCGTGTTCCATGGACGTGCGGCGCATTTCGTACATATCCCAGGTGGCAACTTCGATGATGATGTTGCGCGTGTTGGCGTCTACTTCGGCTGTGGTACCACCCATGGCGCCGCCCACACATACCAAATGGTTGCCGGCGGCCACCATCATAGACTGCGCGCGGGGCGTAATGGTTTTGCCGTTGAGCAGGGCGATTGTTTCGCCTTTTTTGGGATGTCGCACGGTCAGTTTGGCAATTTTGCCGCCGCTCAGCGCCAGCACTTTGTCGTAGTCGTAAATATGAATTGGCTGGCCCGTCAGCAACATATAAAAATTGCTGTAGTCCACAATATTGTTGATGCTTTTCATGCCGGCCCGCGCCAAATCAGCCTGCAACCACAACGGACTAGGTCCTACTTGCACACCGCGCAGGGCGATAGCGGCAAAACGCGGCACAAGTTCAGGAATGTCATTGGTGATTTCCACTGGCAATTCGTCTGTTTCCATACCGGGAAGGTCGGGTTTAACCACGTACCATTCTGGGCTTTTGAACGGCCGATGTTGAATACCTTCGATTTCGCGCGCCACACCCATCCAGCCAAAACAGTCGGGGCGGTGGGTGAACATTTTGTTTTCCATGTCGATCACCACGTCGTCTTGCAAATGGCAAGCATCGACAAATAGAGTGCCGGGTTCGATATCTTCAGTTACGACCAAAATGCCATCGTGGTTGTCGCTCAAACTCAGTTCACGCGGGCTGGCCAGCATGCCATTGCTCACATGGCCGCGCAACGGGCGAACTTCGAGCACAAATGGCTGCTTGTCATATGATTCTGGCACCGTCGTGCCCGGCGGGAGCCACACTACCGTGATACCAGCGCGCACATTTGGCGCGCCACACACCACTTGCACATGGCCATCGGCGTCGCGCTCGACCGTCTGTACCGTGTGACCATCGTCGATTTTGCAGATGTTTAGGTGGTCTGAATCGGGCATGGGCTGGCAGGTCACGACTTTGGCAATGATGGCGCCTTCGAAGCGTTTGCCAAATTCCACTACTTCCTCTACGGCGGCGAGCTGCGCGCCAATGGTTGTAAGCAAAGCCGTAACGCCATCTGGCGCTGGATCACCGGCCGAACCGTCGTGGGCGTTACGGAAACGAATTTCGTTGATACTGATTTTCATACAAATTGCCTCAAAAAGTCCAGTTTACCGGATTCAAAATGACGCACGTCTTCGATGCTATGTTTCATCATAACCAACCGATCAATACCGAAACCCCAAGCAAACCCAGTGTACTGCGCGGGGTCGATGCCGGCCATGGTAAGCACATTGGGGTGAATCATGCCGCAACCGCCCAATTCAATCCAGCCACTATAGCTACAAACATTACAGCCTTTTTGGTCACAAAACGGACAGCTAGCGGCAAATTCAAAACTCGGCTCAGTAAACGGGAAATAAAACGGCTGAATTTTGATGTTCAGGTCGCGCTGGTAGTACTCCTGCAAAAACGCTTTGATAGTCGCCACCAAATTACCCGCGTGCACACCACGATTTACATACACGCCTTCAATTTGGTAAAACGTATGTTCGTGGCGGGCGTCCAAATCTTCGTTGCGGAATACGCGGTCGGGCAATACCACGCCAATGGGTCGGCCCTGCGCCAAATTGTCTCGATACTGCTGCAGCACACGGTTTTGCATAGTGCTCGTGTGAGCTGGGGCGATATATGCGTGGCCGTTTGCGTCGGCTTCTACAGTCATAAAGCTGTCATAGTCGTCACGGGCTGGATGGCCCTGCGGGAAATTGAGCGACGTAAACATGTGATATTCGTCGTCGAGCTGGCGCGACTCTTCCACCACAAAACCCATCCGGTAAAATATATCGCTGATGGCTCGAATTTCAGTCATAAGCGGGTGGCGACTGCCACGATCGGCCGTGAGCAATTGCGGCCGTGCCTGTGGCGCCACGTTGGTATCAAATGGTGCGGTTACGTCGATAAGTGTGATGGCAGCACTGGCTTGGTCGGATTCCCAGGCATCGACATCAGCTTGCAATTTTTCTTTGAGTTTGTTGATGGCCTGGCCAAACGCTGGGCGTTCTGCGGGTGGCAGGTCTTTCATGCGGCCAAACAATTCGCGCAATTCGGGCGCGTTTAGAATAGTTCGCTTATCATCAAGTGCGGCAAATTTTTTCGCCAGAGCCGCAGCGGCATCATCAATACTAGTAGACATATCTTACGCCAAGTATACCTTATACAGGGTAGGCTTTAAATGCCGTTAAATATAAACAGCACAAAGACTACCAGGGCAATCACCACCATAGTGACGACACCCGCCCAAAACAGCGAGCGTCCCGTTGCGGCTTGTGATTCTTCGAGCATAGCCGATTCTTCACCATCGCCCATAGCTTTACCCATGGGCTTGACGCGGTTTTGCAGATCAGCGGCGATTTTGGATTGCAGTTGGCTGCGTTGTTGATTTTGGTTTACAAAAAGTGCCATATCGTTTTCTAGTGTAGCATGACTCGCGCGTGCAAAGTGTTGCGTTTTATACGTTAATGAAGCGATGGATCAAGCTGATAAGCGCAGCCACTACAATCGTACCAGCTATCAATACCACCGTCTCAATATTGGCTAAGCGTGTATGCTTCTGATGGATTGTGGGGATGATGTCGGACGCCGCAATATAGATGAAAAACCCGGCCGTCAGGCTTAGCAATTGTGCCGTGGGCACAGCCAACAATTCGCCAAACCCGTAGGCCAAAATCGCACCCAACACGCCAGCCAACGCCGCCACCAAACTGACCAAAAGTGTGCGGTATTTACTCATACCTTTGGCCAGCAATAGGCCAAAATCACCAATTTCGCGCGGCACCTCATGCGCTGATACCGCCAGTGTAGTAATGATACCGCTCGCCGGGCTCACCAAAAAAGTAGCTCCAATGGCGAGGCCGTCCATAAAATTATGCAGCGTATTGCCAATAATGATCAGCGGTCGATTGGTGTGTCGTGATGTCGATTCGTCTTCTTCATGGTGGTGATGAAACCAGTGGAGCCCCCGCTCCAGCACAAAAAACCCCAGGAAACCAACAAGCGTCCAGGTAAGCACCGTGTGCGCATCGCTAGATTCCAACGCCTCCGGCAGTAGATCAAAAAAACTCGCCGCCAGCAACGCCCCTGCCGCAAACGGCACTGCTATTTTTTGGAGCCAGTGTGCCCCACGACCACCATACAGCATATATATACCGCCCACCAAGCTCACAACGCTGCCAATAAACGAAAAGAAAATGACATTCAACCACATGCCTATAGTTGTACGCTGCATGGCCCGCAGCGCGCAAATTTATCGCAAATTCTCTGTGGTTTGCAACAACTGATGCTATGCATAAGCCATATGTGCTATACTTCGCCCATTAGAAGTCTTACTTGAGGAGGATAGAATGCCAAAGACCAAAGCAAAATCCGGGGCGGCAACCAAAGCCAAGCCAGTTGTCGCCAAAGTGGTAGCTGCGCCTGTGGTGGCCAAAGACAAAGTGATGCCCGCGCAACTATTTGGCGGCCAAGTGATGATCGGTTCATTCTTGGCTGAACTGCTCGGCACATTTGCGCTGACTGGCGTGGTGCTGGTAGGCAGCGGCAGTCCACTTATCGCCGCTATGGCTGTGTTGGTGCTGGTGATTGCGTTCAACAAAGTTTCGGGCGGCCACTTCAACCCCGCTGTCAGCATTGGCCTAATGCTAGCCGGCAAGATGCCAGCCTGGCGCACCGCAAGCTTTGTTGTTGCTCAAGTACTGGGAGCACTTTTGGCCCTTACTGTGGTGACGAAATTCATTACCGTAGGTACAGCCATGATTGACCCGAGCAGCGGTTTGCCTATGACGCAAGCCTTTGCCGTCAAAGTTACCGATGGTCACTGGGAACAGTTCCTGGCAGAAGCCGTGGGTGCGCTGATCTTTGGCCTGGGTATCGGTAGTATTGCCTACAGCAAAAAAGAAGGCGTAGAAGCTGGCTTGGCCGCAGGTTTGAGCCTGTTCTTGGGTCTGGTTATGGCCACGTTGGGATCGGCTGCCGTGCTAAACCCTGCGGTCGCCTTGGGCGTGAGCGCCTACACCGCCAACGGCTGGACATGGGTAGCCTACGCGCTTGGCCCAATCGTGGGGATGACCGTAGGTATCTGGCTATTCCGTTTGATGCAATGGGACTCCATGGACCGACGCAAAGCGTAAATTCACTCTAGACGCATACAAAATATCCGGCCCAGTGCCGGATATTTTATTGCGACGGCGTCTACTATTCGTCAATCAACGGCTTATCTACCAGTACCGGTTCGATCACTGCTTTGGAGCTGGCGATTTTGATCACGTCTTTGTCTACTTTTTTCAACTCTTTGTGTGCCGCGTTGAAATGGTTGACGGTGGTGCCTAGGCTGGCGCCAAGTTTGCGCATAAACACATCGTACGATTCCAAATGTTGGCCGAGCTGTACCACGCGCAACTGAATCTCTTTGGCCTGCTCTTCGATCTGCAAGCTACGCAACCCTTGCATCACCGTCTGTAAGTAGGCCATAAATGACGTGGGCGACACTATGATCACCCGCTTATCGCGGAAAGCATATTCCACCAAATCGCGTGAACTCGCTTCATGGGTGCCCACTTTATTCACCAGCAAATCGTAATACACTGCCTCGCTCGGGATAAACATAAAAGCAAAATCCATAGTGCCTTCAGATTCACGGATATATTTGGCGGTTTCGTCGATGCGGTTTTTTAGGTCAGCTTTAACCAGCTTGGCGTATGCTTCGCGTTTGGTTTTATCGGTGGCTTCAACCAAACGGTTGTAGTTTTCGAGGCTAAATTTGGAATCAATAGGCAGAATTTTGTCTTTTTCTAGAAAAATCGCGGCATCGACTGTTTCGCCATCTTTAAATTTGTACTGCATACGAAACCGCGCCGGCGGCAAGACATTGGCCAACACTGTTTGCAAATAATATTCGCCCAGCACGCCACGCTGTTTGGGATTTTGCAACACATTTTGCAGCAATTTTAGCTCGTCAGCTACATCTACCACACGCTTGTTGGTCTCATCCAATTTGGTCAGGCGTTCGGTCACATCAGAAATAAGCCGGGCGCTGGTACTAAACTGCTTCATGATGGACTCGCGCATCATGGCCTGGTTTTTGTCTAAGCGATCGGTAAGATGGTTTTGCAAACCATCTTTGAGCGAGCCAATACTTTCGTTGAGTGCCAACATGTCTTGTTTCATGAGTTGCGCACCCGTATCGTTTCTCAGATCGGCCAAACGCTGATTAAACGTAAATACCGTAAAACCAAGTCCGACAATAATAACCACCAACAAAATTATGAGAACGAATTCCATTAGCTTATCAACATCCAACGAGTCACAACGACAAGCAGCAGCAGCGCCACCACGCTCACGGCAAAATTACGCACACGCAACAACCAGTAGCAAGCCACGTAGGCCACGGTAAACAACAGCGCCGAAAAGACAAAATATTCGAACCCTGCGTTGCCGGCCAAAGCGGCCAAGTACGAACCCAACCCCCACAGTGCCACCGTTGCGGCCAGCGTAACGAGCAGCGGGCGATACACATTTTGCAGCGCCAATATAGCTGTAGCAGCGGCCGCCACCAACACCATACTCACCCCATATCCTACTGCATCACGGCTGTTACACACTCCCGTAGGCGTGCTGCAAAAAATCGGATTGATAATCACATTGGAAATCACCCAGCCCAACGCGGGTGTGAGCAAGCCTACGATCAGCCCTACCAGCGCGACTCGCATCATTTCTGCTCGTTCCACAGTTACGTACCACATATTCCCCTCTTTCATATCAACTGGTTTTATTGTACACGAATAGTTGGCGACCGTATATCAGCAGCGCTGCCAACAACGCACAGGCTATACCGCCCGCCACGTCAATGGGTGTGTGTACCAGGGCGATCACCCGCCCGGCAGCCACCGCACAGCTGAGTACTAGCAATACCAGGCCAACGGGCTTATTTTTGGTGCTCGCCCATACCACCAGACTTATGATAAATACAAACAATACATGATCCGATGGAAAACCCGGATTTTGCAAGTACGCCGCCAGTGGTTGCGTGCCCATAACTTCAAACGGGCGCTGGCCTTGATAAAATAAGCTAGCAATTTTGGCAATCAGCAGTGCACTCAAACCCGCCATGAGCGCCCGCCCGTATACCTGGTAGCGATCACGCCGCACCAACACCAACATGGCAACGCCGGCGATTAGCACAATCGGCACCACTGTATAATCAGCTATAATTTTGACAAATAAATCACTGAGCATGTGCGTTTTTAGCATACTCCCAATTGCCAGGCTGCGCTATAATGAAGCAACATGCAACGGATTGCGCTGCTGGTCGCCAAACGACTGCTCGTATTGGCTATTGGGCTTTTTTTGGCATGGTTGACTGCCTTTCGTGTTTTTCCGTTTATCGACCAAGGACTGCCGTGGGGTTTCGCAATATTAGCCACCTACTGCTTTGTCGCTTATCTTGTTTTGCCGGCGTTGGTTCGCGTGTGGCAATTGGTGCATCGGCCCACCCACGTACCCACCCGTAGTCACGCTCGCGACGGCTGGGCGCTGGATCCTATAAACATTGTGATTGTAGCGCGTAGCGAGCGTGATCTTACGCGCGCAATGCGCAAAGCAGGCTGGCACACTGCCGATCCGGCCACCTTCACGACAACTGCCAAGGCTGTTTTGGCGATGGCCACCAATCGCCCGTATCACAACGCGCCGTTTGGCACACATTTTCTGTTTGGTCGTAAGCAAGATTTGGGCTTTCAAATCCCCATAGGTAGCAGCCCCCGCAAACGACATCATGTGCGTTTTTGGCGGATGGGCACCACGTTTTTAGAAAACGAACATGAACACCTAGGTTTTTGGCGCACACTTCTGGCAAATTTTTTGCCACCCAAACAAAAAGAAGTGTGGGTAGGCGCCGCAGTACTCGACTGGGGCATAAACCTGCAGATGCGTACACTCCAACTCGATCATGGCATACAGGGCGATACGACACTGGAACGTGAATTCGTAGTGGAATCGCTCAAAGATGCAGGCGTGCTAAAGGATGTCATTGATATCAAATCTGGTGAACCGCTTCATACACGTCACCAGGGCTTTCGCGAAACAATCATCTCCGACGGCTACGTCAAACTCTGCGAGATCAAACGTCAACTATTTCCGCCGGCTGACCCGCCGATTACGAAACACTGATGCAATAAACGCGATAGTAATTATAATCAATCCTGCGCTGCCAGTGAGCAGCCCTGGAATATCAAAACTAATACCCAGCAACAACGTAGCCGACAGCATCAAAATAGCCACATGAGCCCCGGCGTCCAGATAGCGATAGTGCGCTAACACTTTGCGTCGTACCAAATGGATTGTCATCGATCGCACCCACACAGCACCCGCACCCAAACCAGCCGCGATGAGCAGCACATTGGGCGATATGGCAAAAGCCCCGATCACTCCGTCAAAACTAAAGCTGGCGTCTAGAAGCTCAAGGTATAAAAACGTAATAAACCCGCCTTTGAGCTTACCGCCACGCGTGGGATGCGCAAACAGTGCCGATGCCGCATGCACCAACCCATACGCGCCAATTCCGGCCAGTCCGGCCAGCAACACTTGCGCCTGAACCGTGCCGGCCACCCCATACACCCCGGCCAGCACGAGCAACGCGATAATAGTAGGCACAAATCCCAATAACTTGGCGCGCCGCTTGGCTACGTACTTCGACACCCAGTCTTGATTGATCAGGTAGTCCATAAAGATCATGAGCAGAAACAAACCACCAAACGACGCGATAGTGGGGTGCGCCATTTCCAAATCATGCGCGTACTGGTCGGGGTGGTTCAGCGCGAGATCCACCACTTGACCCATGCCCAGGCCAGTACTGGCGGCCACTAGCACGATAGGCAGCGCCATACGCACGCCAAACACGCCTATAAATATACCCACGGTCATAAACATACGCTGCCAGAATGCACTCATACGCTGCAGCACCGTAGCGTTGACTACCGCGTTATCAAAACTAAAGGTAATTTCGAGCGCACACAAAATCAACATGGTCGCCAAACCATGCGGCCCCAGCGTCAACCATACCAAAAGCATAGTCAGCAACGTAGTGACTATCGAAAAACCATAAATACTCAGTAAACTAGTATGCCCACGCGCTTTCATCTACAGGCTACTATAAAGCGCTGGTTTAGGCTTTGGCAATGATTGACATCGATTGCAGGTAGATGCCCAGGTCGCGGAGCGATAAGCGTGATTCGTACCAGGTATAGATTTGTTCGTGCAAACCAGCTTCGATCACAGCGACTTTGGGTTGAAACGCTTCGCTCAGACGCACCAGCTTGGCGCGGCTGTCGCGTTCGTGGCCGGCTTTTTGTACCAAGCCCTTGGCTTCGAGCATGTTCACGGTGGTGGTAATAAACGCCATTGATGTGTCCAGCTCGTTAGCGAGGTCGGAAATGCGCATGCCATTTGGCCCGGAATCGTGTACCATTCCAATAATAGACCATTGCATCATAGTGATGTTGTAGTCTCGCAAAAATTCCGACATTTTGTTTTTAAATGCACGGTTACTTCGCGACTGTAGCGCGATCATTTGGTAGGTGGTTAAGTGGGTAAAGTCCATAGTAGTTACGTATTGTATCAGAGTTTGGGTTAAAAAGTTAAATAATTTAGGTAATTCCGTTGATGTTGTCTGCCGTTATACAATACTAAAAGGAGGTATAAGATGCAAATCACCAGTAGTGCGTTCGCGGATGGACAATCGATTCCAACGAAATACAGTTGTAAAGGTAACAACGTAAGCCCACCGCTTACTATTGATAACGTACCACAAAATGCCAAAAGTGTCACGATGATTGTGCACGATCCTGATTCCCCAAACGGCACCTTCATACACTGGGTGCTGTGGAACATTGACCCCACTATTTCTCAAATACTTGAAGCCGAGGCACCTGCTGCGGCCAGCGAGGGCAAAAACGATTTCGGCGACCAATCTTACGGCGGGCCTTGCCCACACAAAGGTAATCATCGGTATGTGTTCACACTATACGCGCTCAACACGATACTGCAGCTGCCAGAAATCAGTACCGCACAAGATGTACTCGCTGCGCAAGAAGGCCACGTGATAGCCCAATCAACATTGACGGGCACGTTTAGCGCGTCGCTACTGCAGTAGATCGGCTAGCTTTTGCGGCTGCCCAAAGTGAAATGCGATCTGGCTGACCGCATTGGCTACTGGATAATTCCCCATTTTGATCTTGCGCTCGAGTTCGTGCAGTGTAACCAGACCCTCGCTTTTGATGCGTTCATTGGCGATGCCTTCAGCCAGCGTTTTGCCGATGCTGTAGTTAAATGAATCGGTATTATAGCCAGTGCTCAACAGATCGCCTAGCCCAGCTGTGGTGTCTGCAGTATATGGGTCAGCACCCAGGCTAGCGAGCGTCTTTTTCATCTCGCTCAGTACCATCACAGCCAAGCGACCTTTGGCGTTGAGCCCCAGGTGCAATCCATCGCTCACGCCAAATGCGATGGCGTACACGTTTTTTAGCACCGCACACAGCGCGACGCCATGCATGTCGGTGCTTAGTTCGGGGTAAATGCGCGCAGCCGTAAAAATCTGGCGCAGCGGCTGATACACGCCGTGATCACTCACCGCCAGCACCGGGTGAGCTGGGCGGCCGTGAGCGATTTCTTCGGCAATCATGGGGCCATACATTAGCCCATACGTGTAATGTTTGGGCAACACACCGACCAACAGCTCATCCATAGTAGTGAATTTTTTCTCAACCCCTTTAGAAAAGCAAAGCACGGTGCGTTTTTCGTGAGGGTGCGAGTGTTTGGCGATCTGTCTGAGCGTATTGTGCACTTCCCACGAGGGGATACATAGCAAAAGGAGCGGGCAACTCCGTACTAAGTCTTCGATACTGCCAGTGGTGGTACGACTTGGATCTGTGTCATAGTACAGCACCTGCAGCCGCACTTCGGTAAATCGCTGACCGATTGCACGCCCCAGTACGCCCCCGCCAATAATGCCAATATGCCCGAATTGTATATCCATTGCCAGTATTGTAGCAGAACACGCTTATGTTTGTCGTGAGTATTGCATCGGCACCCACAGTGTGTTTTGATAGTCTAATCGCACCGACGAACGGAAGGACCGTGATGGAACCGGACCAAGACGCTGCCGACGAGGCAGTGTCGGCAGCGTTGCCCCTAGAGGTGGTCGAGCGAGGTGTGGCGGCATGGCTGCCCAGCCTGCTGGCTATCGCCGTGCTCGCCACACCCATCCGCGAAATGCTCCTCACCAGCCTGAAAGCCGGCGGCAGGAACCTGGAGGGTCACGCCCTCCGTCTCAAGGACATCGTGATCACCGGTATGTGCTGGCCCAACAGCTCCTACGCCACCAAGGCCGTGGCCGCACACGCACGGCTCGATATCAACCCCGATCTCATCGGGCTGGTGTGGGCCGCGTGCGTGGTGCTGCCGCTGAGGGCCGCGCAGGCCACCTACGACAGCTACGCGCAGTACTGGCTGGCGGCGCGCGGTTTCGGCTATGACATGGGTGCGCCCGCACAGCTCCTGGCGATGAGCCCGAGCGAGATCGAAGCCCGGGTGACCGACCTGGCTCTCGACCTGGCCAGCGACCATGTAAGCCCCGAAGTGCTGGCGGCGTACTGGGGACTCATCCGGCACCCCCACATCCAGGGTGTGCTGGGCGGAATCAGCGACGACGAGGTGGTGCAGGGCATGCTCGGCGTCCTGCCGCACGAGTTGATCGCCGTGATCAACCGAGTCTAGGCTCGAAACAACACTGTGGCGCCCGCACGGACCGGAGCGGGCGCCACAGTGGCAATAAACAGCTATTATCCCTTGTGTAGCGCAAATCGTTCGTAATGAATCAACTCAGCCGGCATGCCATTCCGTTTGAGGGCATCTATAATTCCGTACATCATGGGTGGCGGGCCACACACATACACATCTCGTTCGCGAAAATCTGGCACCAAACGCTTAATTTTGTCGATGTCTACAAAACCCGTTTCTCCTTTGTAGTCTTTTTGATCACTCAGTACGTTGTACAGCGGCATATGTATTTTGGCTGCAAGTTTTTGCAAATCGTCCAAAAATATCGTGTCAGCAACGGATCGGTTGCCGTATAGCATGACCGCGTCTTCGGGGTTTTCCCATGTAGCGCGCTCCTGGATCATGGCGTTGATAGGCGTGATGCCAATACCACCGGCGATGTACAGCACTTTGTTGGTGCGCTGTTTTTCGTGCGTGAATGCTCCGTATGGGCCCGATACCATAACTTTGGTGCCAGGTTTGAGAGTGGGCATCATAGTGGTGAAATCGCCCAGTGCACGAATGGTCAGCCGCAAGTGCCGCCCGTCTGGCACCATTGATAGCGAAAATGGGTGCTCTTGCTGCCATAAATCATGGCGCAAGAAACGCACCAACACAAACTGGCCGCCGCGGGCTGTAAATCGTGCAAAATCTTTACCGGTAATGTACACCGAATTGGCCGTACTCGTCTGCGCGACTACTTTTTCTACCGTAAATTTAAACTGCTTGTAGCGCACTATCGGGATGATCACCCGCCACACCAGCAAACTGCCCAGCGCCAATACATACACGCAGATCCAATACGTTCGCATCCAAGGGTTGATCATAAAATCAGTACCATACCAAAACTGGTGCCACAGCACCGATGCGATAGCCACATAATTGAATAGGTGTACTGCGTACCATGTTTCGAACTTCAGATGCTTGCGCACGATGTAGATCGACAGAGTAACCGTCATGACAATGAGTAATTCAGCCAGAAACGCCAGTGCTATGAGCGCCGATCCGCCGATCATTTCTACGGCTTGAGCAATCACATTGTTGTCGCTGAGCAGCGCATAGCCAGTGACAATCAGCGTCGTATGGGTAAGAAGAAGCAACAACGCCGCCACACCATTGCGTCGGTGAAATACTGCCAAACGGTCCAAACCAAAAATCGGCTCCAACCACCCTACCCTGCCCATAAGCATAAATTGCGTCAATAAACAGAAAGTAGCCGACAGCCCAAACAGCCGCCCCACCACAAGCAGTCGCTCGCCCAATGTCGCCGCCTCGGCAAAAAACGTATGCCCTGTGCCCGTCCACCAAAACGCGATGATGACAAGCGCGTTAACTGCCCACAAGCTCCAGGCCAGTACTTTTTTGATAATAAGCGCATTGGCCTGGGCAGCATGGTCCATGGCTAGCTACTCAACCACCTGGACCGTACCCTGCATAAACGGGTGCGGCGTACAGTGGTAGGTAAATACGCCGACAGCGTTGAACGTAAAGGATTCGGTTTGACCTTTGGACAATAACGTAGCGGTGGTGGGCAACCCGCCAGCCTGCGCACTGTCGCCTACGGCGTTGTGGCCCACGCTATCTTGATTGGTCCAGACCACGGTGCTCCCTTTTTTGATGGTGATTTTGGCGGGAGCGAACGCCATATCTTTGATTGTCACCGCTATCGTACCGCTCTGTGCTGCAGGGGCGGCCGGCGGCGCGGTGTTTTGCGTAGTGTCGGGCGTAGTTGGTTGGTCCATAGCCGCATTCATATCTTCCATATTAGATGATGAAGTACTGGTAGAAGGAGTTTCTTGTTTGGTAGTGGTGTTCAAAAGCCACCAGACGGCAACGCCGGCGACGATTATAACACCGATAAGTCCGATCCATAGCCACATTGTTTTCTTCATACTACCTCCTCATAAGCGCTAGCGAGTCCATTAGCTAGTATAGCAAACACCCCGCATGGTATCACGCGGGGTGTGTTGCTTGCTTAATTGATAAGCTATTACCAGCTGGAGCGACGGTTGTCGCCACCACCACGGTTGCCGTTGAAGCCACCGCCGCCACGTGGGCGGTCTTCTTGAGGGCGAGCTTCGTTAACAGTGATAGTGCGGCCGTCAACTTCTTTGCCGTTGACGGTGTCGATAGCTTTTTGAGCTTCTTCTTCAGTGCTCATTTCTACAAAGCCGAAGCCTTTAGAGCGGTTCATGTCGCGATCAATGATCACTTTAGCTGATACTACGGTACCAGCGTCAGCAAAAATCGTGGCCAATTGTTGGTCATCGACACTGTATGGCAATGAGCCAACAAATAATTTAGTTCCCATTTAATAAAGATCCTTCGCATAACTTGGCTCAGCTGCCCCCAAGTCGGCGATTACTATTACATTCTAGAACATCAGTGCAGCACTTCTAGCCAGTTCAGTATATCATAAGTCGGTCTGTTTCCGTAATCGTTTTTAGCTTATTATGCTAGATATGACAACAATGCCTCGTGGGCTGAGCGCCAGAGAGGCCGCAGAGCGCTTGCGCCAGTACGGCCCCAACAAGATTACGGCAGAGCAACATTTGCCGGGCGTCAAAGCATTTTTGGAGCGGTTTCGAAACCCGCTGATCATTATTTTACTGGCGGCGGCGGTAGCTTCGGCACTGCTGGGCGACACGCTGACGTTTATTATTATCTCTGTTATTGTGGCGCTGAGCGTGCTACTCGATTTCATCAATACCTACCGCTCGCAAAAAGCCGCCAAAGAGCTAGGCGATCGCGTACGCGTAAAAGCTGTGGTGTGGCGCGATGGCCGCCAAGAGACCATATTGCTGGCGCGAGTAGTACCCGGCGACATCATTGAACTCGAAGCCGGCAAAGTTGTGCCAGCCGACGGTAAAGTGCTAAATGCCAAAGATTTGTACGTAAACGAATCCGCACTCACCGGTGAATCGTTCCCTCAACCCAAAACACCCGACGCCCCCTTGTATATGGGTAGTAGCGTGACCAGTGGCGAAGCAATCATGCAAGTTACCAGCACCGGTAAACAAACGCAGTTCTCGAAAATCGCCGAATCGCTCATGCAGTCGCTACCCACAGAATTTGACCGAGAGTTGAGCCAGTTTAGCCTACTTATTGTACGGCTGACAGGTATATTGGTGGCGCTTATTTTCATCATCAACATCTTATTTCACCATACATTCCTGGGTTCGCTGCTCTTTAGCCTGGCATTGGCAGTGGGCCTAACGCCCAGCTTGTTGCCGCTACTCATGACCCTTAACCTTACCAAAGGATCGCTCAAAATGGCCCGCGAAGGCGTGATTGTCAAAAAACTATCCGCTATCCAGAACTTCGGTAGCATGGACGTGCTGTGCACCGACAAAACCGGTACACTTACCGAAGATCGCATCACACTGGTGAAATATCTCGACGGCAACGGCCAGCAGTCCGACGAAGTGCTCTTGCAAGCCTATCTAACGAGTGTGTACACCAGCGCATTCGAAAGCCCCATGGACCGCGCAGTCAAATCATTCCGCCACCTGAGTACCGAGGGATACAAAAAATTAGATGAGGTGCCATTCACATTCGAACGCAAACGCGAATCCGCCGTGGTGCGTCACGACGGCAAAATCATGCTCATTACCAAAGGTGCGCCCGAAACCGTGCTACAAATTTGCACCAGCCTGGCCGACGGTCGTGCGTGGTCGCCCAGCGTAGCGCGCAAAATCAACGCCCAATACATCGCGCTCAGCCAAGACGGCTTCCGCGTGCTAGCCATTGCCAGCAAAATGACCAGCAAGACCAAAAACGTTGAAGCCACCGACGAAACCGACATGGTGTTCCAAGGCTTTGTTGCCTTCCTTGATCCGGCCAAAAAATCCGCCGGAGACGCCCTGAGAAAAATGCAAAAATACGGCGTGCAAGTCAAAATCATTTCTGGCGACAACTTACTGGTAAACCTGCGCATCGCAGCCGATATCAAACTCAAAGTAGTGGGTACGCTCACCGGTGATGAAATCGAAAAACTAAACGACCTGGAACTCATGCAGCGCGCCGAAAAAACCACCATCTTTGCCCGCGTCAACCCTGAGCAAAAATTACGCATCATCCAGCTACTGCAACGTAACGAACACGTCGTGGGGTATTTGGGCGACGGCATCAACGACGCACCATCGCTCAAAGCCGCCGACATCGGCATATCAGTCAACAACGCCGTCGACGTAGCCAAAGGTGCAGCCGACCTGATATTGCTTCACAAAAGCTTAGGCGAGCTCATAGAAGGCGTGATCGAAGGCCGTCGCACCTTTGCCAACACCATGAAATATCTCATGATGAGCCTCAGTTCCAACTTCGGAAACATGTTTTCCATGGCGGGCGCATCGCTGTTCTTGCCATTCCTGCCCATGCTAGCGCCGCAAATTCTCCTCAATAACCTCTTGTACGACGCGTCACAGTTTGCCCTGCCGGTCGATAAAGTAGACGACGACCTGGTAGCGCGACCGCACCGCCTGAGCTTGAAAGGTATCAAGCGGTTTATGTTGATATTCGGACCGCTCAGCTCGCTGTTTGATTTTGCCACATTTGGCGTGCTGCTGTTGGCATTTCACCTCCCAGAGGGCAGTTTTCAAGCTGGTTGGTTCTTGGAATCAATACTGACACAGATATTCGTGGTGTATATCGTACGCACACGTCATATACCGTTTGTGCAGAGTTGGCCGAGCTGGCCACTCATCCTGAGCACGCTCAGCGCCGCCGTAATCGCTGGCGCGGTGATATTCACGAGCCTTGGTGCGTTCTTCCACTTTGGCGAGCTACAGCCCGCCGTAGCCTGGAAAATTGGCGCTATTGTGGCTATCTACCTAGTGGCAGCGCAGTTCGTGAAGGTGCAGTTCTACAAACGCACCACAATTGTTTAAAACAATGAAATAATTGCCGCGGTACCGGCAGCGGCCATTAGCCCAGTAATCAACCAGCCCATCACTGTGGTAGAGCGTTTATTTACCCACTGACCCATCAGACGTTTATTACTACTAATCACTACGATCAGCGCCAACACTACCGGCGCCACGAGCCCGTTTGCCACCGCTGAATAAATCAACACTTTAAAAGGGTCCAGGCCCACAAAGTTAATAGCCAAACCCACCAGCATAGACGCAATAATTACCCCGTAGAATGCTCGCGCCTGACGTAATGATCGATACAAACCTTCGTGCCATCGCAAGCTTTCGGCCACGGCGTACGAACTAGATCCGGCCAGCACCGGCAATGCCAGCAAGCCGGTACCGATGATACCAATGGCAAACAAGAAATATGTGGCGTCACCAGCAAACGGCCGCAATGCTTCGGCGGCCTGCGCGGCTGACGTGATTTCGGTTACACCGGCGTTTAGCAGCACTCCGCCACAAGCTGCCACAATGAAAAACATGACTAGGTTCGACAGGAACATGCCCGACCACACGTCGATACGCATGCGCCGCACGTCTTCGGGGGCCGCGCCGGTACGCATTTTGATAGTCGTTTTGCCGGCTACGATCTGGTCTTCGACTTCTTGCGACGTCTGCCAGAAAAATAAATACGGCGAAATAGTAGTACCCAAAATAGCGCACACCATCAATATCTGATCTTTGTCTAGCGACAGGCTGGGTACCACGGCATGCGTAAGCACATTGCCCCAATCCAGATTAGCAAGCAGCGCCGACGCAACATACGCAAATAATACCAACGCCAAGTATTTGAGATATCGCGCGTATTTGGCATAGGGCGTAAACACTTGCAACGCCACGCTAAACAGCGCAAAACCCACTACCAGCAGCCCGAAACTGGCCTGTGGCCACAGTAGCTGCACTGCTTGCGCCATGGCCCCTAGGTCGGCGCCGATGTTAAACGCATTAGCCGCAAACAGCAGCATCGCGCACACATACATTACCTGACGAGGAAAATGGAGCCGAATATTACCAGCCAACCCACGACCAGTGACCAGGCCGATACGCGCACACATCTCTTGCACAATCGCCATCAGCGGCAACGTGATAGGCGACAGCCATAGTAGCTGGTACCCATATTTGGCACCGGTTTGCGAATAGGTAGCGATGCCCGACGGGTCGTCGTCGGACGCACCTGTTGTAAGGCCTGGCCCCAGCATGTGCCAATAGTCGCGCCCTTTGCGCAGTAAACGATTGTTTGTACCAAGCTCGATGGTCTTTTCGATCATCTTTACGGGAGCTTCGACGCCGTTTTTGATGTGTTTTTCGGTGATGGCCATATGGTCCTTTGTAGGTATCGTATATTAGGCGGCCAGCAAAACACAAGCATTTTTTGCAATCCAAAAGAAAAGGGCTCGGCGCTAACCGAGCCCATGCCGGCGTGCCGGCAAACCTCTGCGATGATCATGGGGTGAACGGACGCTCACCAGCACGAGATCATCCCACCGGGGTGGTATGCATGAGGCGATAGTGCCCCCGTAGGGATTTGAACCCTAGTCTGCGGCCCTAAGGGGCCGGTGCTCTGCATTGAGCTACAGGGGCATGCGTAAATCATACTACTTATAGTCATGCTGTCAATAATAACGTCGTGGTAGGCTACACTATAAACTTCCGCTATTCGTTCGTACGAACAGCTTTAATAATCCGGCGCAGATCAGCTTGATCACGAGGCGACACAAACGATGGATGCGACAGCCCCGGCATAACCACCGTTTTTATGTCATGCAGGCCAGCTTGTTGGAGCGACTCAACTACTTCCGTGGGTGGAAAAATAGTATCTTTTTGACCCAAGAAGATTGTTAAACTTTTGCCGTTACGACGTTGATTCTGAAACACCTGCCGGCAATCCTCGCGCAAATCGTACGACAAACCTGCCGCGTATTTATTATCCGACGCACCGCGTTCAGATTCAGAAAATCGCGTGCGCAAAAGAGTAAGCGCCACATACACCTCACGAGCGCTTAATGCCGACAGAACATTGTTTTGTCGCAGACCATAGTACACTCGCCGCTTGAGCTCACGAAGCCTAGCGCTGGGATTATCACCGAAATAATGCATAGTCAGCCCGAGCGGCACTGCCAAACCAATGTTGCTCACCGATTTTGGCGCCTCTTGCGCCAGCCACACCACCCCTGGCGCTGCTTGAGAAATACCGATGACATTGAGCGATGTTTTTGCATACGTTCTAAGCACTTCCCGATAAGCGGTCAGCGTGTAGACGGCACTAAATTTTTTTAGATCGTTGCCGCTAGGGTGAGCTTTCCAATGCGGCAATCCATCAACCACAAGTACCCCCTTGCCGCCCAGTTCTGCCACCCATTTGGGTGTTTTGCCCGTTTGGCCAGAGCCCAAAAAAATAACCGTATCAATATCATCACCATGCGACCAAAAATGATATGTTACAGTACGGCCATCGTACGTGTATCGTCGCGTACATTTGCGGATTGGACTAGACATACCAATAAATTATATTCACTGCGCGAATATCCGCAACATTAACTCCCCAGCGTCACTTCACCAGTTTTGGCTTTCATACCAGCCAGAGGAATTGTAAACCAAAATGTCGTGCCTTTATCGACTTCGCTCTCAAACCACACCCGGCCGCCAGTGGTTTCGATGATAGATTTCACCAGGTACAAACCCAAACCAGTACCATCCGTTTCCAGTTTGACGGCGTTTTCGGCACGGAAGAATTTCTGGAACACACGGCCTTGCTGCTCTTTGGGGATGCCATAGCCGTTGTCGGAGATTTGCGATATAACTTCTTGGCCTTTTATGGATACAAATACGGATATTTCACCGCCCGCTGGCGAATATTTGATAGCGTTGGTCAAGAAATTCAGATATACCTGACTCATAAGTTGAGGGTCGAGGTTGATTTTGGGGATATCTTTGTGGATGCTCACGATTATCGTTTGTTTTTTGGACTCAGTTTTACCTCTTAGATCATTTACCACACCATTCACTAGTTCGCGCAGATCAGTTGGTTTGGGGTCAACAATGATACGCCCCGACTCCATGCGCGAAATATTCAGCAACGAATTTACCAATTCGATCATGCGTTCAGTCGATGAACTGATGTTACTCGCAAATTCCTGCTGATCTTTGTTGAGCGGTCCAGCGTCGCCACCCACCAACATTTCGCTGAACCAGCGGATCGCGCTGAGCGGTGTACGCAATTGATGCGAAGCGAGTGATATAAACTCTGTCTTCATACGGTCTACTTCGCGTTCTTTGGTGACGTCGCGGATAGTCTGAATAGCCCCAATAACTTCGCCCTGTTGCAATACCGGTGTGGCAGTGACGGCGAGCGCCATCTTACGATTTTCGGCATCGCGTGAGCCTACCCGCACCTCGACTTTCCTACCAGTCTGCAGCGCTATACTCATGGGCTGTTCCGCCACTGGCAAGAGCCTTTCTGTTTCGTCATAGAGCGGTATGCTCACCACTGACGTACGAACTATCTGAGCCTGATCGACACCCAACAAATGTGCAGCCGCGGCATTGATGAGCAAAATCTTGCCGCCGTTGTCTACCACCACTACGCCGTCACCAATACTGCCCAATATCGCATCGTCTTTGGCTTTGGCGTCGCCGAGTTCTCTCACTTTTTGGTCGAGTGTGTGAGTGCGATCAGCGACCTTGATCTCGAGCTGACGGTTGGATTCAGACAATTGGTTGGTCATATTATTGAATGCCACGCCCAACGTGCCAATTTCGTCGCGCGACGTCACCGGTACTCGCAGGTCGTAGTCGCCTGCTTGGATGCGCTTGACGATGCCCGTAAAGCGCCGAATCGGGTTGGTAATACGTCGCGAAAAGAACAAACCCAACACCACCACGACAATCGTCGCCAATAGCACAATGCCTGTCGAAACGTTGCGTAACTGATACAAAGGCTGGAACACTTCGTCTTCATCCATCTTGACTACAATGCGCCACGGCGTACCATCGATGCCTTTTTCGGTTCTCAATACAGCTTTGCCACGATAGTCCTGCCCTGGTTGCGCGTCAAACGGCGTCAGGGCTAGATTGCTATCAAATCGCCCTGGCGTTAGATATTGTTGCTGGCCAGATGCCGATTCGCCCAACAGCAGCGTTTCGCCAGTTGCACCCAAATCGGTGTAATCCTGTGTAACCAAAAAATAATCTTCTACTGGCGCTTCGAGCAGGGCATAGGCAATGACTTTGTTGCCCCAGCGCACTGGGCCAAACGCATAATGCGCCAGTTTGCCGTCGGCGTCTTTGAAAAATGTCGACACATCGCCGCTCGTTTGACCTCGGGCGAACATAGAGGTATTTTTAAAGTTTTTGCCGATTATCCGACGATCAGTCGACCCAATGGCCGTGCCATCCAAATTCAATATATTTATTCTGCGATACGCCGTGTCAAAACGCCGCGTATCGTCTAGCGCAGCATTAAGTTTGGCCTGATTATCAGACGTAGGTTTGTTTAGATAATCAACCAGCGCCTCGTCGACACTGATGAGTCTTGGGAATAGCCCCAACGTATCTAGATTGGACTCATACAACGATTTCACCCGTTCCGCCTGTCTGGCGGCCGTGTTGTTGATACCGGTATTGATCTGTTTACGAATCGCTTGCTCGGTGTTGAAATACGAAAACACAGCGACAATCGTAACCGGCACCAACGCGTTGAGCAAAAACAGAATGAGCAGTTTTTGCGATATCTTCATAGAGAGCTCAGTGCTCGATTATGCTGATTCGCCCCAAACGTGCCCACTCTGTTTTGCTCCCAGTGTCAAACAGCGGTTATTGCAGCAGTAATGGTTTGCCGTCTTTGATGGTAAACACCTGGAAGTTGCCGGAAACATCACCGTTTTTGTCGAATGTGATTTTACCGGTCACGCCGTCAAATGTAAGCTTGTCCAGTTGTGCTTTAAGCGTATCACCCGTGGTAGCGCCCGCTTGTAGGCCTTTCATGATAGCCGCCACGGCGTCATACGCCTGTGCAGCATATGATGGAGGCGTTTCTTTATAGTTAGCTTGGTACTTTTCGCCAAATTCAGTCGTACCATTGCTCGGCGCAATCACATACAAGCCTTCGGCGGCCACACCCGAGCTCGCAATCAGGCTCGCGTCACTGAAGTATTCAGGGCCAAAGACGGGGATGGTTATACCGAGTTCTTTTTTCTTTTGCAGTACTGAGTCATTGAGAGTAACGCCTACGATATACAAAGCGTCGGCCGTGGAATTTTTGACTGCCATCACCTGCGAGGTGACGTCGGTTTGGTCGCCGGTGTAGCTTTTGTCGACAACCACCGTACCACCGAGCGCCTTGAGCGAAGCTGTCAAACTGGCTGCAGTGTCGTTGCCGTATGAGTCATTGGTGTGCAGGATAGCTAGTTTGCGTACTTTGTAGGTGTTGTACATGGCTTTGGCGGTAAAATCAGCCGACAATGCATCGCTTGGGATAGTGCGATACACATACTCGCCGCCCGACGCTGTGATCTTGGAGCTGGTAGAAGCAGCACTGATGAGCGGAATTTTCTTTTCGTTGGCCACTGGCGCAGCTGCCAGGGTGGCATCGGAGCAAAATTCGCCCACTACTGCTACCACACCTTCGGCGGCAAAATCGGTCATGGCTTTTTTGGCGGCATCGCCGTCACACGACGTTTCTTTGGGCACCACTTGTATAGCAACGGCGTCAGATTCAAATGCTTTTTTGGCCATATCTACACCGTGCTTAATGGCCGTACTGGACCCCTGCACAGCTTCATCGATGGTCATCAAGCCGACTTTATACGTATGTTTCACCACTGGGGGTTTGGTGTTCTGCGTCATCATATACCACACCACCCCGCCGGCTACGACCAGCACGAGCACGCCAATAAGCACCCACGTCATCATGGATTTCTTAGGCGCCGATTTGGGCTGGCCCATGCCCATGGAGGGCATACCGCCCGTATCAGGCTGGGTTGAACCCAGTTTGTCTGGTTGTGTTTTTGGTTCTTGCAAGTCCATAGATTACCCTTCTTACTTAGGTAGCAATACTATAACTATATTAAGTTTAAGTTTATTGCGAGTCAAAGTTTTTATGGTTTTTGGCTAGCCCGATTCAACCCGACATAGAAATAGGCATAAGCTAAAACCTATGCCCATTTCTATGGCTGGCGAGGAAGGGGTCGAACCTTCGATCTCCGCATCCAGAGTGCGGCGCCTTACCACTTGGCCACTCGCCATTAA
>CAYURH010000011.1:0-34200 GCA_964447105.1 uncultured Candidatus Saccharibacteria bacterium
CGGCAGCGCTCACACCCCAGTATTCTTCGAGGAATTTAACGAATTTGCTGATTTCGAGGGCGCTCATTTTGTCGAGCTCGGCAACCAGTTTTTCAAACTCTTTTGGTACTTCTACTTTCTTGTCTTCTTCAGCCATGATGGGCTCCTTGTTGGATTGATCGAGGAATCACACTATCTATTTTGGCCTAGGTGCTGACGCGACGGCCGCAAAATAGATAGTGTGATTCCTCGTACCAGATCCATAGATTTAATCTAATTATTAGCTTTCCAGAGCTTCTGCGCGTGCGTTCAGCACGTTTAGTACGCCGCGTACGTTGCCAGCAAGTACGTTGACAAAACCGCTGAGCGGAGCTGCCAATGTACCAACCAGTTGACCACGCAATTGATCTTTGGTGGGCAGGCTGGCCAGTGCTTTGATGTCGCCTTCGCTCATGAGCGCGCCAACGGCGTCGATGCCACCGAGTGGCTTCAGCGCTTCGTGTTCTTTGGCGAATTTGGCCAGCACTTGAGCGGGCGCAACTTCGTCGGCAGCGCTTATAGCGTAGAGCAGCTGACCTTGCAACTGGGCAGTGTCAACATCTTTCAAAGCGGCGGTTTGCTGCAGAGCGACGCGCATCAGGCGGTTTTTCACTACCTTGATAGTGACGTCTGATTCGCGAGCCATGCGGCGCAGAGCTTGGAGTTCTTGCACAGTGACTCCCTGGTAGGCTGCAAAGGCTGTTAACTTGGCGCTGCCAAGTAAATCGGCCAGTTCGGCTACCTGGGATTCTTTTTTCTGACGGGAAATCGCCATAGTAAAGACTCCTTTTCTTTAACTTGTATGAGGATCAATTGTTAAATTACGGGTGAGAAAGCCCAAGAATTTAAAAGAGTCTCGGGTTCTCGCACGACCAAAGACTCTGTGGCAGAAAAATAACAATGTTTGTGTCATTTCCTCGGTAGCGGATTAAGCCAATGCAGGCTGCTACTGTCTTTGGTAATGTTCTCTTGCAGTGTACACGATCGGTGTCTAAACGTCAACATTTTAGTGTATATCATTAACGCACTATATTGTTCTTGACAACCTCTGTTGTCGGGGGTATCGTGAAATTATGAACAGTAAGGCATCCCGCAACGCCACATATTGCAGCCAATTTTTTGGCATTATTATGTTTGGCCCCGTACGGGAATGACCTCACGCGTTCATCGACTTCGAAAAACCAGAACCGAGCTCATTCCCACCAGGTGAGCTCGGTCTTCGTTTTAGAGGGTTGTAGACCAATGCGAGCCGGGGATACTGGCCGTCCCCAGCTCGCGTGGGTCTGCAACTGGATAAACGTACGAAGTCGGCGGCCCAGCTTGAACTGCCGCACAACATGGAGGTGAAGAACGTGCAGACTGGCGAAGAGCTGTTGGATGCGGCTCTGGATGTTCTTGATGAGGCTATTGTCGCCATCAGGGCTCGCGCCGCAGCGCGTGAGATCGAACGGCTCCATTGCTTGGCGATCAGGTATGTGTGCGAAGCCGAATTGTCGGTGTCTCGTTTGACCCAAACGCAGAGGGAGATGGCCAGGGACATCCTGGCCGTTGTTCTCTCCAACCTGTCGTGGCTACGAGCGACGACAGGCCCCCGCTGGGACGACGGACTCAACGCGTCGGCTGGCTGCCTGTAGCCCTACTGTCCATCGCAGAAGCGAGCCGCTCACCCGGCCCGCTTCTGCCCTACCCCTTGATAAGTCAATAAATATATCTTATTATCAATTACCGTGTCTGAAAGAGAGATAGAAAAAAGCCACGGTGGGCCACGCGAACGTGCCGTCGAAGAGATCGGCGATGTTGCTATGCTTGCTAGTTGGGTTCAAGATGCGCCCGATTTGGCTGAGATAGCTCGATTCTATCAAGGCCAGGAAGAAGGTATGTCCAAAGCTGCTTTGACACCTGCTGAATCGGTAGTGGGCGCAGAACTTTCTAGCTCTACCGACATGGTGGCCATGCTTGAAGATTTTTTGACCAGCCCCAATCAAGCTCCAACTGTCACTCTCGCTCGCCAACGAATGCATGGGCGCTGGGATCAGGCGCTAAGGATTGAGGAGCAGATCCCTGTTCTTTCATATATGCTGAGTCAACTTGGATATCATGTAGAAACTGTAGATCGTTTTTCGTCGGCTGCCAAAATTGTTACCACCATCGTCCCCGACCTCACACGAGTGCATGACTACACGGGTGCCAAACGTAGCCGTCTTATGCTGCGCGCTGTTAATGAATCGCTGCATGAAGACCACCCACTGGGCGTGCTAGAGATGGATAAGATAGCGTACTTCGCCTTGCATATTGGCGCACTCGACAAAGTAAGTGGCGCCGGCGCCCAAGAAGTGCGCATGGTGATTATTGACACCATGTTGCGTGGACTTCCGTTGGACTTTGCTGCACTGGAAAAAAACGAAGCAGCCGCCACACTGGATGATCTATCGGGGTACCTCAATGCGGACGCCACGGGTGAAGACAGGGCGCGTTTATTGCGAGCAGTCGATCGAACGCGTCGGTATGGTATACCTGATCATCTTATTATTGGCCGACTCGTGCATGCTATTCATCCTCAGCGATTGTGGTCGCCGCTGAGTACCAAATATGTGGAGAGATTTATTTCTGCATCGACTCCAGGTTTGCCGTGGGTTCAAGACCCCTCGGTTATCCAGGCGGCACCAGACCTCCTGAGCCCTGCGGCCGTTGTTTATTATGCGGCTAGTTATAGTCATCTTGAAGCGCGGCGCCGCGCTCGGCCGGATCGGTTTGATGTGCGTAATCTTGCGGGTTACGCAATTCAAAACATGGGGCCAGATTACGTACCAATGGATTTAGGGTAATACTTATCGCTTTTTGCTCGACGATACAGGAGAGGTAGGTATCAGTGGTTTGATCTGGGCTTGGAGTAGTGCAAATACTTCGTTGGGCGTTTTTGTGGCGTCTATCAGTGGCAAGTTGCGTTTTGTGGCTTCGGTTTTATACCCTTCGCGCATGCGGCGTAAAAAATCCAGCTGTAAATTGTCAAATCGCTCACCACGATAGCGGGCCGAAGCGCGTGCCTGCACTACCTCGGCCGGCGCATCGAGTACCAGCATAAGATCTGGCTGCATGTCTCCTACGGCAAATTCGCAGATTTTGTTTATGGTGTCGTAGTCGTCTACATCACCGCGAGCATAGTACTGGATTGCCAAAGTGGTCAAAAAACTGCGGTCACACAATACCCATACATCGCGTGATAATAAATCACGAATGATTTCCATCAATTGCGCTCGCGCAGCGTTGTAGATGAGCACTTCTGTTTTAGTGTTCAGGCGATATGTGGGGTTTTGAGTGATCAAACGGAGCGTACGAGCAGTAAGATCGGCACCACCCGGTTCGCGCGTTATGTGTACGTGGAGTCCTTTGCTGCGCAACCACTGGCCAAGGCGCGCTATTTGCTCGGTTTTACCCGTACCTTGTATGCCTTCAAGTACGATGTATCTACCCTTCATTTGGTAATCCTTCTATAGGGAGCGGCATCGAACGCGAGTCTTTGAATGCTTTTGGTAGCATTTGATCGGGCACCCATGTTCGAATAATTTCGTCGATGTTGGTGCCGGTTTGATATTTACCACTAAACCCTTCGCGGCCTTCGCCATAATTACCTTCGACTTTGCCGGTGTGATGGAAAATGATCTGGCCGATACGTTCACCAATGGGAATCACTACCGATTCGCGCTGATTTAGATTATAGATCTCGAGTGTGATGCGGTTGATATAACCCGGATCAATCCAGCCGGCGTCGAAACATACGGCCACGCCATTGCGCCCCCAACTACTGCGACTACGGATTTCACAGGCGCCGCCCGCAGGCGTAATCCCGACAAATTCGTGAGTATGAGCCAAAATACGTTCCCCTGGTTTGAGTACGATTACGGGGTGGTCTGGTGGAATGCCTTCCATGAGCGTGATACCGTGCAACCGGCACCATGTGCTGTGCTCCATGGCTTGGTATGGGCCTTCGAAATAGCGCTCTACATCTTCGTGGTCGAATGGATTATAAAAAGGGCGTTCGTTCAAACGCTCAGTGCGGTAAAAATAACGGCCAAGCGTAATATCAAGGCTAGCTTCGCTAATGTATTTGGGATTGTGTGGTACGCATACAATACTGCCATCTTTAATTGCCGCTGCGATTTCGGTGTTGCTATAAACTCCCATTATGGCGACACCCGCCCGTTTTTGTCGAAGGAGGCGTAGGTAATGGGCATAAGCTTGGCAAATTCTGCTTCCATTTGTTCGGCTACCATTTCTATTTCGCGCTGCGGGTAGCTGGGAAAGTGACTGTCTTCGTGTTTGGTGCGCAGACTGAGTAAACTCATCAAACTGCGCGCGTTGCACGTCACATACATACTACTGTAGGTGGCCACCGGCAGTACGGCGCGAGCCACTTCGCGAGCGATACCGGCGTCCAAGATGTCTAGGTAGGTTTGGTATGCCAGTTGGTATGATTTTTTCATTTCGGTTTGCAGGGTGGCGTATTGTTTGGCGTCGCCAGGTTCAAATTGGTAGGCGCCTGGCTTGCCCACCTGCACGAGGTTGCGCTCTTTGCTAGGGACGTAGAATATGGGTCGCAACTGGCGGTAGCGACCGGACTCTTCGTTGTAGCTAAATCCTATACGGTGGCGCATAAACTCGCGGAATACAAATATGGGGGCGTGCACAAAAAACGTCATAGAATTGTGCTCAAACGGCGTACCGTGTCGGTTTTTCATAAGGAAGTTGATAAGCCCCTTTGATGTCTCGGGGTCTTGGTGCAACGCGTCTTTTGATAAGTCAGCCGCAGTCGATACGCGGGCGGCCGCCACTACTGTCTCGTCTGAGCCCATAGATTGCAGCAATTCCACCGTCATGTCACTCCGAAATATAATGTCGCTTTTGGGCGCTTCAGCCATATCCCCTCCTGTTTTCATAAGCATATCAGCTGGCGGCGTGATAGTGCGTTGTAATTTTTTGAGCGCCTATATCGTGCCAAATGCGCTGCGCAACGAGCAGCAGGGCATCTGCAGAACTGTTATTCACGATGGTAATATCTGGCGTAATGGCATGGCGCTCTTTTTCGGTGATGTCTGTTTCGTCGGCGACATGATGGGGGCGTTCGATAGCGATAATTCGTCCGCCGTTCGTGCGAATAACCTCGGCGTCACTGAGCGAGCGCACGCCGCACACGACCACTAGTTTGGTGTCGGCGTCATGCAGGTCAATGCGCCGTATGAGTTCGTCGTACCAAATAGTTTTGCTCACCTTTTCCATCAAATAGCCGCCGAGCCATTGTAGTAAGTCGCGATAATCGGCTTTGTTCTTGGATGTGATAGTGCGTGCGGTGAGCTTGGGCGTAGCCTGCACGGCGTTTAGATAAGAAAACAGCCGCGTGTACAGCTGCGGCCGTGCCAGAGTGTCGTGTTTGGTGATGGCCAACTGGTTCCAGGTAACATCATGATGCACATAGTCGCTAATGGCCTGCGGTAGCCAGATAAGCACTTGATTAGCCAGACCAGTACTGCTTTGTGCTGTTTCAAACGCCAATTCGGCTTTGAGCGCTTGGTTGAACGCATTGCCTACTTCAATGATGATCTGACTCGTTTCGTAAATAGCGTGACTTGGTTCTATGCGTGCCATCATGCCGGCAAATGTGGTCTTGCCACTGCCTATCGCGCCAGTAATGCCTATAAGCTCACCCATACTTCCAGCATAACAAAAACCGCCCGGTACGCGGACGGCTTTTGTGTTGTAGATTTAGAACTCAGGGTCGGAATGCGGTCGAGGTGGCTTGGCGTCGGGGTCAGCTGGGCCAGCTAGTGCGAGTTCACGTTCGGGGTCGTCGTGCTGTTTTTCTGCCATGCGCTCCATGTCTTCTGGATCGGCGGCACCCACAGCTATGAGTGTATCGCTGATTTTGTCGAGTACCCGGTCTGTTGTAGATTGGGTTGCTTCAGAGCGATCGGGGCCGGCGTGCACGGCTATGCGTCCGACTCTACGTGGTCGATATGAATCGTAGCGGTTTTCTGGTCGCCCCTGTTCCCTTCGCCTGCCTCGCTCCATACTCCCTCCTTATCTACAAGTTTGCGATGTCGACTTTGATGCCTGGCCCCATGCTGGTGCTTACGGCTACGCTCTTGATAAGCGCGCCTTTGACGCTGGCAGGCTTGTTGCTCTGCAGGTTGTCCAGGAATACTTTGGCATTTTCGTAAAGTTTGTCGCCATTGAAGCTGACTTTGCCGATACCTTGGTGCACAATTGCTTGTTTGTCCACGCGGTATTCAACTTTACCAGCTTTGGCTTCTTTGATCGCTTTGGCGACGTTGGCAGTGACAGTACCGCTCTTGGGGTTGGGCATCAGACCACGAGGGCCGAGTAAGCGAGCGTATTTGCCCAGTTTGGCCATAAGTTGCGGGGTGCTGACGAGAATGTCGAAGTTCAGTTCTTCTTTGTCGAGCTGCTTCAGCAGAGTTTGTTCACCGGCGATGTCGGCGCCTGCTTTGAGCGCGGCGTCGGCTTGATCGTCGCCTACAAAAGCTGCAATGCGTACGGTTTTGCCGGTACCATGAGGTAGACCCACAGTGCCGCGTACGTTTTGGTCGGCGATACGTGGGTCAACATTGAGGTTGATGTGTAGTTCAACGGTGCTATCAAATTTGGTAGTAGCAGTTTTGGTGGCGAGCTCAAGGGCGTCTTTCAGGCCGTAGGCTTTGCCCTTTTCTACTAGTTCGGCTCGTTTGCGGTAGTTTTTGCCGCGGCGTTCTAGGCGTGAACGAGTGGGGTTTTGCTTTTGTTTGGCTTTGACTTCAGCACCTTCTTGAGGGGTGGTGTCGCCTTTGGCTTTGCGCTCTTCTTTTTCCACCTTGGCTTCAGCTTCTTTGATAGCTTTGTCGCTTCGTTTGCCGGCTTTGGCGGTGGCTTTTTCTTCGGTTTGTGGCTTCTCGGCTACGGTTGTTTCTGCAGTGGTAGCGTCTGCTTGTAATTCAGTGTCTTTCATCTCTAGTTCTTCAGTCGTTTTTTTGGTGGCCATATTATTTCTCCACCTCTACACCCATGCTGCGAGCGGTGCCGGCAATGATTTTGACTGCGGCTTCTAGGTCGTTGGCATTGAGGGTGTGCATTTTGGCTTTGGCGATTTCTTCCAGCTGAGCGCGGGTGATTTTACCTACTTTTTCAGCGTGGGGTTTGCCTGAGCCTTTTTGAATCTTGATAGCGTCGCGGATCATTTCGTCCACGGGTTGACCGATGATTACGAAGCTAAAGGTGCGGTCTTCGTACACTTTGAGGTGCACAATCACATCTTTGCCCATCATGTCTTTGGTTTGGTCGTTAAATGCCTGCACGAAATCCATCAGGTTCAGACCGTGCTGACCCAAAATCGAACCCACTGGTGGCCCTGCAGTCGCGCGGCCGCCGGGCAGGCGCATTTTAAGATTGGCTTTGACAACTTTTGCCATGATTCTCCTTTGTGGTACGAGCGGCGCGATGCCTCCCACAATTTATGAATTATTTAGTACATTATAACGTATTTTTGTGTGATTGGCTAGAGAAGAGATATCAAAAACCCGGTATGCACATGTGCGTCCGGGCTTTTGAACATCTATTAGACCACACCTCCGCTGCAGGTCCAGGTGATCTTGTTGATCACCTGACTAGTAAAAGCGGTGTCCATTGAAGCAGATATTGGCGGCGTGATGTCTGGTGCTTCCGGTGTAGTCTAAACTTTTTTAACTTGCAGTGCGTCTAATTCTACAGGAGTGTCGCGGCCAAACATGCTGACCAGCACTTTGATCTTGCCTTTTTGGGTGTCGATTTCGTTGATAGCGCCGTCAAAGCCTTTGAACGGCCCGTCGACAATACTCACTACTTCGCCCACGCTAAAGTCGATGCGGTGTTTGGGATCATCCACACCCATACGTTTCTTGATTTTGGCCATTTCGTCGTCGCTGACGGGGGTTGGTGTGGTGCCACTGCCTACAAAACCGGTCACACCGGGTGTGTTGCGGATAATGTACCAGGCGTCTTCGGTCATTTTCATCTCGACGAGCACGTAGCCTTGGAAGATTTTTTTCTCGACCACGCGGCGTTTGCCGTTTTTGATCTCGATTTGTTTTTCTTTGGGGACCATGACGTCAAAGATTTTGTCGGCCATGTCTACGGAATCCACACGCTGTTTAATGCTTTCGGCTACTTTTTCTTCATAGCCGCTGTAGGTGTGAATGGCGTACCATTGGCGAGACGAGTCGTATCGTTGCTGAGCGCTCATATTATAAGATTACCTGTTTAAATAGTTGTTCGAATGCGTAGTCGAGACCCAAGATGTACAAAGCTATCACGACCGTAAAGAGAATCACCGCCAGCGTAAACCCCCATGTTGCGCGGCGAGTTGGCCAGCGTACTTCGCGGAGTTCTTGGTAGCTCCCTTTGAAATAGCCACCAATGGCGCGAAGCCAGCGCGGTGTGTGAACGTCGCGGCCGAGTGTTTTGCCTTTGGCAATATTCACTCGTTTGCTCAGTGTTTTGGCTACCTTCTGCTTTTTGGTCGGCTCTGGGGTTTTGGCCACTGGTGATCCCTTCTACTTAAAAACCTACCATAGTCTGGTAGGTGTATGTGTCAAGTGTAGGAGGTTTTAGGGGTTTAGTCAAGCTTCGACCCTTGGTCATGTTTCGTTCGTGCGAAACTCTACGGTGCGCGCAAGAGCCATGGTACGATTAAATCATGAACGTGGTTATGGAACTATGGCTACTGCCTACGCTGGTGGCGGCGGCACTGTTGTTGGCGGTGACCCACACACGTTTACCGCAGCATAGTCGTGGCCAACGCGTGTTTGGCGAGGTCGCCACCGGGCTGTTGGTGGCTGGCCTGCCGTTTTTGGTGGTCACGTCATACCCGTTGTGGGCCAAGATAGGTTTGGTGGTGTTGCATATGTGGTTATTTATTTTGCCCCTGCGGCTGATATTTGGTCGGCTGGACGACGCCTTTTTGCGAGCGAGTATGTTGGGTAATGTGTTGTTGTGGCTAGGCCTCAATACGGGGATAGTAACTGTCGTGTGGGCAAGCCACGCTTCCCCGGAGTGGTTGCACGTAGAGTTCGTGCCGCTTATTGGCGCCTGTGTGGCAATTGGATTTATCATGCAGCTCACTTGGGCTTTGCGGCGCTATGGTCTGCGCACATTACGTAAACCCCTACCACTCGCAAAACTACCAACCGTAAGTGTATGTATTCCAGCCCGCAACGAAGATGCTGTGCTGATGGAGTGTATCCAGTCGGTGGTGGCTTCCGATTATCCCAAGCTGGAGGTGCTGGTGCTCGACGATTGTTCGCAGGACAAAACGGCCGAGGTGGTGAAGCAATTCGCCCATAACGGTGTGCGATTTGTGCAGGGTGACACGCCCGCTACTGGCTGGCTGGGCAAAAATCAAGCCATGCAGACGCTGTCGGCGCAGGCTTCGGGCGAACTCCTGATATTTATGGGTGTAGACGTGCGACTGCAGCCACACAGTATTAGCCGAATGGTGCATTATGCACTCGCCACGCAGGCGCAAATGGTGTCGGTGGTGCCACAAAATCTGCGTCAGGCCGATGTGGGCACGATATTTGGCACGCTGCAATATTTTTGGCAAACGGTGTGGCCGCTGAGCAAACGGCATGTGCCGGTCAGTAGTAAGATGTGGCTTATCAACGCCGGTGTGTTGAAAGAACTGGGTGGTTTCAAATCAGTGCAGCACAAAATCATACCTGAAATGTCGTTTGCCTGCCGTCTGTCGGCGAGCCAGAGTTATAGGTTTCTTTTAAGCAACAGCGAGCTGGGTGTGACCGAAGACAAAAAATGGCGTAGCCAGATTGATACGTCGCTGCGCGTGCTCTACCCTACATTCAAGCGCCAACCGTTTTATGCGCTGCTGGGCATGATGGCGATTGCTGTGTTGCTCGTGACGCCTTTTGTATGGGTGGCGTTGGGCGTGGTGGTGGCTGAGACGGCAACGTTTTTTGGACTGTCGTGTGTGGCTGCTGTCTTGCTGCTCGTTGCATTTGCCCTGGTGCGTGTGCGGACACACCCTCGTACGTGGTGGTTGGCTGTAGTGGTATTGCCTGTGACACTGGTGCAAGAAATAGTATTGATTACCGTGAGTGTACTGGGCTACGAATTTGGCGAAGTGAACTGGAAAGGTCGCAACGTATGCTACCCTGTTATTTCGGCTGATCCTTTGCCGACTCGGCGGGCTGGAGTGGGATCGTCAGCACAAACGTCGATCCATGGTTGAGCCGACTATTAAACGACAGTTCAAAGCCTAACTTTTCGGCTAATTTGCGACAGACGTATAGCCCCAATCCGGTGCCGTTGGTTTCGCGCGTGCGATAGTCTTCGGCGCGATAGAATTTTTCGAAGATGTGTTTTTGATCTGTTTTGCCAATACCAATGCCGCTGTCTTTGACGGATATGGCAATTGTTTGACCGTTTAGTTTGGCTTGCAAATCCACTGTACCAGACGGGGTATATTTAATGGCGTTGGTAATGAGATTCTGTAAAATTTCTTGCAAGTAGAGTTCACTTGTAGTGATGCTTGGCAGTTTGCCCGCGACATCCAGGTCGAACTGCAGCTTTTTGGCTGTGGCTTGCGGCAAATATTCGTTGTACATATCGCGCAGTAGTTGGGCAATATCTACACTGGTTTTGTCACCACCCACGCCGCGTTCGGCACGCGATAGAGTGCCAAGGTCATTTACCAATTTACCCAAGTACATGATCTGGTCGTGTGATTGCTGGAGCGCCTGCAAAAACACTGCAGGGTCAGTTCCGCGTTCCTGCATGAGCTTCATGTTGGATAAGTTGCCTTCAGCAATGGCGATTGGCGTGCGTAGTTCATGGCTCACCACCGACACGAACTCGTCGCGTTCCTGCTCCAAACTTTTTTCTTTGGTGATATCGCGCAGTACAAATATGAAGCCGCGTTCGCCGTCGGTACGATAGCCGGGCTGTACTGGGGCAATGTTGACATACAAGTGCTGAATTTCACCATCTGACAGTTTGCGAGTAATGTCGCTGCTGTTGGCGAAGAAGTAGTTTTTGGCCGCTTCGTCGATGATATTAATACGTCGACCTTTGGCGTCGCGAAACTTCACAACGTCGTTGATATTTTTGCTCTCCAGCTCGACGTTGGTGTCCAGAAGGCTCAGTGCCGCGGCATTGTAAATACGCACAATACCGTTTTGGTCGGTGGTGATCACGGCGTCGCCCATGCTGTTGATGAGTGCCAGTAGTCGGCTACGTTGGAACCCGGCTTGGTCGCGAGTTTTGGCTAAGTCGGCTCGCTCATGTGCGGTAATGGAGCGCAGCTTGGACAATACGCCACCGGCTACGCAGATGAAAAATAGCAACATTATAATCGAGATTTTTTCGTGTATGTCCAGCGCTGGATGCATGCCAAAACTGACAAGCGCTGTGACTACCAATGTAGACAGGCTTAGTATTGTTGCGCGCAGGCCAAAATATGTGTCGGTGGCGATGAGCAGTATGAGCCAGCCTACGGTAAATGCGCTATTTACCCCTGAAATAAATAGCAAAAAGAACACACCGAGCACATGATAGGCGACCGACAAAAACAGATAATCAGTGTAGTTCGGCCCTTTGCGCACCAATATAAAATAGGCATTGGCGATGGCGGTCAGGATAAAGCCGAGCGAAATCAGCACATAGAACGTGTCGCCAGCATAAAATCGACTGTCTAATATGCCTTCGCGCACCAAAAATCCTAAAGCAATGACGGGGAATGGCATCAACGACGCTGTGACGCTGAGCGCATTGAGCAACTGCAAAAAATAAGTGTTGGCGTATTGATCGGGCCGGGGCATAATCTACGCCTATTATGCCACAGCGTAAGCACTATAGAAACGGATGTTGCTGCTTGAGCTGCCGACGGAGTTGTTTGTAGTTGGGCAGTATGCCTCCTACCAAGTTCCAAAACAGAGTGGAATGATTCATCTGACGCGTATGACACAGCTCATGTACAAGTACATAATCGATGAGTTCGAACGGCAACTGCATGAGCCAAATATTCAAGCTGATGGTGCCACTGCTCGAGCAACTTCCCCACCGGGTGCCGGCGGTGCCGAAGCGGATTTTGCTGTAGGCAAATCCATGCTGGCTGGCAAGTGCTTGCAGGCGGCGGCTGAGGTAGGCTTTGGCCTGGGTGCGCAAAGCTTTGAGTGCGGCGAGTTTGATGATTTGCTGACCTTCGGGCGATTCTTGGTCGATATCCAGTGGGAGCCCCACGTGCAGTTCGGTGCCGACGAGGCGCGTGCTGCCGTCGCCGGGGCGAATGACCAAACGGTGTGTTTTGCCAATCAGGTCACCGTTACGCAGCACGGCTTGTTGCTTTTGTAGCGTACCCAGGCTGCTGCGAATGTGGTCGCGGGATTGGTTGAGTAGTTCGTGCGCAAATATAAGTGGTACGCGCGGCGGCATAGATATACGTATGGCTCCGCTGGCGTCGATACGTAGCCGTACCGAGCGTGCTCCGCGCACCCGCCGCACCCGAATAGTGCCAAATTCGACATCCGTCAGTTGTGTCGTGGGTTTGAAGAAAATGATTATCTCCTTAGCGGATCATCACACTGCGCCGGGGCGTGGAACTGCCAAATGATCGCGGCGTAGGGCGTGGCTGCTCGGTTTGTTGTTTGTGTACTTCCTCGGCTTCTTCGGCGTGTGGGGTGGCGAGTTTGCGTAGTACCATTTTGGCTTGGGTGCTGTATGCGTGTTTACCGCTGATCACTACATATGTTTCGCGCTGTGGCGGGGCAAATTGTTTGGCGATGGCGGCAAATTGGACAGAGGTGATGCTTTGGTTATAAGCGTCGTCGGGCTTGCTGACACTTCGTTTGCTGGCGCGGAATTTGGCGGTAGGCTCGTCGGTTTGGACCCAGATAATGAGTGTGCCGTAGCCGGCAGTGTTGGCAAGTTTTTCGAGTGCTTGGCGCTCGGCGCGACTGTTGCAGAGCCCGTCAACCAAAAAGCTACGCTTGGTTTTGAGTAGTTCCCCTATCTGATAATCGGCCAATGCATGGAGGGCATTTGAGTCCTCGCCCACCACATGGGCAATGCGATTAGCGCTGACCACGGGCACGCCAAACGTGTCGGAAAACTGGCGTGCAAAAAAACTTTTACCCGCGCCGGGCAACCCTACGATCATCAGTAACAGTGGACGATTAAGCGAAAGAGTTTTCATGATACAAATTGGTCTGGTGTGCTACTTTGTATTGTAACACGACTTCGCATTACCAAATTTTGGCACGGAGTTCGGGCATGCGATACAGTTTATCTCCTTCGGTAATGTCAAACACTTGGTAGAAGCTGTCGACGTGTTGCAGTATGCCGTTGGTGCGGAAGTGCTCGTTGGGGTGTGGGTCGCTGAGCGCCAGCTGGCGTGAACGTTCTTCGCGGCTGTGGCCGCATTCGGT
Organism: uncultured Candidatus Saccharibacteria bacterium; assembly: GCA_964447105.1. Classification (GTDB taxonomy): domain Bacteria; phylum Patescibacteriota; class Saccharimonadia; order Saccharimonadales; family EFPC-124; genus CAYURH01. The sequence goes on from CAYURH010000011.1 coordinate 13,479, forward strand.
GCTGGCATAACTAATGAAGAATAGCTGGTGTGGGCTCAACCCGTCTGCGCCAGGGGCATCGAGTTTGTCGCCTTCGGCCGCCACGAGCGCCTGGTGGGCGATTTCGATGCCGCCCAGGTCGGCAATGCTTTCGCCAATCACCAATTTGCCGCGTAGGTTCAAGCCAGGCAGCACTTCAAAATGGTCGGCGTGGTCGATAACGAGTTGTGCGCGAGCATCAAATGCCTTGCGGTCGTGCGGTGTCTGCCACTGTTTCACATTGCCTTCGGCGTCGAATTGGCAGCCCTGGTCGTCGAACCCGTGGGTCAGTTCGTGACCAATCACCGTGCCGATGCCGCCCAAATTGGCGGCCAGCGGAGCTTTGGCGTCAAAAAACGGCGGCTGCAGTATGGCTGCAGGGAAACAGATTACCAAACGGTTGGGGTCGTGATAGGCGTTTACCATTTGTGGGTACATAAACCAGTCGCTGCGTGATGTGGGTTTGTGGAGACGATCTAGCCAGTAGTCGTTACCAAATTCTTCGGCCGCCACTAAGTTTTCAATATATGATGAACGGCTGATGTGTAGCGTGCTGAAATCGCGCCATTTGTCGGGGTAGCCAATTAATACTTTGATGGCTTCGAGTTTGCGTATGGCGTATTTTTTGGTGTCATCACGCATCCAGTCCAGCGCCTGTATGCGCTGCTTGTATGTGTCGCGGATGAGCTCTACCATATGGAGCACTTGTTTTTTGGATGTTTCGCTGAAGTGTTTTTTGACGTACAGTTCGCCCACTGCTTCACCCAGAGCGTCGTCGACATTGAGCACGACGCGTTTCCAGAGTGGCATCATTTCGTTGGTACCGGCGAGGATTTTGCCAAAAAATTCGAATTTGAGTTTGGCGTATTTTTCGCTGATGCGACCGTAGTATGGGAGCAGGAAGTGCCATTTGAGGTAGATTTTCCAGTCTTCTAGTGGGCGGGTGTGAAACTGCTCGTTGATATATTCTAGGAATTCTGGCTGGTCCACGCTGAGTTTGTTGTCGGGCTGCCAGTGCATGGCTTCGGCGTAGGCGGGCCAGTTGATACGGGAGTAGGATTTTTTGAGGTCGCTGTAGTGGGTTTTGTTGTAGTTGGATTCAACATCGCGCAAGTCCACGCGGCTGCGGCTGATCTTGGCCATCTGCATTTCAAATCCCCACACGGCATCCACAAACATACCGGCGCTCGGGGCGATGTCGGGGAAAGCGGCAAATACCTGAGCGAGGTGTTCTTTGTAGGCTTTGCGTACGGATTTCATTTTGGCATCAGTTTTCAGGTAGTAATCGCGATCGGGCAATGTGAGTCCGCCCTGGTGTAGGCGCAGTATGTGTGCGGCGCTGTTTTTGTCGTCGGCGTCGACGATGACGCGCCAAGGGCCGCTCATGCCGCGGCGTTGGAGTTCACCGATTACGCGCGCCATATCACTGGCGTTGGTGATGTCGTCGATGATGGCAAAGTGCTGGGCAATAAAATCCAAATGCGCTGGCTCGTAGTCGTCTACGTGCATGCCGGTGTGGTAAAGGTCACGCGCCTGTTGCGCCACGCTACCTTCGGCGAGGTCGGGTTGGTCCTGTAGCTCTTCGTAAATATGCTTCAGATTGGCCATGGCTTCGTCGTTGAGCACATTGAACGTGCCCCAACGGCTTTCGCTGGGTGGGATGGGGTTGGCGTCAAGCCAGCGCTGGTTGACGTAGCCAAAAAAATTATCTTGTGGACGAATGGTGGCGCTCAGGCGCTCCGGATAACTAAAATGCGTGTGAGGTGTTTTGGTCATGCATATTATTGTATGAGTCTAGAGCAGAATCTCAAACCAAAAATTCGATCCCACCCCTTCGCGAGATGTAAATTGCACGTCGCCACCATGGAGTTGCGCGTAATGTTTGGTGATAGATAGCCCCACGCCCGCAGCTTTGGCGTCGGCAAGCGCAGCGTTGGATGCGCGGTAGAAGCTACCGCCGATGTGTGGTTTGTCGGCATCAGGAATACCGATTCCGTTGTCGCCCACTTCGAAATGCAGTACGTTGCCTCGGCGGCTAATCTTCACAGATATATTGCCGGCTGGCGGTGTGTAGCGCACGGCGTTGTCGACGAGTTTGGCCATCATGGTGCGCAGTTTGGGTTCGTCGCACGATATCATGCCGAGTGGTTCGGCTGTGATGGTGACGGTAATCTGTTTTTCCATAGCCTGTTTTTCTAGCGACTCGCGCAGTGGATCCCAGATAGAGGCAAATTCTACTTCTTTACGCGAAAACGACACTTTGTCTTCGGCGATATGGAGCGCGGTGATCATATCGTCAAGCTGGTTGATGAGCTGGATGACAGAATCGAGCACGATTCTGAGTTCATGATCCGGGTGTTGGCTTTTTTGGGTGATTACATCTTCGAGACCCCAGCGCATTGTGGCGAGCGGCGTGAGCAGGCGGTGGGCAGCGATGCGCACGAACATGTTTTTGAGCTCGCTGAGTTCATCACGTTGCTTGTCGAGTTTTTTGCGTTCGGTAATGTCGATAGATAAGATGAGTACGCCTTCGGGCAGCGGCTCCATGCGCAGTTCAAACCAACCGCTTTCGCCATTGGGGAATTTAAATTCGTTTTCAAATGTTTGCGGCTTTGCGCTCTCGAGGCATTGACGTAGGTGCTCAAACACGGGCGTTTTTTCGATGCCGGGATAGCATTGCATCATGGTTTTGCCTAGCAAATCATCGCGACTACTGCGACCCTGCGAAGCGACGACGTCGTTGACGTACACGTATTTATAGTCATGGCTGATGATTTGGCAGCCTTCGAGCATGTGGTCGAATACTTTGCCATAATCCGCCGGCGAGTTATTTGAATTCACCTACTACCCCTTAGGTTTACTGACTTATTATACATGAATGACAACAAAGTTAAGCGATAGGAATGGACTAAAAAACACGGAGCTTTTGTGTGCTCCGTGTTCGCATGTGCCTATTGTGGTTGCGGCGATGCGGTGGGTGGGCCGGCTGGAGGGTTTTGTGCTGGTGGCGCAGGTGCAACTGGCGGCACGGGTGGCTGCATAGGCATGGCAGCGGGTGTGCTCGGCGCAAACGGTGTGGTTGGCGGCGTAGGCCCAGCAGGCATGGTGGGTGTCTGCGCTGGCGGCATGCCCTGCGGCGCGACTGGAGCTGCATCTGTTTTCTTGTAGGCGATGTAGCCACCGACAAGGCCAGCAATGATAGGCAAGAAAGGCGTTTGATAGCCAAACAAACCGCTCAACACCAACGCCAGGAGAGTCGACAGCATTGCAGCTACGATTGGTGGCATACCACCAAAGACTATGACTATCTTGCCTGGGTTGGTTGGCTTAAGTCCTTTGACGGTTTGATATCCGGCTAGTGCGGCAATAGGCAAAGACAGCACCGCGCCAATGAGCGCCCCTAAAACACCAGCGAGCATGACACCGCCCAATACGAGTGCGGTTTGCGCTACAAACAAAATTGCGCCCCACATAAACAGGTATTTAGCGCGTCGTCCCATTTCACCGGGTACAGGTGGATTATTCATACATACTCCTTATAGTACTGTGTGTAAGCATAAGCTACTGGCCATATATTGATCAATATCACTTTTGACTGTAATTCTTTTGCGAGGCATAAGCTTTTTTTGATACTATACCTACTATAGACCATAAAAAAGGTAGGGATTATGCAGGGAGAGGGTAATAATGGGCAGCTTCAAGCCGCCGTTGAGGCGTTGGAGCGTGTTAAGGCTGCGTACGGCAAAGTAATTGTTGGCCAGCATGACGTGCTGGAAAGTATATTAGTCACACTGATTTCCAGGGGGCACTTATTGATCGAAGGTGTGCCGGGCCTGGCCAAAACACTGGCAGCGCGCACTGTCGCATCGAGCCTGGGGGCGAATTTTGCCCGTATTCAATGTACGCCCGACATGTTGCCGTCGGATATTATTGGTACGCAGATCTACAACCCCCTGCAGCATAATTTCATCACGCAGCTCGGCCCAGTGAATCATCAGTTTGTGCTGGTCGATGAGATCAACCGCACCAGCGCCAAAACCCAGAGTGCTTTGCTTGAAGCCATGCAGGAGCGCCAAGTGTCGATTGGTGGTCAAACATTCCCTCTGCCCGATGGCTTTATCGTTATGGCTACTCAGAACCCTATCGAGCAAGAAGGCACCTATCTGTTGCCAGAAGCGCAGCTCGACCGCTTCCTATTCAAACACGTCATCGACTACCCCACTCTTGAAGAAGAAGTGGATGTCATGAAAACGCACACGTTGGGCGCGCCACCGGCACAGGTAGACATCTGTGCTTCCATGGCCGACCTTGCGCACATAGCTGAAATGGCGCGGCAGATTCAGGTGGACGACAAAGTGCTCAAATACATTGCCGCAGTGGTAGGTGCCACACGTCGACCCGAACAATTCAACCTGGCCGATATCAAACCATATATCGAATTCGGCGCTTCGCCACGCGCCAGTATGGCCCTGGTGGCTGCTGGTCGTGCTGCCGCACTGATGGCCAAGAGCAGTTATGTCACACCAGACCACGTCAAACCGTTCTTGCAGCGAGTCCTACGCCATCGTATCGGACTCACCTACCAGGCCGAGGCCGAGAATATCAACGCCGATTCCATCATCGAACATATTGGGAAAGCTGTCATCGTACCGTGACAATTACTGAAGTCGTTACCAAAAAACTCAAACTTTTTTCGCGCCGCAAAGTCGTGACGCTGCTGAGTGGCAATTACGATTCACTATTTCGTGGCCGCGGGCTCGAAATCGATAGTTTGCGTGAATATATCGTGGGCGACGACGTCAAAGATATTGACTGGAAGGCCACTGCCCGAACTGCCGCCGTGCACACGCGTGTATATACCGCGCTGCGTGACCAGCGAGTGATAGTGGTAGCCGACACAAGCCGTTCTATGTTGCTGCCTGGCTACAGTGGCTTGCACAAACAAGATGCACTGTATGCCGTCTGTGTGATGTTGGGCAGTTTTGTGAAGCGTAACCAAGACCTGATGGCTCTGTGTGCCGCCGACCCCACTGGCCGCGTGATTATATCGCGCTACAGCAACACATCGCGCCATCTCGAGGCTATACTCCGCACCATCGACAAAACGCTGCATGCACCGACCAACGCCGAAGCCACCCCAGCTGTGTTGGGCAAGCGTCTGCTTGGCGCCACCAAGCGTCGCAGCGCTATCTTTATTGTGACTGATGGCATGCCGCCGCTCAAAGAAGTAGAAGATACGATCCATACATTGTCACGCCGTCATCAGGTGTTTTATGTGCAGCTGGCGCCGACGTGGCCATTTATGTCTGACGTCGATGACCAATGGATGGTGCAAGATATCGAAGCTGGGCAAACCATCAGCCCAGATACTGCAGCCAGTAAAGTGCTGCAGTCTGAATGGCGTTCACAATTCGACAATTGGTATGCCCAGACCGACCAGCTGTGCCGCAATCGCGGCATCCCCCATGGTTTGATTACCGACGCTGAGCAGGCCGCCACGGTGCTGCGTGAAATGTTTATGCAGGCAAAAAGGTATGCACTACGCCGCCGTTGACATCTATCCGTCGCTCAATCTCGACGGACGCTGGGCGCTCACGGCGCTGGGTTTGCTGGTGGGGGCAGTAGGTGGCTATTACGCGGCTCGCTGGCTGCGCAGGCGTTTGGCACTGCGTGCACAGCAACGGGTGGTCGAACAGTCCAAGCCTCACGCCGACGACGTAATCCGCCGTGCACTGGCCGAAATCCGGCGCATCGAACAAGAAGTCATGGCCGGCAAGCTCACGGCCGATGCCGGCGCTGCGCAAGTGAGCTTGATCGCGCGTAGCGCATTTGACAGCCTGATGAATCACCGTACTGCGTACTCGGCACGCTACGAAGTGGCGCTCCGCCATTTGCAATCCATGGAGCAGATGCTCACGTTGGTCTACCCTGTCGCCTTCCGACCTACGGAGAATCATCAAGCATTTATGTCGGTCTGCACATCGGCAACGCAGGTGGTAGAAGCATGTCGATAAAGTGGCTCTGGCTCATCCCCGTACTCATTGCGCCGTTGCTGGCTGTTGCGCTTTGGCGTTGGCGACGCCCGCTCAAGAAACCAGCGCGATATGTGGCCAATACCGAAACAGCGACTAGCTTGCCTTCGTTCGCCAAAATGCAGAGTCGTGCAAAAACACTGCGCATTATCGAAGTGAGCGTACTGGCTGTGCTGGCGCTCGACGCTGTGTTGATTGTGGCTCGTCCGCAAGAGCAAATTCGCAAAATCGAATATACTCAGTCGCGCGACATCGTGCTGTGTATGGACACGTCTGGGTCCATGAAAGATTACGTGATACCAGGCTTGAAAACGCTCAAAGAAGTTATAACCAAATACCCAACCGACCGCTATGCGTTGGTGTTTTTCCAAAACGTACCGTTTGTAGCCTTGCCGCTCACCAATGACACTGCTGCCATGAACCTGATTTTGGATGATTTTACCAAACAGTTTTCGTCGCAACAGTATAACGCTTCGAGCTCGGCAGGTTTTAGTAGTGCTGCCGGTGGTGGCGGTACAGATATTGGCGCCGGGTTGGCGGGGTGTATCCGGCGGTTTGATGCCATCGCCGAAAAGCGCAGCCGACACATCATATTAGTGAGCGACATGGAGCATAATGGCAAAATCGACCCCGTAACCGTGGCCACCCTATTGCCCAAATATGACGTGAAGCTCTATATCGTGGCACCGCAAGATGATTTTGCGCCAGCGCAAGACAGCCCGGTGGCCAAAATCACTGGCGCCTCCGTGAGCACTATATCTGACACGGGTGGCTTCCCGGCTGCACTCGCAACTATCTACACCAGCATTTTGAATACGCGCCAAAATGAAGTATTTGTGCAGGCTGACGCACCCTATCCCTATTGGATTGTGGCTACAGTAGCGCTCGCGGTGTGGATGAGTGTGCTGTATGTGAGGTGGCGACGATGAATATTGTCATCATCATCGCACTGGTGCTTGTGCTCGCGCTCGTTGCTGGTTTGGGAGCGTTGGCGCGGTTTAAACATTTGAGCCAAGCGTTTTATTGGCGGCGCGTTGTGGTGCTGGCCGGACTTGTGCTTATGGGTGTGCTTGCAGGACTATTACCACTCAATCAACCCGACTCCAGCCAGACAGTGAGCAACAGCGACATCATATTTATGGTGGACACCACATACAGTATGAACGCGCTCGATGGCCGCGACGGCGACACACGTCTGGCGGATATACAACATGACATTACGAAGTTGGCGGATGCATTGGGTGGCTCGCGCATAGGCATCGTGACCTACGATCACAATGCGTCGCTCTATCTGCCGCTCACCACTACCACAAGCGACATCAAAAACTCTGTGCAGACTATCTTCACGGCAGACTATTACGGCGCGCGTGACGAGCCGTCGATGGCGGGCGCGTTCACCACAGTCAAAAATTACATAGAAAGCGTCAAGAAAAACGACGTCACTCGCCAGCGCGTGCTGGTGTTTATGACGGACGGTGAACTCACGGGCAAATCAGACACCGCCGATAAAGTAAGCGCCGCGGCTAAAGCGTTAGCCCCGTTGGTCAATGCCGCTGTCGTAGTCGGCTACGGTACGAGTGCGGGTGGCAAAATGCCGCTGATAGTACCTAATTTTGAAGACCTCAGTAAATTGGTGCGCAAATCAGATCAGTTTGCCGAAGACTACAGCGGTGACACATTTGGCCCCGTGATCAGCCACCGCGACGAACAAATGCTGCGCACATTGGCCCAAAATCTCAATGGCCAATACGTCCCGTCCCAAGATGCCAACCTGTCGCAGACGGTAGTAAATGCACGTCAAAGCGCCGCCAACGCTCAAATATCTGCGCCCGAAAGCCAAGCGCTACGGCAAAACGTACTGCACGTACCCATCGCTCTAGCCATCGTGGCCTGGATATTCTTGTTCGAAATTTTGGGTCTGCGTGGCCTCCGTGAATTCGTGGCGCGATGGAAGGTGCGACGATGAACAAGCGACTGCGACAAATCATAGTAGCTATCCTGGTACTGCTGGTTGTGATCACTGGTTTGCCGTGGCTGTTGGTTTGGGCTGGTACAGGCACGCGAGATGGTGGCACGGCGCATGCTGCGCTCACGGCTGCGCAATTTACAAGTCTGTATGATCGCGACATTGTGTTTTTTGACCAAGGCAATACCTATTATGGCGAACGCAACTTTGGCGCTGCTGTCGACAACTATACCCAAGCCGATGCCATCACGACCGCCGCTCATCGTTGCATGATCCGCTTCAACTGGGGTTTGGCGCTGTTCAATACTGGCGACCAAAGCACCGACCGCACCGCCGCACGCTCCGCTTACTCCGAAGCGCTGCGCGTGATTGCACTGCGTGAGTGCCAGGATAGCCCAGAATACGGCGTCAACTTTGCTGCGTTGTATCAGGCGCTTTTGAAACGACTACAACAGTTGGATGAGTCGCCGTCTTCGTCGTCGCAGCAACAATCAGATGGTGACAACGCAGCTGAAGACATCATCAAAGACAATTCACAAGAATCCCAACAGTCCCAAAGTTACCAAAACGATCGTCGCTACGACCAGCGAAGCGCCGAAGGTAATGGTGACGGCAACTATAATTTTGTGTGGTAACGATATGGCAGCAGTGTATTACAAAAGTAGAAAAGAAGCGGGCGAAAAAGCCTACCCGTCATTTACGCAACTACAAGGGCAACCAGCAACGGTAGTAAGTCTGGACACTGATTCGCTGATCATTGGTGCGGTGCTCGCCAACAATCTGAAATGCCCCCTCCAACTCTACCTAGCATCGGAAATCGATGTGCCGGGCGGGCTCAATGTAGGAAGTGTGAATGTGTCAGGTGGTTTTAGTTACAGCAGTGAACTGGCCAGCAGCGAGACCGACTACTATTACCAAGAATTCAAAGGCTACATCGAAGACACCAAACGCAGCGCGTTCTCTAGTCTCAACCGCGAGCTCAAAGACGCCACGGTCATGCGTAAAGATCTGTTGAAGCGCCGCAACATCGTGATCGTACAGGACTGTCTGACCAGCAGTGTGGTGCTGGATAGTTTGGTGGATTATCTGAAAGCCATCGACTACGTCAATTTATATGTGTGTGCCCCAATCATATCGTCAGAATTGATATCGCATATGAAAGAAATTAGCGAATACTGCTATTTTGCTGGTACCGTGGACTTTTTCTACGGCAAAGATCATTATTTCGAAGACAACACTGTATATGAACGTACCGCCGGCATCCAATTGGTAAATTCATTCCTGAAATTATGGCCAGCCGCCCAGTAAACAAGTAGACTAAGCGTAAAGGATTTGTATGAAGAAGCAACAAACACCCCATCCCAATCCGGCGCTGCAAAAACATGCGCGCAAAAGCCTGAAATTATTTTTGACCATTGTCGTCTTAAGCATCGTGTTTATCGCTGGCATTGTGGCTATTGTAGTGGTGCCTGGTTATTTCGGAGGAAGTAAACCAGCGTTGCAAGAGCTGGCGGCTGTGCTAAAAGTGCACGATCCGGCCCAAGAACAGATTACGTTTATGTCACAACTAGGGTTTTCGGGTCACTACAATGGACAATTTTTGCAAGGGCATGGTCAGGTAACGACGGGTCTCAAAGACGGCGTGGTATCCGGGCAAGAATATGCAGATAGTGAAATGTCGGTGGCGCGCAGCTACAGCATTGTCAAACTGCAGTTGAAGAGTGAAACATCGAGCAAAGATCCGTTGGGACTGATTACTCGCCCGGAATTAGTAATTCTCACCTCAGCGCGCGATAAATATTTCGAAGCACGCCATTCCAAATTCCCCGGTCTCAACGATACCGAAATCACCGTGCGTGAATTTACTCCTACTGATGGCGTACTGGTAAGTCGCGAGCAAGAAACAATCAACGGCACTGCTTATCAAAAACTCCTCTATTCGTTTACCGGTGGCGGCGGTACTGTTATTGCCTATGATCTGCAGTATGTCACAGTGCAAAATAATCGCCCGTATTCTATTTCGCTGCATTACTACCCTTCAACCAAAGAGGGCGACCTGACTACGCTTGTGCAGGCGCTCCATTCTATTATCTTTGCCCCACCGGCGGCCGACGCTCAGTATCTAGCGGGCCAAGGTCCAGAGCCCAAGCCTACGGCTATGGTGGCGGGCGCCAAAATTGTTCTGGCTTCGTCAACTGTCAACACGCCCGACACGCTCAAATCCGGCACCGAACTATCTGTCGTAGCCAAAAACCAATTGGCGGTGGTGCGCGTGGGTACTATCTATTGCTACGACGTCACACTGCTTATTCGCGGGCAAGAGGGGCGCATCCCGGCGGCATGTAATGCTGGCTCTGGAAGTGGATCAATTGTGGGTAAAGACGGCGCGGTGAGCACCAACGGCCATGTAGCGCTCATCCCGCTTAATTCAGCACTACAAACCGAGATGATGATCTTGGTGCATGGCGAACAAGATGCCAAATTGAGCCAATACGTAAACTATTTCGCAAAAGCCGGTGTGATCACGCAAACACAGGCCGATGATTTGGTGCGCGGTATGAAGGCGGCCGACCTGAAGTCATTTGAAGCCTGGACGTCACTGTTGAGCCAAGCTTCGGCCCACGTCAATGGCATTACGACTAGCTACGCGGTGCAGTTGAGCAACAACCCCATTAAGCTCAATTTTGTCGGCGATAAATTGACATTTGACTACACCGACACCGTGGTCAAAGCGACGTTTGTTGATGCTAATTTTGATCTCGCCAACGAAGAAAGTTCCGATATTGCCAGCATCAAATCATCTGATGTTGCCCTGCTTACGCTCGACAAAAAATCTACCTACCCCGTAGTAAAACTAGGAAGCATGGATGGCGTAAAACCTGGATCAGAGCTCACCATCCTGGGCTTCCCCGGTTTTGTCGACGGCGGCCTGAGCCCGACCAAGCCTCGCACCATCCCTACCGCTACCCAAGGCGAAGTGACCGACGGTGGCAATGATGCCGGCGGCCACCTTGTCATTGCCACGAGCGCGCCAATCGCCGAAGGCAACAGTGGCGGCCCTGCTTTTGATACCGACGGCAAGCAAATCGGGCTCGTGACCTACGCTGCGCTTTCGGCATCTGATCCAGAAGTCGCCAAAACAAAGTTTTCTGACGTGAGTTTCGTGCGTGACGTGGCTGATTTTATTGCCCTGGCCAAAACACACAGCATGACGTTTGACGGCAGCAGTTCAGTAAGTAGTGATTGGGTGGCGGCCATCGATGCTTTCGCCAAAGGTGATTACAGAGCAGCACTCGATGGGTTCAAAAAAGTCGATGCGGCGTATGGCAACAACTACTTGGTCAAAAATTTTATAAACGCTTCGTCCGAACACGTGACATCCACAACTGGTGAAAGCACTGCGCTCGGCGTATTGGTTGGTGTGGTTGTCGTGGTAGGTGTAGCCATCGTGGTGGTAATAGTGACGCTGGTAAAACATCGATCCACGCCGCCTATGGTGCCGCCACAATATCCTACGGTTAGTTTGCCACCACTGCCACCTACCTTGCCGTTGGCGCAGTAAGTAATGTACCGGCAAACAGAGGCGGGCGACTAGTTAGTTATGTAACTTTACTAAACTTTTATTTTGTGCGTTCATCCTGTATTGTAGGCAAGGCGCACACGCGCTGGCGTCCAGTCAGGACGCCCGATAGGCGGGAAACCGCCAGAAGGAGACAAGCATGCTCCTCGGAGTAGTCGTGGCCAAGGCCACGCTCTCGCTCACCGCTGCGCTGTCGATGTTCGGCGGTGTGGTCACCCAGGCCACGCAGGCCGACGCCTACCAGGCCGCGACCGCGAGCGTCACGCAGACCGTGCAGGGTGATTTCTACCACAGCCTGACCGGCGCGCTGACCAACGCCGCGACCAACAGCGTCCAGGCCGACTGGTACCACGGCCTGACCACCAAGGACGGCTGGGGTTCCGACGGCCTGACGAAGACCCTCAAGCAGGACGCCTACCGCATGGCGCCGGCCGCGGCGATGTCGCTGCAGGTCGTGGCCCGCGGCGGCAAGGACTGCGACTGCCTGAAGGGAGCCATGGTCAGCTTCCAGCGCTTCGGTCTCGGTGCGCTGCAGAAGCTCGGTCTGGGGTCGTTCGCTCGCTTCGGTCTCGGCGCGATGCTGGGCAAGATGCTCGACACGTACCAGCGGCCCGAGGCCGCCGGTCCGGGCGGTCTCGGACTCGTGATGCAGCGTCTGATCGACGCCGACCGCATGCAGCGGCTGGCCGCGGAGTACAAGATCTACACCGGCGCGCTGACCAACCGGTTCGCGGCGACCGTGCAGACCGTTCAGTAGCCCCTCCTCCCAGGCGGGCGGCTGAACAACGTGGCCGGTGGGGACAACCCCCACCGGCCACGTCGAAGAAATGTTATTATCATAAATCTAGTTTACCGGGCCGCCGCATGTGCGGCCCGGATGCGACTGTGGTCTGCCAACTAGTCAGCGGACACACGGCCGTCGTGTTTTCGCAGGTAAGCGAGGCCGGCCGTAAGGCCCGCGGCAGTCAACGTGTATACATTGACGCTATAGCCCCCAATTTGCTTCTGCACACTCAACAACCCAGCTTTGACCGCCGGCCTGAACATCATCCAGATGCTCTTGTAGTTGGCCGCACTGATTTGGGAGTTGACCTCTTCTATAGTGAGTCCCTTTGCGGGAACTTTCTGAGCGGCAGGAACAAGTACTTTCAGGACCGCTACCTTGCCGACCGTCCCTTTGCCCCACAGCTTCCCAAGATCCAAGAGGTCATCCGTGCTGTACACGCCTGCTTTGGCTGCGCGTGAGCTGAGCGCGAAGAAGTAACGAGGAACCCCCGATCCACCACGCTCTCTCATGGCCGTCACATGGCCATCGCTCAGCAGGTAGTGAATCGCGGTCTTGGCCCTATCTACGCTGAGGCCGGTATGTTCTCGGATTTCCTTGTTGCTCAAAGGCCTGCCATGAGCCTTGAGCGCATTGAACACTGCCTGACACGCGACTTCATTGCGCGGTCCGTGACGCAGTGTGGGTGGCGTGGGCATGACTTCCAGGTGCAGACCGTCAGGGCGGGTATCGCCACCCGTAGGCTTTCGCGTGCCTGTTGCCTTGGGCGCGTGTGCGGAGGGTTTGGCCGTATGGGTCGGCGGTGCCGGCGGTTTGGGCTCTTGCACAACGGGCACCGACGTCTCTTCGGGCTTATCTTCCACAACGGGCGCCGGTGCTGTCCGTATGGCTTGCTTACCAGCAGCTGGCGCGGCGGTTGCGTGTGCGTGATTGCCTACCGTGAATGATCTGCGACGTAGTGTGGCCGCCAGTTGATTGCCGGCGACTAGGGCTCCATCCGACGACATATGCCCCACTATTACGCTGACACGGCCCGCTTCAGATACGACCGAAATCGGTGGGATGTTGAGGAAATGCGTCTGCGATGTCAGCGCATCAGCGACGCGCTGACAGAACGCTTGTAGCGCAGCTTGGTCGTTGGCCCCATCCGGTGGGGTCACTTCAAATTCAGCATACTCCATCTCACGCTCACTTTCTCTGCTCGGGGTGTGCATCGTCAGACGGGTGTCCGACAACTGAGCGTAGCATACAATAATTTCGTGACTCTGGCGACAACTACTCGTTGAACATGCGCTCTTCCCAGGATTTAGTTTGGCCATTGCCCAGGCCGTTGAAGTACAAAATTTCGTGGGTAGGCATGTTGAATATATTTTACCGTACCGGCGAACTCTTTTATGATAGTGGGATGAAACTATATATCGCTCGCCATGGCCGCACCAATTACAACGACTTGCATATTTGCAATGCCGACCCGGCGGTTGATGTACATCTGACGCCCCAAGGCGTTGCTCAGGCCCAAGCGCTTGCCCGCAGGCTCCAAGACGTACAATTTGATCATATCTACGCTTCGCGGCTTAAGCGCACGCAGCAAACCGCCGACATAGTGAATGCGTTTCATCATCTTGATATCGAAATAGATGCGCGACTCGATGACCACCGCTCGGGGTTCGAAGGCAAACCGTTTGCCGAACTGAGCCACGCACTCGACACAGCCGACAATCGCTGGACGGCGTGTTTCAATGACGGCGAATCGATCGCAGATATCAAAACGCGCGTGGAAGATTTCATGCACGACCTACAGAGTCAAAACTATACCACCGTACTTATCGTCACTTCTCAGTGGGTTATGCGCATGTTCCCTGTAGTCGTCCAAGGTATTTCCTACGAACAAGCATGGCAAATAGAGGGCGAACAAGGCAGTTACATCGAACTCGCGGTATAATAGCCTGGTCTACTGACGCAGAGGAGGCATAAGTTGCTTCGATGGTGGCGCAATCGCACGGTAAGCGCCCGCAGGTTCAAGAAGATGTGTCACGTCGTGGCTCGTAAGATTCTGGCCGACGAAACATTCAAGCCAGATGTCATCTTGGGGCTCAGCTCCGGTGGTTACGTAGTGGCCGTTGTGCTGTCCAAGATCTTGGGCGTGACCAGCGAAGATTTGATCGGCATGTCGGTCACTGAAGAATACGAGCTGGATGAGACCTACGTACGACTGCACGACTGCGAAAACACACGATACCTGGTAGTCGATGACGCCAGCAATCGCGGCAAACTGACTGCTGCCGTAGTCCGAACCATTGAGGAGCGAGGAGGCACTGCCCGTAGCTGCGTGCTCATCGCACGCGCCGACGGTTTGCTGCCGCATTTTTTCGCCAAACTATGGCCTGGCAGGCCACCCAAGTTTTTCTGGGAGGCGATGGCGCGCAAGTGACTGGGGTGCGTCGGGCAACCGGCGCGCCCCATAGTTTACAGAGTAAATTGACCCTATTTGGCGCGGCTAGTATGATGAGACCCGTGCCCGAATCCCGCTTACCCAAACCGCTTGCCGCCTTTCATAAGCAACTGCAGGATACCTACAGTCATTCCCTGGGTTTCCCTGGTTCCACCGATTTTGCGTACCAGCCGGTGTATGGATTTTTTGATTATCTGCTCAACAACGTGGGCAACCCATTTGATGAACTCTACCCAGGTATCAACTGCAAACAGATCGAACGTGATGTAGTGAATTTTTTTGCTGATTTGTTCCGTGCGCCGGTCGATGACCGCTGGGGGTATGTGACGTCGGGCGGATCTGAAGGCAATTTGTATGCTCTGTATCTGGCGCGCGAGCGGTTGCCTGGTGCTCGGTTATACTATTCGCAAGCAGCGCACTACAGTGTAGCTAAGAGCGCACATATATTGCAGCTGCCTACCAGCGTAGTAGGCGCCACGCCGCAGGGCGAGATGGATTACGACGATTTAGCCACGCAGTTGGCGGCTCACCCCGGCCAGCCAGCCATTGTCGTAGCCACCATTGGCACTACCATGACAGAAGCGCGCGACAACGTATCGACTATCAAAGCGGCGCTGGTGCACGCAAATGTCCCTCATTTTATCCATAGCGATGCCGCACTCGCCGGCACCTACACTGCATTGTTGCCGGGCGGCTATTCGTTTGACCTGGCCGACGGCGCCGATAGCATTAGCGTGAGCGGCCATAAATTTATTGGCTCACCATTCCCCTGCGGCATCGTAGTGACGCGCCGCAGCTATAGCGACACCATCCGCCGCTCCGGACATTACACCGGATCGGCCGACATGACTATAAGCGGCTCGCGCAGCGGTCACGCACCCATATTACTTTGGTACGCCATCCACTCGTATGGCCTAGATGGCTTGCGTCAACGCGCTATGGCTGGTCTGGAACTTGCCGAATATGCATTGGGTCAGCTGCAAGGCATTGGCTGGAAAGCATGGCGTAATCCAGATGCGCTGACTGTCCTTATCGCCCAGCCCTCCCCTGCTCTCATCGCCAAATGGCAACTTGCCAGCCAAGACGGCTGGAGCCATATCATATGCATGCCTGGAGTAACGAAGAAGCGGGTGGATGATTTTGTGGCGGACCTAGCGGCAAGCAGTCGCTAGGCACTACCTCGGCGTTTTCGCACAACCGAAATCACACTCAGTACTACGGCGGTAGCCACAAAAACCAGCACCCCATCTACCATCAAACCTATGGGTTCAATCGTGACCTTACCCCTGCCGCTAAGCCCACCGCTATAGTCTTGTTTAAACGGCAACGGGAGGCCATAACTGGCTTGCAGGTCGAAGTCATCGCAGCACGCGGCTTCAGACGTATCTCGAATAGGGATTACCAGCATTAGCGCCAGGCTTATGGCGGTCACCGTCAGTGCTATGATCAAAGTGTTGAGCAGGTGTTTCATAATAGTAGCAGTATAAAGCTTATGGATTTGTCCGTACAACATTGTGACTTTGGTTGGCGCATGCCGTTTATAATTTTAAGCAGGGCTAGCCAGGCCATACTTTTCTGACATAGTTTTTAGAAAGGACACATAGCCGCTGTAAAACTCGGCGTGAATGCCATACTGGAGCGCGCCATCTATATTGTGCTGGTCGTCATCCCAAAACAGAACTTCCTGCTTGCCAGCACCCAAGTCTTCTACGACTTTTGCAAAAAAATTAACGTCGGGTTTTTTAAGCCCAAGATGCGCAGATGAGTAGATTTTGTCAAAAGCGCCATCGAACCCCATGTGCTCAAGCATGTAATTTGTGCGATACCGCTCTTGGTTGGTTGCAAGCACAACACAAAGACCCGATTTTCGAAGCTTTTGAACGTATGTAATAAGCTCTTCATCAAGACTATGTTCAGCTTTAAACCAGTATTCTAAAAACTCGTCGGCAGTGCCCTGCCAGCCAAACCATTGCAAATAAGGCGCAATTGATTCTTTTAGGTCGGCCTTACCAACCAGACAATCCTGAAAATGAGTCGTAAAAAATTCCTTTTCTTTAACTTCATCGACATCGTAGTCGCGGGCTAGGATTTTAGAAAAGCTGTCGCCGTTAATAAGAACTCCGTCGGCATCAAGGATAAGGGTGGTAATCATCATGTACGTAACTATAACAAAGTTTGGGGGTGGCAGAGCGATTATCCATAAAACTTGCGCGTCACCAGACCCTGTGTGGACTATCGCCTGCCCTTGGCTTAGAATTACCTTTATGAAAGCCCAGCAAAAGCGATTCGGTGCTCCTAAATACGTGGTTATGCTGCTGGTTTTGGGGCTGTTGTGCTTTGCTGGTTGGTACACCTGGAATTTTTTTGCTGATGCTGCTCGCCACAATGACACCCAGCAAATATCCAAAGCGAACATCCCAGCCGATTGGACCACCTACAGCAACAGCAACCTAGGCATTAGCTTTGCCTACCCCAAAACCTGGACGTTTACAGACAAAACCACAGAGTCGCTACATGGTCAGCGCTACATCGGCGAACTAACTTCGGAAGATACTCAAACGTCTGCGGGCATCACGCTCACCCGCGCGCAAGACGGCCAGGTTGTGTATAGCACCATCGACGACTGGAAGGCGCATGCTCAGAAAATAGGTATTAAATACAGTAATCTAACAGCGGTAAAATCCAGTTATGTAGCTTTTAGCTACGTGTACGATGCGGGTGGAGCGACCAGTTTGGTGTATAAAATTTTGAGTGCAAATAAAAATGTGGAATTGGTGGTGTTGCCTACGGATACTTTGTCTAGGGATGTTGTAGAGCAGGTAGTGGAGACTTTTCGGTTTGAGTGATGGTGAGCGCACCTAAATAGCTTCGGTACAGACAAGTCCTCGCTGAAGACGAGCCATTTCGGGTTGGCGTAGAATATTTTCTGGTAAATCATTTTGGGTTTGTATACACTATAGTACGGCGACTTTTTGGCCGTAATCCGTGGTGTACTTTATACAAAGGAGCAAGTAGATGGCAATACCAGGTCGTTGGGTGCACTTCTGGGGCAGCGCCCCGCGCGATCCGGCACGAGGCACCGATAGCCCCAGAGCCATAACCGAAAGGGCTGTTGCGTGGATGTTGCGAGTGTCCGGGGGAAATATCCGGAGCCTGCCTGACGGCGAGACCGACCAGGCGAGGGATTTCTGGGTTCAGGGCATTCTCGAGCGCTTGGGCGAAATCCCCGGCGTTAGGCTGGTGCGACCCGCTGACTGGAGCCGCAACCGACCACCCCAGTACAAAAAGGCGTTTGGCCGCCCGCTTTCGGTGCAGGCCATCCGCGACGCGCTGAGGTCCGAGGAGTTGGCCCGCGCCAGTCTGGGCGGCATGCGCCGTCTATTGCCGCAGGGCGTATCCTTTCAGGTTGGCTTTCCTAGCCCTATCGTCTGGGGCCTGGCCTTTCGGCCGGGGAGCCTACGGATTCCGCGCTACATGCGCACTTTCCGTCGGGCTACCGCCCAAGCAATAAACGCCATCCAAAACATGGCTCCGTACGAGGTAGAGTTCCAGTTGGAACTACCCATGGAGACTGTCTTGCTGGCAAAGCTGGCGCACCGTCCGTTGCCGCTTCAGCGGCTGATGGCCTGGCTGCTGGCGCGGAGCATCATAAAGTTGGTAAAGCTCACCCGCCCAGGCACTCGCTTTATCGTCCACTTGTGCTGGGGTGATTTCAATCAAGAGAGTCACAAAGCGCTGGTCACACCCGATTCGCTGCTTGCACCGGTGTTGTTGGCCAACGCCCTAAGCAAGGGGTGGCCCAAAGGTCACGCCCTGCTGGCGATTGGCATACCACTGGCCTTTGGCGACCAGCCGGCGCCGACGGAAGAGGGCTACTACCGGTGCCTAGAGATGCTTCGGGTCCACTGTGATCTAATAGCAGGAGCGGCGCATCCTACGGCGCCCGTTGGAGATCAAGCCGCGGCTTTGGTCTTGGCCGAGCTGTATGCCGGATCGCCCTTCGTGGGCGTAGCTGCTCCGTGCGGCTTGGGCCGGGTCGACTCTGGAACTGCTGAGGCGACCATGCAAGCGGCTGCTCGCCTAGCCCGAATCCCCTCCTCTGCATAGCAGGATCTTGGTAGGAATTACGCAGTCGTCAAGGTCGGGAACGGGAAGATACCCTGTTCCCGACCTGACTAACAAAAACGAACTGGTATTATTAAGTAAATGGATACACATGGCTGGTTTGTAATATTTGGCGTCATTCAACTGCTGCATTCGCAAGAAGAAATGTGGACTGGTTTTCATAAAAAGTGGTTTGTGACTAAACTGCCGCTTTGGTTGTTTGTTGCATTCGAGATAATCTTATCAGCCGCAATCATTGCCTACATTTTCAGCCCTACGCTACCGGGAGCTCAGACATTTATGCCGTGGTTCATATTTGCAATGCTTCTTAATGGCATGGAACATATTATTTGGGGAGCTGTTGAGAAAAGGTATGTACCAGGGCTAGCAACAGCGCCACTTTTTGTTATTCTGTTTGGCTTTTATTATGCAAGCTTAATTTAGGTGCCTCGTCATTAAATGGCGGCAGGACAACAGAGGCATCAGTTGGCTCTCGTTTTCGGCCTGACCCGAGCTTTCTGGTCATAACTGGAGGAGCTTCAATGATCTTTCTCGACAGTTATCGAAGAAAGAGTATCGATATGCCAAGCCTGCACTGCTTCAAGCGGATATAGCTTGCTGGCACGATGATCTTGGATAGCTTTCAGAACGGTTGGAGCGCGCAGTTTGCTTTCGCGGTCCAGCTCCAGCACTTCGTCGTAGGTAACCGCTTTAATGACAGTGTGCTCATCAGATACGAAGGGCACGTTATCGGCAACCTTGCCGGCAAAGATCAAGAACACGACATTACTGCCGGTTGCTATCACCGTCTGGTACACACCAAGAAAATGTTGAAGCTCAATGTCGGCGCCTGTTTCTTCTTTTGCCTCACGCTGAATACACGCGATAAAGTCTTCATGGACTTCCAGGGTGCCCGCAGGTAGATTAAAGAAACCCGCCTTTTCGTGCCGAACCTCTTGAATGAGCACATACTTGTCGCCCTGCGTAAGAACAATGCCTGCGCCAGTGAAAAATGCCATGGAACAAGTATACAACGAATAGGGATACAGGAATCGAACTTAACCAAACTTTTCTACAGGGGTGGGCAAAATAAAAGAACGAGCTCGTGCTCTCCTTACTTCTTAGAAAACTGTCATGGCAGGGGTACGCGCAAGACAACGCTACGCAGTTTTCTCGGAACAAGTTCCTGCGATAGCTGCTTGCGAACGTACCACGATCTTGCTCGCTTTGCTCGCGATCGTGGTTCGACACCAAGCACCGGCATGAAAAAACGACCGACTAAAGCCGATCGTTTTTTCATGGCAGGGGTACGTGGAATCGAACCACGATCTAAGGTTTTGGAGACCTTTATACTAACCGTTGTACTATACCCCTATACAACTGCGATAAGTATACTCGGTGGCGGGTGAATTTTCCAGTGGTGGATGGGCGGATAATGTTGTTTGAGTGGCTGGACTCCATGCGCGGAGCCCAGCCTGCCGATTTAACGGCATTTTCTACTTACGAGCCGGCGCCGTGGCCCGAGATCCAGTTGCTGAGACCCCAGAACGCGCCGCCGGCGGATGTGCCGACGTACCAGTTGCCGGTGCTGCGGAAGAACAACACCTTGTCGGCCTTGCCGTCGCCGTTGACGTCGGCCAGCCAGGCGTTGTCCATGGTGTTGTAGCCGGATCCGTCGTACGACCATTCGGCCAGACCCCAGAACCCGGAGCCAGACGAAGCGCCCACCCACCATTTGTAGATGCTGGTGGAATAGTACGCGATGTCGGCCTTGCCGTCGCCCGTG
>CAYURH010000012.1:0-34132 GCA_964447105.1 uncultured Candidatus Saccharibacteria bacterium
AAAATTTGAGAGTGTTGTCCTAGTCTTCTTTAGCTGAATATACTCGAGGAACCGAGGACCGGGCGGAACAGCGCTGACGTAAAAAAATTATTGCATGTGCTGCAAGCGCACGTGGAAGCTGGAAACAGTATGGTAATTATCGAACACAATCTCGACGTCATCAAAAACGCCGACCACATCATAGATATGGGCCCGGCTGGTGGCGACGATGGTGGTATGGTCGTGGCCGAAGGCACCCCCGAGCAGATTGCTGCCAGTAGTAAATCCTACACCGGTGCGTATCTGAAACGCTTGCTCTAATTTGACTTGTCGCCTTAGATGCACTAGCATCTGGGTCATGTACGCAGCACTGCGTACGTCGACGGAGGGAGTGATCCTTTGCGAACGCTCATGTCCACCATTCAGCCAGAAGTGCTGGCGGATCTGACGCCGGCCCAACTGGCCGCGATCCGCCGTATCGACGCCGAAGACTTCGGATCTGCCTGTCAGCGGATAGCCGCCGACCTGGGCCGACGAGGTCTGACGGTCGACGACCAAGCGCTGCAGGATGATGTGCTTGCCCTGCAGCAGTACTACGCACTGGCGGTGCTTGACCCCGAGGTTGAGCATGCCATGACCAGTCGTGTTGACCCGCTGTGGGAAGCGCACATCCTGGGGAATACCCGGCGTTACTTCGACGTCTTCTGCGCCGAAGCGTTCGGCGGCCCACTGCACCACATCCCCTTTGGCCACAACGAAGGGGAACGGGCCCGAGACGCGTACAGGGATACCCTGCGCGAACTCGGTTACTGGTTTGATGATTCCATCAGCCCCTCGTGGTACTTGGGCGACCCAGGGTGCTTCCACGGCGTTCTACAGGCCGCGGCCCAGGAAGATCCAGTTCTCATGGAGGTGTGACCAACGGCCGAGAGCGGGGCAGCCCCGCTCTCGGCTCGGAGAATAGCGCATATCTATCTGTTATTGAAGCGTCGAATTGTCTTGAGCAGCGTCGCCCGACGATCGCGATCGTGCAATAAGTGAAATATAGGTGACGCCAGGCTTATGAGTAACACGGCCAAAATCACTGGCATTACCAACATTTCTACATTGATACCGCGTTCTTGTAGCCAAGCTCCTCCAAAATAGCCCAGGTAAGTAGTGCTTGCAATCCACAGGATTGAGCCTACGATATTGCATAGCAAAAACGTGCTGCGTTTCATGCTCCCAATACCCGCCACGATAGGTACAAATGTGCGGATAAACGGAACGAACCGGCCAATTATGACCGTTAGCGGCCCGTATTTTTCGTAAAACGCTTCGGCACGCATGAGATTATTGTGGTTAAAGATCAGCGAATTGGGTCGCTTAAACAATCTACGCCCAAAACGTTCGCCAAACATGTAGGCCACGCTATAGCCCATGATCGCTGCAAACAGCAGCGCTGCGACCAGTATATTAATATCTACCGCCAACACTCCCTGTTGTGCTAAAAATCCAGCCGCAAAGAGCAGTGTGTCGCCCGGCAAGAAAAATCCGATCAGCAGGCCGGATTCGGCAAATACAATCGCAGCGATGCCCAGCACACCGATTGTGCGTATAATTGTTTCTACATCCATTGCTCCATTTTAGCATGGGCATTTCTGGTATAATAAATATGACAGAACGTGGTGGAGAAGGAGATTTCTGTAATGGGTGATAAGGTAAGTCTAACTGTTGAAGAACGTGATATTTTGGGCAAAAAAGTAGCCCGCCTCCGTAAGCAAGGTATAGTGCCGGGCGTAGTGTATGGGCATGATTATGATGCCAAACCGGTGTCTGCCCCAGCGCCTTTGCTAGAAAAAGTCTACAAACAAGCAGGTAAGCACCAACCGGTTGAGTTGACTATCGGTGGTACTAAACGTTTGGCCATGATTAAATCGGCTGATTTTGAACCAGTCAAACGCAAACTGCGTCACATTAGCTTCCATGTGGTCAAGCAAAATGAAAAAGTGGAGACTGAAGTCCCCATCGAAATCGCCAACGAAGGCGAAACCGCAGCCGAAAAAGCCGGCTTGGTGGTGCTCAAAGCCGTTGAAACAGTCGAAATTAGTGCTTTGCCAGGCGATTTGCCGGCACATATGGAAGTTACAAGTGACAAATTAGTGGAGCCGGGTGACCATGTGACTGTTGCCGATATCAAACCGGTGCAAGGTGTGGCTATTATGACTGATCCTGAGATCGTGGTAGCAAGTGTATATGAGCCAAGCGCTCTCGCCGCCCAAAACGACGCATTAGCCGGTGAAGCAACCGACGAATCCGAAGTACAGGCCGAAAACGGCGCCGAAGCGCCCGAAGAAGCTGAGTCCACCCCCGACCAAGAAACCAAAAAATAAGTGCGATATAAAAAATAGAGGTGTGGCGACGTCGTTGTCGCCACACCATTTGTGGTGCGCACTCGGGCCGCTACCCAAGTACTGGATGAACCACGCGACGCCGCGAAGCTCCGCAGAGATCCTTGTAGATGGTAATTCATCATTCGGTATAAAGTCAATTATATAGCGGGTGTGACGGTGGCGAACCGTCACACCCTGTGGGGTCGAGCGTGGTGTTTTGTGCGTGGTGATGCGCTACCCTCGAAGCGACCTACGCACTGTGGGTGATCCGTGCAGATAACACCCCACACCACAGATGGCCCTAAACGATCCAGCGACTGCAGACCGTCTAAAGCCGAGTATCGTTCATACGCACTCCCCCTAACCATGAGCACCAAAGACTTTCACCCTTGGTAGTATTCAATGTAGCGTGCGTGTAGTGTGTGGTCAAGATAATGCCAAAGTGTATGGGTGTGGTGATCACGAATGACCACCACACCACTTTGCTGCCCGACTCGTCCTCAAACAGCATGGGCTCCCTGTAAGATCCCATAGCCACTGTAGCATGTTTCTAGTCTTCCAGGAAACCGCCAGATTGATGCGTCCATAGCTTAGCGTAGGTGCCGCTCGATTGCCGCAGCAGTTCGTTGTGTGTGCCTTGCTCTAGAATTTTGCCATTGTCGAGCACAATGATGCGATCCATTTTTTGGATAGTGCTCAGGCGGTGAGCAATCACAATGGTGGTGCGGCCTTCCATGAGTCGCCACAGGGCGCTCTGGATCAATTTCTCACTTTCGCTGTCCAGGGCGCTGGTGGCTTCGTCGAGCACCAGTATCGGCGCGTCTTTGATCATAGCCCGGGCAATTGCTACCCGTTGGCGCTGACCACCACTCAGTTTGACGCCGCGTTCACCCACGAGTGTCTCGTATTTTTGCGGCAATGTTTGGATGAAATCGTGGGCGTTGGCAGCTTTGGCGGCTTCGATGATGCGTTTTTTGCTCGCGCGCGGCAGACCGTAGGCGATGTTGTCGCGGATAGTACGGTGGAATAGCAGCGGCTCTTGAGGCACGTAGGCAATGGCGCGGCGCAGGTCTGCTTGGCGGATGGCGGCAATGTTTTGGCCGTCAATTTTCACCGCGCCGGCGTCTACGTCGGCAAAACGGAGTAGCAATTTAGTGAGCGTGGTCTTGCCGGAACCACTGTGGCCTACCAAACCGATTTTTTCGCCTGGTTTGATAGTAAGCTGCAGTTTTTTGAACAGCGCGTCGCCCGCGTCGGCGTGGGTGAACGTGACGTTGTCAAACGCAATTTCGCCGCGTGAGATACGCGATTTTTCTGGACGTGAGGGATCTTGAATGTCGACGGGAGTGTTGAGCACGCGCACCATTTCGGCCGAGTCGCCAAATGCTTTGTTGTATTGTCGCAGTACGTGCGAGTTAAATTCCCACAGCCGACGGGCAATGTTAGATGTGTAGCTCAGGAGCAAAAACGCTGTGGTGACGTCGGCTCGCAGCAATACTACGCCGCCAATGGCGATGGCAAATGCCGCAATTTCAATCATGTTTATGATACCACCAGCCAAAACATCGCGATTGGTGCTGGCGCGCATGAGCCGGAATGTGGCGTGTTGTGTGTCGGTGGTTGCTTTGGCAAAGTGGGAACGTTCGAAGTCTTCGGCGGCAAAGCTTTTGACTGCCATGACGTTGGTGACGGTGTCGGCTAAGTAGCCGTTTTGGTGGTTAAGTGCCACAGTTTCTGCTTCGTTCACAGCGCGTAATCGGCGGGTCACAAAATACATCAACACCAAGTAGCCAGCGGAGATAACGGTGAGAATCAGCACGAACAGTGGCGAACGCGGCAGCAAAATCACCACCGTAGCAACAAACGACACTACGAATGTGTAGATTTCGAACAGTGTTGTGTCGGCAAAACGTATGTATGAGCCGCTCAATTTGATCGCTTGCGAAATCAGCGCACCACCAAAACGATTGGCATGGAAATGGGCACTGTGCTGCAGCAAATAGTCGTACACCTGGCGGTCGATACTGCGAGTCACCATAGCCTCGAGTTTCCAGATCAAAATGATCACAACACGCCATACCACCATACCGCTAAAAAGAATCAGCAGGGCATAGATAACGAGCTGCCAACCAAATGTATCAAGCAGCTGATCTGGCGCGTAGGCATGTGTGCTGAGTCGTTGCAGCGCATCTGCTATGAGCAGTGGTGGGATAAATTGTTGCAATATGACCGCCAGTGGTACACCCACAAGCAGGCCTACAAGATACCAGGGGTGCTGGCTGGCGTGACGCCAAAATAACTGAACCGTTTGTTTCGCGGTAGACACGGAAAATACTCCTAATTGTGATTTATTTTATGGTCCTTCCGCGACTCTAATCGGCACGTCCGATCCGTCGAGCGGCTAGAGGATGTTTACTTATTTCAAGAAAACATCATAAGTACCACCAGTATACGGTATACTAGTTGCACAATGCAAAAGATTTTGCTGTATTACCAATTTGTGCCCGTAGCCGACCCCGAAGCGGTGCGTTTGTGGCAGCGCGCTTTGTGCGAAAAGCTGGATTTGAAGGGGCGGATTTTGATATCCACTCACGGCATCAACGGCACGGTGGGCGGTGATGTGGGTGCGCTCAAAGAATACGTCAAAACTACCAAATCGTTTCTGCCATTCAAAAACATGAAATTCAAATGGTCCGACGGACAGCGAGATGATTTTCCGCGCTTAAGCATCCGTGTGCGCGATGAAATTGTGACGTTTGGCGCGCCCGACGAAATACGTGTCGACGAGCACGGCATTGTGGGTGGTGGCAAACATTTATCACCCGAACAAGTACACGCTCTGGTGCAAGAGCGTGGCGATGACGTAGTGTTTTTTGATGGCCGCAATGCCTACGAAGCCGAGATCGGTAAATTTCAAAACGCTGTGGTGCCCGATACGAACACTACGCGCGATTTCCTCGACGAACTAGCTGGCGATAAATACGCCGACATCAAAGACAAGCCAGTAGTGACATATTGCACCGGTGGCGTACGCTGCGAGCCGTTGAGTATGCTTATGAAAAATCGCGGTTTCAAAGAAGTCTATCAAATCGACGGCGGCATCGTAAAATACGGCGAAAAGTACAAAGACGATGGCCTGTGGCAAGGCAAGCTATACGTATTTGACAAACGTATGACTACACAATTTTCGGACAAAGCGCTAGATATCGGCCAGTGCGTGCATTGCCAAGCCACAACCAGCAATTATGAAAATTGCGCTGTAAAAAGTTGCAACAAATTGGTGCTGATGTGCGACACGTGCGCGCCGCAGCATCGTGTGTGTTCCGACGATTGCCAGTTGCTTCTCCAGCCACAAACCGCTACGCAGTAACGATGTGTGGTTAGACGCCAACTTAACCCATTGGCGCAGTGCAGGTCTCTGACCCCGGGGCTCATTACGTCGAGCAGACGTGGTGCGCTACTGCGACGCGCGTCGCAGCAGCCAGCGTTCTCCGGCGGTGCCACGCCAGTAGATGGCGAGGGCGCGCAGTAGGTGCCCGGCATCCCCGTGCCACAGTGCAGACCATCCGGCTCGGCCGGCGAACTGCCTGCGCTTGGCGGGGCTGTTGGCGGCGTCGTAGCCGAGCGCCGTCCACAACAGGAAGGACCGGTAGGCGCGTTTGTTGTCCTGCCTGCCTTCGCTCCGGAACAGCCCTTCGGCTAGATCGATGTTGTAGTCGACGTCGTGCCACACCGGATCTTCGTCGGCGAAGCCCAGGCAATTGCCGAAGGCCAGTCGCGCCAAGAGCCCGTGAGCGATTGCTTTCTGGTGGATTATCGCCAGATCTTGGTGTGCCGTGTAGTCATCTTCCAGTCGCGTTGCGACGCGTACGAGCAGCGCCTTGGCATCGTCACGGTATTCGCGGGCCACCCGTTCACTCGGCTGCAGCCACCCCTTACGAGCGATAGCCAGTGCATGATCGCACTGAACTGCCGATCGGGCGAGCCCGAATATGTCTTTGGTGAGTTCCGCCGCTTTCGCGAGGTACTGCACGGCAGCCGTCAAGTGTGTCGCTGCGGCATCTCGCCAGAAGTCACCCCGCAGACGCCGCGCTTGTTCGGCAAGTGTGCTATGTGCTACGCCCGCTTGGTGGTAGACGTGCCAGTCAGCAGTGCCGGCATCAATCTGGTCTTCGTAGTCATCCAAAGCGGCAGTCACATCGTGCCGGTTCATCTTCTTATCTCCGCTGGACAATGTAACCTCCTCGGTCGTCCATTGGCATATAAATTATACAATAAATAGTACTTATTATCAATGAACAAATAAGCTATAATGATCGTATGAAATTGGCTGATAAGCTCAAAACATTACCCAACGCTCCCGGCGTATATTTCCACAAAAACGCCAAAGGGCAGATTATCTACGTGGGCAAAGCCGCGGTGCTAAAAAACCGCGTGCGCCAGTATTTCCAAGAATCACGTGTGCGCGATGCCAAAACCGACGCGCTGGTGGCCGAAATTACCGACACCGATTGGATTGTAGTAGAGAGCGAAATCGACGCGCTGTTTCTTGAATCCGAAATGGTTAAGCGCTACAAACCGCGCTACAACATATTGCTGCAAGACGATAAGTCGCAATTGTTTGTGCGGATTCCTATGCGCGACGCGTATCCGTATATTAGTTTTACGCGCCAGCCGCTCGATGACGGGGCAGATTATTTTGGCCCGTACTACAATGGTTTTGCGGTGAAGAAAGCGCTGCGCTACCTGCGCAAAATTTTTCCGTATTCTACGCATGTGACCATGCCCGCTCGCGTATGTTTGCAATATCATATTGGATTGTGTCCGGGGGTAGAGGAGCAAAAAATTAGCAGCGTGGATTACAAAAAATCATTGCGTAAACTCATGCTATATTTGCGCGGCGACCGCGTGAAGTTGATCAAACAATTAGAAGGCGAGATGAACGTCGCGGCTAAATACCAGGATTTCGAACTGGCCGCCAAACGCCGCAATCAAATCTATAATTTGAAAGAATTACAGAAACAAATCCTGTTTAGTGACCGTGAATTTATGGATATTAGCAAAGACCAAGCGCTGAGCGGATTGAGCAACATGCTGAATATCCCTATTCCGCGCCGCATCGAAGGCTATGACATTAGTCATATGAGTGGCACCAACAACGTGGCTAGTATGGTGGTGGCGAGCAATGGCGTGGCCGACAAAGCCGAATACCGTAAGTTCAAAATGCGCATTCCTGGCAACAACGATTTCGCGCATATGCACGAAGTAATGAGCCGCCGGTTTAGCGGTAAACACCTGGACTGGCCCAAGCCTGATTTGCTGCTGATCGACGGTGGCAAAGGTCAGTTGGGCGCGGCGCTAGACGCGTTGGGTGAGCGCGGTGTGCAGATTCCAGCCATTGGCCTGGCTAAGCGGCTGGAAGAAATTGTGATTGATAAAAAGCGGTCACATGTGACGCTTGATTTAAGCCATTATCCCGAAGCATTCGTAAGCGAGTTTGAAGATTTCTATGTGGTGCTATTGCCCAAAGATTCGCACATCGTCAAATTGTTGCAGCGCATTCGCGACGAATCACACCGTTTTGCGGTGAGCTATCACACGGTGCTCAAACGCCAGCGCCAGACGGCGAGTGAGCTCGACGAAATCGCCGGTATTGGTCCGGTGACGCGCAAAAAATTGGTGCAATCGTTTGGAAGTTTACGAGCGGTTAGGGCTGCGCGACGGGAGCAAATAGTGGCGGTTATTGGCGAAGCCAAAACCAAATTGATATGGCCAGGTATTGCTGCTGCACGGGTGAAAAATAAAGACTAGTCGTTTGGTGACCGGCCGGAGTCTCACTCCGGCCGGTCACTTGCGCGCGTCTGTGTTAGGCGGCGCAGGCGCTCACGCTACCTCCCTGTTGGGCGAACATCACGCCCGACATCATGTTGGCGGCCTGCTTGGTGGCCGGCACGCCGATGTCGGGGTACTTCAGGACGTAGCTCTGCAGCTTGGAGCGGTCCGGCACGGTGAAGCCCGGTCGCTTTGCAGCCACGAATCCTGCAGCGCACAGGTATTGGTCGGCCAGGCCGTACACCGGCGTCCCCTTGCGGGTGACGGTCGGTGCCAGCGCGCGGCCCACCAAGTACCAGACTGTGGCGGGCGGTGCTTGCTCCGCCACCAGTCGATTGAGCATTGCCTCGGTCACGGGGATGTACCGCTGCTTCTCGCAGTACGCCACCAGTACCGTGACAGTACCGTCGACGGTGTCATTGTCGCAGTCGACCTGCTTGTCGGCGGCCACGTCTTTGGTGGTGATCGTGACCTTGAGGCCAAGCGTCGACTTGGCCACCGCGATGGCTTTGTCGAACTCGTCGCGGTAGGTGTCGCGACTGATCGACGTGACCGTGGGGCTGGGTGCGGCCGACGCTGTCGACGGGCTGATCGACGGCTTGGGGTTGGGGCCGGTGGGCCCGCAG
The DNA here is from genome assembly GCA_964447105.1 of uncultured Candidatus Saccharibacteria bacterium. GTDB lineage: Bacteria > Patescibacteriota > Saccharimonadia > Saccharimonadales > EFPC-124 > CAYURH01. The sequence goes on from CAYURH010000012.1 coordinate 8,810, forward strand.
GCGCTGGCTGTGATCAGTGCGATCGCTGCGCCGAACGCCGCTATCGTTTTCCGCACGGAAACCTCCGTAGTTGTGTGCGGGGATATGCCTGAATATTATATAATAATTACCTTGTACTTACAACTCTGAAGTGTTTCGCGACCGGCCGGAGCTGTGACGAGCTCCGGCCGGTCGATGCGCATCAGCTGACCGTGGAACAGACTTCGATCGGTTTGCTTTCCCGGGCGAGGGCGATGCCGAGAGTCGGACCCATCTGCCAGAACAACTCGCCATCGGAGTACACATCCGGGTGCGCTTTGATGAACCGCAGAACGTACGCGTGTAGCGATGTCAGCGACGCGTCGTCCGCCAGGCCGAGTTTGACCAGCAGCCAGCCACTTGCGCAGGCCACTTCCGTAGGGTCATCGAAGAGCTGTGTCTGCTTGATGAGCTTGGCCGTAGCCGCCGCTCGGCCCAACTCGTAGGCGATGGCAATCGGCGACATGGTCATCATCTTGTCCATGAAAGCGGCCGTGATCACCACCTGTTTGGCCGTGGGGCACCACTGCGGATACTCCGGGCTCTTCGACGAAGCGGTCAAGCCCTTGCTGGCATCGCAGGTGACGACGGTTGGGTCGTTATCGTCGATGATCAGAATCGGCGGTGGGGTAGTACCTGTGACCATTTCCAGCTGACGTCGCAGTGTGTCACCCGGGTTGATGTCGGCCGTCGGCGTTGCCGATGAACTGACTGTCGGGCTGGGATTGGCCGTAGCCGCCGCCGAATTGCTGGGCGACGGAGCGGCTGTGTACCCACAGGCTGCCAGCACGGCGCTAGCTGCGACGGGGACGGCCCACGACCAAATGCGCTTTCCGCGCATTTTTCCTCCTAAGACGACGGGCAATAGAAAAGGGCCTGGTTGCCCTTCCGGCCCGTACACCCGCACGCAAAGCGCGTGTGCGGTTAGAATCGTACACCATGCAGCCACCGCGCACAATACCGCTCTGGCAATCGAGGAGAAGATGGTATACTGGGTGCAATATGCAGCAACAATTCCTCGTTTTTTTATTGCGTTGGCTGTTCAACAGCTTTGGGCTATGGATCGCTGCGCGCTTACTGAGCGGGCATGGCGTGACGTACGATCCTGCGGCAGTATTTATGACGTTTATCACCGCTGGATTTATGCTGTCGATTGTGAATATTGTGCTCAAGCCAATTCTTGTGATCCTGTCGCTACCGGCGATTTTGCTTACCCTGGGGCTGTTTACTATTATCGTAAACGGGTTTATGGTGTGGCTAGCTAGTCTGTTTGTACCGGGGCTCGAAATGACGTTTTGGGCGGCGGTGCTAGCAGGTATAATTATAGGATTGATTAACTTTGTGCTCACTGGTTTGCTAGAATGGCGGGAGACACCAAAAAAACATGATTGATATTTTAAGCTACATCACTATTATTTCGGGCGTGCTGATGATTTTGACAGTACTGTTGCAGCAGCGCGGTGCGAGTTTGGGCGCGGGATTTGGCAGCTCGGGTGAATTGTTTACGACGCGACGTGGCGTCGACAAAAATCTGTTTGAGACGACGATTGTGCTAGCGGTGGTATTTGTGGGCTCGCTTGTAGTGAGCTTGATGCTAGGGTAGGCCGCGTGCGTTCACCAATCAACCAACTCGAGGAACTGCCTGTACCAACGAAGCAGAGTGTTCGCCATCGTTTGCGTCGTATCGAACGACTGACATTGCGCCATGCTCATCGGTTCCTCGTGCGTCGCGTGGACAATTTTCGTCTGGGCCGCCGCCGAGCTGCCGGCTGGGTGCTATTGATCGCAAGCCTCGTCGGCGTAGCGGTGTGGCAAAGCGGCCTGAATGCACAGGGGTATAGTGCGGAGATTCCATCTGAACATGGGGTGTACTCTGAAGGCGTATATGGCGCGCTGGACAACCTGAACCCCATCTTGGCTAGTTCACCGGCCGAACGAGCAGCGTCGCGCCTGCTGTTTGCCCAACTCCTCATGTATGACACCAACAACGATCTGGTGGGTGAGTTGGCTCAAAGTTGGAGTAGTGACGACAAAGGGCAGGTGTACACATTGCGCCTAAAACCAACAGCTAAATGGCAGGACGGTTTGCCTATCACGGCTGACGACGTGGTGTTTACTTTTAGCCTTATCAAAGACGCCGACACACGCTCGCCGCTCTACGCTAGCTGGCGCAACATAGTGGTAGAAAAAATCGACGCCAATACCGTGAAGTTTTCGCTCCCCACGCCCTACGCTGCGTTCCCCAATTCGCTGACCGTGGGTATATTGCCACAACATGCGCTCAAAGATACCACAGCGAGTGGTTTGCGCAGCGCTAAATTCAACCGAGCACCTACGGTAGTTAGTGGGCCATTCGTGTATCAGGACTTGCGAGCGCTCGACTCGGGCGGTATGCACTACCTATTGCAAACAACCGCCAACAAGCAGTATGTATTGGGGCGGCCCAATTTGGATGGGTTCCAGCTGAACGCCTATAAAGATCAAGAAGCGTTGGTGAGCGCATTCAAAACACAAGAAGTTGCCAGTTTTAGCGATGCGACATCTGGTCAGCTCAATGAGCTACAAGGCGTGCGATATGTGCAAATGAACGCGCCGTTATTTAATGGCACATACGCATTTCTCAACAACGAAAGCCCGGCGCTCGGTGACGCCCGCGTGCGCTTAGCGCTGCAGGCGGCGACGGATCAAACGGCGATTCTAAAACTATTGGGCGGCCGCGTCGATTCGCTGCCCGGCCCACTGCTACCCGAACAGTTTGGCTACACGTCTAATTTGCGTCAACCACAAGTCGACGTCGCCCGTGCCGGCCAACTGCTCGACCAAGCTGGATGGCCGATGGGCCCCAATGGCAAACGAATTAAAGCAGGGCAGTCGTTGCGACTGCATCTGGTCAGTATTTCGAGTGGTGATTTCCCGGCAGTAACGCAAGAAGTGATGAACCAGTGGGGACGATTGGGTATAGATTTCGATTCGCAGCTCGTGCGTCCTGAAGATGCGCAGCAAAACGTCATTGTGCCGCGTGCCTACGACGTGCTGATCTACGAAATTGCTATAGGTCGTGACCCCGACGTCTATGCCTACTGGGCATCCAGCCAGGCTAATTCGCAAGGCCTCAACCTGTCAAATTATCGATCTGCCAAAGTCGATGACGAACTAGTGAGTGCGCGCACCACCGTCAATACTGCGCTGCGCGATGCCAAATATCGTGCGTTTTTCCAGCAGTGGCTCAACGATGCGCCAGCCGTAGCGCTGTATCGCCCTACGCTCAGCTATATCCAAAATGCTAATGTGGTGACATTTGGTGAGCGCCCGCTTGTAGATGCCACTGATAGATATTTCAATATTCGCTCCTGGGCCGTTGGCCGCATCACGGGCTGGCCGACGCGCTAGTACTTGCGTTTTCTCTGTTAAAACGGTATGCTAAGGCTCGTTATACACGCGCGAGTGGCGGAATGGTAGACGCGCTAGCTTCAGGAGCTAGTGTCCCTAAAGGGCGTGGAGGTTCAAGTCCTCTCTCGCGCACCATGGTCTGATTCAATTTATTCCAGATAGAAAAGTTCCAGAATTTATTCTCGGAACTTTTCTTTTTGGTTCTATCGTATTTTCTAATCTGTTGCATCGGGTTCGAGTCCTTTCTGGTTGAATTTGTTATTCTTAAAGAATGAGAAATATAAAAAACCATGCGCTCCGACACGCCAAGCAGATAAAGCAGCTGTTACGACCATTGCCGGTGCCCGAGCGCTTCCTGCATAAAGACATACCTTACTTTTGCCAATGGGAATCCCGCGAACTCGCCAAGGGGCTTATTGAAAAGAAAATCACTACGGACGACGATCCAAACTGGAAAGCTTCCGGCGCCAAAACCAAAAAGGAGTATCACGATTGGAGTTGGAGCGCTTGTGGCATGGCTTGCACGAAGATGATGCTAGCGCATCGCACCGGCAAAGTAGCTTCCATTGTTGAGCTGGGCAAGAAATGTGCCGAGTATGGCGGTTATATGATGCCATTAGAGAACTCGGTCGGTCTCTACTACAAGCCGTACATTACTTTTGTTGATAGAGAGTTTGGGTGGAAAGCGAAAATCGTCCAGGGCATGACTTTTCAAGAGCTTATGCACGAGCTTGGCAAGGGTAATTACGTCATTGCAAGCGTGAGCCCGCACATTCGCCATCCTGAGAGCAAGCCTAAGATTAAAGGTGGCCATCTTGTGCTGATGGTAGGCTATGACAAAACCAAGCGAGAATTTTACTTACATAACCCGTCTGGTACTTCAAAAGAAACTCAGGAATACGCGACCGTGACATTCAATGACTTTAAAAAGTTTTTCAGTGGCCGTGGCATTGTGGTTCAGGGCGGCTCAATTTCGCCATCCCGATAAACGAACCCAACATCCCTTAGCTTTTGGTACATCAGCAGAATGCTGTCATAAATGGGGTTCCATCTAAGGTCGCATTGGCGCACCAAAGTAAAAAGCCAGGCTTTAGCTTGGCTTTTTACTTTGGTGTCTGAACAAGACTTGAGTCGGAGGGTCGAGTGCGCCAGTGGCGCACGAGTACTCATAGCCTGGCCGCGTTGTTCCAGCCCGCTGGAACCAGCGCATGAGGAGAAGTCCTCTCTCGCGCACATTGCCGTATACTAATAGATATGAAAATCACACACATCAACCCCGATTCACTACACAAAAATCCAGCCTTTTCGCAAGCAGTTAGCGTTAATGACGCTTCCCACATGCTTTATATTGGCGGCCAGGACGGCGTGACGGCCGACGGCCAGCTTGCTGGCGCCGATTTCGCCACGCAGACCGAGCAAGCATATAAAAATGTCCTTGAAATACTCAAGGCTGCTAACGCTACTCAAGAGCATGTGGTGAAGCTGACAATCTACGTTGTACAAGGACAGGATATCCGTGAAGGGTTTGCAGCTGCCCAGAAAGTTTGGGGCACACAACCTACAGCAGTTTCGGTCATAGTTGTCGCCGGCCTCGCAGTGCCAGGTGCCCTGGTTGAGATAGAAGCTATTGCAGCACTCGAGAATTAGATGAGTAAATCAACAAACTACGTGGCACTCCTGCGCGGAATCAATGTTGGTGGCGCAAACCTCATTAGCATGACCGACCTAAAAGCCAAATTTGAGCAACTAGGTTTTGCTAATGTTCGCACATTTCTCAATACCGGCAACATACTGTTCCAATCCAATATCGCTGATAGCCGAAAGCTCGAGACTGTCATCGAAGCGGCGATTGCTTCGCATTTTACGGAGCCCATTCGAGTGATGGTGCGCAGCAGCCAAGAGATGGCAAATCTCATCACACACTTACCAAAAAGTTGGCAAGATCCATCCGACAAACGGTGCAACGTGATTTTTCTGCGTCATACAATCGACGCGCCCAAGCTGGTGGAGCAATTTCATCCCAAGCCGGATATTGAAGAGCTCCATTATGTACCTGGTGCGTTGCTCTGGTCTGCCGCACTAGCCACACTTACAAAAAGTAACATGCTTAAACTAGCTGTTTCGCCGCTGTATCAAGATATGACCATCCGAAGACTGAGTAGCGCAATGAAAATCAATGAACTGCTCCATGCCGAACCGGCAAATGCGGCCAGCGCCCACTAGCTATCGGCTGGAGACTGGGGGCTGTACGCTCCTCAAAATCCGACCACAGCAGTAACCAGCCTATTACCTATACTTACGGGAGATGCTTTTGCCAGTTGAGGGCCTGCGAACCCAAGCCCATATATAAACACCAATAATGATGACGCCACCGGCCAACTTTGTCGTGCCCCATCCGGGGTCGTAGGGGTTCTTGCTAAAGTGCGCGCGCGTGCCCGCTGATTCCACCCAAATAGTAACGGTGTCGCCCACTTTGATATTGCTCCGGCTGTTGTACCGCGCCTCAATTTTATAAGTTGTACCACCAGAGACTACTGTGTGTTTTTGATCCCAAAAAGCTGAGCTTGAAAAAAGGTCATCGAGCGACAACGGCTCAATATAAGTAATCGTGGCACTTCGCAGCGCCCAATCATTAGGAGTTGCATACGACACCAAAATCCACGCACCGGATATTGTCATATACAGCCCCACGCCCATACCAATAACGGTCAGAAGAATACGTGGACGTTCTACGTCCGGCGCTGGCTTTTTTAGGCCAGTTGTACGTTTTTTAGCCATACACAAGCAGTATAGTTGATTTGCTATACCCCGCCAATCCGTGGTTTGCCTAACAAAAAAGCCCCACGTGGGACTTTGATTTCGAACTGTAGGCGCGCGAGGGGGATCCCCGCGCGCCTACATCCGCTCACCGCGTCAGCCGCTCCTCGCGCATCGCGCTGAGCACGACGCTGACGGCGGCCGTGTACAGTGCCTGCATGTGCTCGTTCCCGTAGGGCGGCGTGAACGCCACCGAACTGGAGAGCGCGTGGAAGTACTGGTACGTGTGGACGATGCTCGGCGCCTTGGCGACGAGCGCCTGGAGCTGCGAAGTCTCCAGGTTGTCGCAGAACGACCTCGCGCTGGCGAGCGCGGCGCCGATCTCCATGGCGTCGAAGGCACCGTTGGAGTCGCTGAACATCTCGTGCAGGTCCTGGGCATCCATCCCAGTGACGAACGTCCGCAGGTCCTGCGGGGTGAACACGGTCATAGCGGGGCCTCCAGCCTCTCGGGGTCTGACCTCTCCACATACCGTAGTATGCAGGGAGGTCAGCCCGAGCTGACCAGATGGTAAAGAGCGAATGTAGTATTATGTTAACATATATTCAAAGATATGTCAATATTCTTACTGCATACAGGCTAGCGTGTCGAAGCGCTAAAGGGGTTGTTCGAGCGGTCATTGTTCCTTTTAGAATTGCCTGAGTTCGCATATTTTGCCAAGCATGGTTTTAATTGCTTGATTTCACAGATCAATACAAAAATTAATAAACATTTTCATTGACAAACGACCCAGCTGACCGTTGAATGAAAACATGAGACTACTACACACACTTAAGTCACGTGTCCGTCCTTTTCACTATGCAAGCCTAATCTCAGTCCTGATCGCCGCACTGGTAGTGGGACTTATCGCGCATCCGGGCGTGGCGGCCACCCCGACCTACAAGCAGTCTAAAGCGCTTGAAATAGGATCGGGCAGTACTGCCAATGTGGCGTTCACAAACGCTAATACCGCGGGCGATCTCGTAGTGGTGTACATGCTGTGGTCTAACACGGGTAACGTGAGTGTGTCCGATAGTAAAGGCAATGCCTACGCGGCCGCGACTACGCGGACTACCTGGGGGAGCAACTGGAGCGCTCAAACATTTTATGCCAAAAACATTGCAGCCGGCACCAATACGGTGACGGCTACTTTTGCAACTTCGCTGAGTTCGTGGGGGATTGTGCAAATCCATGAATATGCTGGTGTCGACAAAATCAATCCGCTCGATGGCGCCGTGAGTGCTACGGGAAGTGCTGCCGCAATGAACAGCGGTGCGGTTACCACAACCGCCGGTACGGATCTGCTCTTTACGGGCGCTGGTTCGGCTGGCTCCGTGGGCACGCTCGGCACCGGCTGGACACAACGCCTCAACACATCTGGCAACAAAACCATGGACAAAAACGCCGGCGCCGCCGGCAGCTATAACGCGACTGCCACACAGCAGGGTAATGCTTGGGTCATGCAACTCGTAGCATTCAAAGCCGATCCGGGTACCGACACCGCCGCACCGACCGCACCGTCCAACGTTACTGCCACGCCAACATCCAGCTCACAAGTGAACTTGAGTTGGACCGCCAGCACCGACAATGTGGCCGTCACGGGCTATCAAATCGAACGCTGCCAAGGAAGCGGTTGTACTAATTTTGCAGCACTCACCACCGTGACGGGTACAACATACAGCAACACTGGGCTAGCTCCCTCTACTTTGTATCGTTATCAGGTGCGCGCCACCGACGCTGCCGGTAACTTGAGCGCGTATTCAGCCATCGCTCAAGCCACGACGCAGGGTGTACCCGACACTACGCCGCCCAGTGTGCCCACGGGGGTAAATGGTGCTGGTGCATCTATTTCGCAAATTAATCTCAACTGGACCGCCAGCACCGACAATACGGCCGTTACCGGCTACAAAGTGTTCCGTAACGGTGTGCAGATAGGCACGAGCGCTACCACATCGTTCCAAGACAACGGGCTTAGCGTCAATACCTCGTATGCGTATACCGTAAGCGCGTACGATGCGGCTGGCAATAATTCTGCACAGTCCACAAGTGCGAATGTCAGTACGCTGTCCGATACGACTGCGCCAACTGTCCCAGGTGGTTTGACCGCCAGTGCTGTATCATCAAGCCAAGCCAACTTGAGCTGGACCGCCAGCACCGACAACATAGGCGTCAATGGCTACAAAATCTACCGCGATGGCGTGTTCGTAAAGTCTGTCACCACCCCATCTACCTCCGACACCGGCCTAACTGCTGGCGCAACATATAGCTACAAAGTTAGCGCCACCGACGCTGCCGGTAACGAATCAGCACAAAGCACGGCTGCCAACGTGACTATGCCGGTGCCCGACACCACGCCGCCCGCAGCCAGTATGACTGCACCAACATCTGGTAGCACGGTAAGTGGCACCATCACTATATCGGCCAACGCCACCGACAATGTGGGCGTGCAAAGCGTCGAGTTTTTGATCGACGGTGTGTCTATCAATACAGATACGACTGCGCCATATGCATACAGCTGGGATACTACCACCACATCTAATGGTCTGCATTCGGTATCAGCTCGCGCCAAAGACGCGGCTGGCAACTTTGGTAATACCAGTGGTGTCGTAACTGTTCAGGTCAACAACCAGGCCGCACAACTGCCTGTCGACCTCGTAGCTGGCTGGCCGTTTACTGAATTCACTGGTACCACCACGGCCGACGCCACCGTGTACCATAACGATGCAACATTTAATTCCATCACTGGCCCTGTATGGGCGAGTGGCAAAACTGGTGGCGGCGTCAAATTCAATGGCGGCACGGGGGACTATCTGTCTGTGTCTGATTCGCCGGCGCTTAATATTTCTGGCTCCGTCCTCACTATGTCAATGTGGATCAACCCATCTGGCGGCACCAGCGGCGACCAAGTTGTATTTGGTAAATTCTGGGGTGGCAGCGGCCCACATTATCAGTACGGGCTGGAGCTTGACGGCGGCACGCGACCACATTTCTATATTGGTACCACGGGCAATGCTGCTGCAGGCGGGGCCATGGGCAGCGCGTTGCCGCTTGGACAATGGAGCCACCTAGCTGTCGTCTATGACGGCACCAAAGTGAGTTTCTATGTAAATGGTAGCTTGATCAGCTCACCAAGCATGAGTGGTAGTATTGCTTCGCAACTGGGCAGTACTATCCGCATCGGCAACGACGCGGATGGTAGTCAAGGCTTCAAGGGCACACTCGATGACGTACGTATATTTAAACGTGCTCAAACTCAAGCTGATGTACAAGCAGACATGAACACGCCGTTGGTAGCTTCGGGTTCTGGCAATGGCCCGACCGTAGCTATCACCTCACCAGCTGCGAATGCGCAGGTTTCCAATATCGTCACTATCGTAGCTGACGCCGATGACGCTCTGGGTGTGCAATTCTTTGTAGATGGTGCGGCAGTTGGTGGTGAAGACACTGTGGCTCCGTATGGCGCCAACTGGGACACTCGCGTTTTCTCGGCGGGTGCTCATACGCTGACGGCACGAGCCCGAAATGATGTCGGTACTACGGTGTCCAACCCCGTGGTTGTGAACGTGCTCAATAACACCGATCATCTGAACGATGTGCTCGTGACTGGCATTCACCTGCCTACTGCTATCAAATTTTTGCCAGATGGTCGGATGTTGGTGTCTAAACTTGAAGGTCAGATTTTGGTCGTACCATCGCCGTATCTTACCGTAAACTCCACACCATTCCTCACCCTGACCAATATCGGCACGAGTCCGTCGTCGCAAGAAGGTATCTTCGACTTTGCGCTCGACCCGAATTTTGCCAACAACCATTACTTCTATGTGTGCTACACCGCCAATGACTTACGCGACCGCTTGAGCCGATTTACGGCCGACGCTACAATGACTGGTACCGTAGCTGGCAGCGAGCGGATATTCTACAGGGATCCAGTGGACTTGCAGAGCGATGAACACCATGGCTGCGCAGTCACCTTCGACAACAGCGGTATGATCATGCTGAGTACTGGCGAGCACTTCCAAGGCACTCCAGCTCAAGATCTAACTAGCCCGTTTGGCAAGATCCTGCGTATTAACAAAGACTTCGACGAAGTCAACAACCGGCCCCTCCCCCTCACAGACAACCCGTTCTACGATGGCGCCGGCCCCAACGACGACCGTGTATGGGCTTTGGGGTTGCGCAACCCGTACCGCATCTATTTTGATGGTCCATCCAACCGTTTGTATATTGGTGACGTGGGTGGTAACGGTACCGACGCTTACGAAGAAGTAAATCTTGGTGCCCCAGGCGCTAACTATGGCTGGCCAAACTGTCAGTTTGGTACTTGTGGTAACCCAGCCTACACTCCAGCTCTCTATGCCTACTCCCACGCCGCACACGTGGGTGGTGACGCATCGGTTACTGGTGGGTTTGTGTACCATGCCAATGGCGGGCAGTATTCATTCCCTGTCGGCATGGAAGGAAGCTATTTCTTCGGTGACTATGCCCAGAACTGGATCAAGCGCCTCACTGTCGATATCAGTGGTGCCCTGAGCGCCGTCTACAATTTTGAACCGAGCAGTGGTGCGCCCGACAGCCAGCAATACGGCACAGGCGATACAGTATATCTGACCGAAGGACCAGATGGCGGCCTCTACTACATTGATCTCGGTTACTCGGACACCACAGCTACCTTTGGTGTCAGCTCTATCCATCGTATCCGCTACCAATCAACTGACCAATCGCCGTCGGCCGTCGCGAATGCCGATGTTACAAACGTACCCGTGGGCGGCACAGTCAACTTTAGCAGCGCCGGTTCGGTCGACCCCGAAGGTCAACCGCTGACATACAGCTGGGACTTCGGCGACGGCACAGCACTATCCGCTCAAGCCAATCCAGCTCATACCTACCTAGCCGCCGGCAATTACAGTGTTCGTCTGACTGTTTCTGATGGCGTGAACACCACGTACTCGCCACCCCTGACTATAGTAGTGGGGAGTGCGCCAACGGCTACTATCCTGACACCTACCGATGGCGCCACATTCCGCGCTGGCGATGTGATTAGCTACAGTGGTGACGCTACCGATCCAGACGATGGCGCACTGCCTGCCAGCGCCTATAGTTGGACTGTCGACTTCTTGCATGACGGTCACGTGCACCCGGGCGCGACTGTTGCTGGTGTAAAGAATGGCACGTTCACCGTGCCGACCACCGGGCATGATTTTAGCGGCAACACACGCTACCGCATCACCCTGACGGTGACCGATTCCAACGGTCTCACCAGTACCAAGTCAGTGACTGTGTGGCCACAAAAAGTAAACCTGACATTCGACACGCTACCTTCTGGCCAAACTCTCTACCTAGACACAGTGGCCAAAGCGACGCCGTTTACCTACGACACGTTGATTGGCTTCAACCACACTATCGAAGCTCGCAACGCGACAAGCGGCGCCAACACCTACACCTTTGCTTCGTGGTCCGACGGCGGTACCCAAACGCACACCGTAGTGGTGCCCGCTACCAACGCCAGCTACACTGCGACATATAACGTCACATCATCGAGCACACCACCGGCCGCTGCTTGGGGTTTCAACGAAACATCTGGCACATCGGCAGCGGATAGTTCGGGCAACGGCAATACGGCCACACTGCTCAACGGCGCGCTTTTTGCAGCCGGTAAGCACGGCAATGGCCTAAGCCTCGACGGCACCAACGATTACTTCTCGGCACCCAATTCGACGAGTCTCGATATCGCTGGCACCGCCCTCACCTTGTCGGCATGGGTCAATCCCAGCACTACGAGCAGTGGTGACCAAGTGCTGTTGGGCAAGCATTGGAACACCACTATGACATCGCCCTACTATCAGTACGGCGTTGAACTGCAGGCTAACGGCACGCGTCCGGTGTTCCAAATCGGCACCAGTAGCGGTGTCAAAGAAGCCGCCATGACCACTACGCTCACCAAAGGAGTCTGGAGCCACTTGGCAATTGTGTGGAATGGCACCACGGCACAATTCTACGTAAATGGCACGTTGGTTCAAACTACCAACCTGAGCGCTACCATCACTGCGCGCGGCAACCCACTGCGCTTGGGCGCCGATGCTGGACCAAGCCAGTATTACAAAGGCTTGCTCGACGACGTGCGTATCTACAACCGCGCACAAACGGCCGCCGAAGTGCAGTCCGACATGAACGTCGGCTTATAGATACTTGTGAGCATAGCCCGATTGTGCTTATAATCAGGCTATGTTCTCCCGGGTAGCTACCATCAAGGTATACGCAGGCTTTTGGCTTGGCACAGCGATTTTGACAGGCGTCTGGCTTGTCATTCAAGACATCCAGTTTACTCAGTGCTGTCGTGGCCGCGAAAGTGATATGGCTATTGGGATTACCGAGTTCGTATACGGGTGGACAGCAATTGTCACTGGGGTTAATGCGCTGCTTTTGTTGATCTTTAGAAATAATGTCATTCGTATGGTGAGCGCTATACTTATTGGTATCACCACCACACTATTCTTTTTGTCTATCCCGCTGCTGTCGATCGTCTGTTTGGCTGCGGCGATTTATGTGATTGTGTGTATCGTGCAAGCCAGCAAACAACCCTCAGCACCGGCCAAAAAATAGTTATCATTGTTGCTAAGTTCCTGCTACAATGACGCTTATGGATAGACGAGCGATTCTGATTAGTGTGCGTTTGATTGTAGCAACCCTGATTTTTACGGCTGTGGCGGCGCAGATTGCGGTTACGGTGCAGGCGGGTGCGTTCCAGTTGTTCAATTTTTTTGGCTATTTTACGATTTTGTCCAATTTGTTTGCAGGGTTGGTGCTGCTTATCAGCGCGTTCTATCTAGCCGGCCATCGCAAGCCGTCACCACAAAACGACATATTGCGCGGTGCGTCAGTGCTGTACATGGCGGTGACTGGCCTGGTGTATGTAACGTTGTTGTCGCAATATGATCTGGATCTCACATTGCCGTGGGTGAATTTTGTGTTGCATTTTGTGGCTCCAGTATTTGTGGTGGCTGATTGGTTTTACCAACCGCCTGTATCAAGACTGCAGCCCAAACAAGTGGCCACGTGGCTGGTATTTCCAGCAGCGTATTTAGTGTATTCGCTCGTACGCGGCACGATGGCGCATTGGTATCCATACCCATTTCTTAGTCCCGAAATGACCGGCGGCTACGGCGGCGTAGCGCTTTATTGCATAGGTATATTGGCTGGCTTGTTCGCTATAAGCTGGGTGTTGGCCATGGCGGCGCGTTTGCTCAAGCGCCGGGTGCTGTAACTATCCCAATCCACATCGGTCCATGATACTATATCCATAAGCGTTAACCACTTATATAAGAGAGGGTTTCTCAGTGAATAAAGTTGCTAACTATTTGCAAGAGCACGTCTTGGGCGAGGTGCTTGCCAGCCAAGAAGTGCGCAAATATTTTTCTACCGACGGCGGCGTGTTCGAGCTCATGCCCAGCCTGGTGGTTTATCCCAAAAACACCCAGGACGTGCGTAAAACAACACGATTTGCATGGCAATTAGCCGAAAAAGGTCACGCACTGCCAATCACTGCCCGCGGACGGGGGAGTGACCAAGGCGGTGCAGCAATCGGTAGTGGTATTATCATGGTTTTTCCCACGCACATGAATCGTTTGCTTGAACTTGATGTCAAGAAACGCATGGCGCGTGTGCAACCAGGCATCATATTCCGTTCATTCCAAGACACTATGAATAGTCATGATTTATTTTTGCCCCCATATCCGAGTTCCATCGATTTTGCGACTCTGGGTGGCGCTATGGCCAACAACACAGCGGGCGAGAAGACGGTCAAATACGGCGCCATGCGTCGCTACACCCACAGTCTAGAAGTAGTATTGGCCAACGGCGAAGTCATTCAGACCGAACGCATTAGCAAAAAAGAACTCGAAAAACGCAAAGGCCTGACGACTTTCGAAGGAGAAATCTATCGTCAAATCGATGGGCTGATCATGGACAACTGGGCGACTATTGCCAAACATGCCGGCTCGCCACACGTCAGTAAAAACGCCGCTGGCTACGACCTGGCAGGCGTGAAGCACAAAGACGGGTCGTTTGATCTCACGCCGTTATTTGTGGGGTCGCAAGGCACGCTGGGCATAATTACCGAAGCTATTATTAAACTCGAACCGTACACACCACGCACCACACTGCTCAAAATCAGTTTGTCTGATTTGAAAAGCGCGGGGCAGGTGGTGGCTGCACTTATGCAGCTGCAACCGAGCGCACTCGAAGTGGTGGATATCAAATTGCTTGAATTCCTAAAACGTATCAGCCCGTCCAAACTCAAAGGTTTGGTAGCCGAGCCCTATCCATCGCTTATCTTGCTCTGTGAATTCGACGATGCCGAGAAAGCTCAAACCAAAAAAGCCAAACAAGCGCTCAAAGTCCTGCGCCAAAACAACATCGAAGTCGAAGCCACCCAAGATGCCGACGAGCAACAACGCCTGTGGGCTATTCGCCATTCGGCCGCAGCCGTGATCTGGCATGTGGAAGGCAGCAAAAAAGCCTTGCCTATCATCGAAGACGGCGTGGTGCCACACGACAAATTTCCTCAGTTCATCGAAGGTATCTATCAACTCTTCGACAAATACAAGCTCGATGCTGCTATCTGGGGGCATGCTGGCGACGCTAATCTCCATCTGCAACCATTCCTAGATTTGGGCGTGCTCGGCGATCGCCAAAAAGTGTTTAAAATCATGCAAGAATATTACGACATGGTGCTCAAACTCGGTGGTAGCACATGCGGCGAGCACAACGATGGCCGCCTGCGCGCACCGTTTTTGCCCAAAGTCTATGGCGCCGATATGTATAGTTTGTTCAAAGAAGTCAAAAAAATATTTGACCCATACAACACGCTCAACCCGGGTGTCAAAATCGATGTGACCCTCAAAGATGTCGCGCCGCTGCTGCGCCACGAATATTCTATGGAGCACCTCACCGACCACCTGCCGCGCACTTGATTTATATCTGTTAAACGGGTATGCTTGTCTGCGTTACCCACACGCGCGAGTGGCGGAATGGTAGACGCGCTACCTTGAGGTGGTAGTGTTCGCAAGGACGTGGAGGTTCAAGTCCTCTCTCGCGCACCAAGGTGAATTTACAGATATAAAAGAGTTTGGTTTTCGAACTCTTTTTTGTTTCTTTATTTCTCTGATCTGTTGCATGAGTTCAAGTCCTCTCTCGATTCAGCGTTATTTTTGGTATGATTAATATGAGTATCTCTTTTAAGGATGTCTCCATGACTAAAATTGCAATTGTAAATGACAAAGATGAAATAGTTGGTTCAGCCGAGAAAGGCGAAGCTCGTAAACAGGGCTTGATCCATCGCATAACTCGTATATTTGTGCATGACGGCAATGGCAAGGTACTGCTGCAGAAGCGTCATCCCAAAGCACATGATTCGCCCAATAAGTGGGACTTCTCAGCAGCCGGACACGTTGACGAGGGCGAAAATTACGAGCAGGCTGCCAAACGTGAGCTTGAAGAAGAGCTGGGTCTAGAGGACGTTCCTCTGACAATTCTCTTTAGTTTTTATACCGAGAAGACTGCAGATGTGGAGCGCATTCGACGATTCAATACAGTTTTTCTGGCAAAAGTTAACGATCATACAATTGTGCGCCCCAATCTTGCAGAGCTTGGTGGGGTTGAATGGTTTACAAAAACACAAGTAACCGATATGATTCGCAATAACCCCGATGATTTCTCGTCAAGTATCAAAGAAAAATACCCACAAATTCTTAAGCATTTAGATTAGTTTCAAAATTTAGCCACTAACCAATGCTATACTGAACCACCATGAACAGGGTCAGTAAAAACAAAGGTGAAATCCGAATTCCTGCGGGCATTAACGTCTGGAAGCATGAATTAAGTACGGCCAATGCACTTGCGCAAGCCGGCTACGTCGTAGAGTTTCTACCAACAAAAGACATCAAGGACACGAAATCACCAGACATATTGATGGATGGTGAAAAGTGGGAACTCAAAGCTCCAAAGACAGACAAATTGTCTGCAATTGAACGTAACTTGAAACGTGCCACGAAACAGTCTAGTAACATAGTGATCGACTCGCACAGATTACGGAAAATACACGATAGCACCATACAAGCGCTCCTGCTGCAAAAATTCAAGCAGCAGAAAACAATCAAAAAGCTACTGTTCGTCAACCGAAAGCATCAGGTTATTGATATAAGCACGCTGATTTGATATTATTAAGGTATTGAAGTCTTGGACGGAGCAGTATGTTCCTACCCCGGGGCTTCTTTTTTGTTTGCAGAGTCATCTAGTAACTTTCGGATTTCTTCAACATCAGCATCCAAATCGTCCGAAAAAGTTATCTTAACGTCTGCAATGCTGCACCAAATTTAAAAACCCAGGCCTAGTGCTTGGGTTTTTAAATTTGTGTATTTGAAAGATGCTTGGACCGTGGGTCGAGACTGCCTGCGGCAGTCGAGCAATCCTTGCTTGGCCGCCTTGCGCAATTTGATTTAGCAAATTTTTCGCGCAGGCGCAGGTGAAAACAAGTCCTCTCTCGCTGCATGCGGTGTTATACTTAAGCGATGAAAATTGGTGTTATTTCTGATACTCATGACAATCTAAAATCCATGAGAGCGGCTTTAGGGGTGCTCCTGAACCACAAAGTTGAGCTTATTGTGCATTGCGGCGATTGGGTTGCTCCGTTTGCCGTCGAGTTTTTCTCTAAAAATTCTGGTGATATTCCGGTAAAAGGTGTGTTTGGTAATAACGAGGGCGATACCAAATCTATAATGGCCCGTAACGCCAAGCTCACTAAACCAATTGAATTCGCCGAACGCAAGGTTTTGGAATTTGAAGCTGGTGGCAGGCACATAGGCTGTGTGCATGGCGAAGACATACCAACTCTCGACGCTCTTATCCGTTCAAAAAAGTACGATGCTGTGTTTACTGGCCATACACATCGATCCAGTGTTGAAAATGTTGACGGAGTATGTGTTCTCAACCCCGGAACGACTTGCTTTGCTGTCGACGCAGAAGAAGAAATTGAAGCCACGGTCGCTATTTATGACACTGATACGAATAGCGGGGAGATTGTAAAGGTTTAATCAAAGGAGCGCAGCTTTAGGGCAGCCTTACCTCACCGCCTTTACATATAAAGCCTACATGCTCACAAAGTAGAAGCTCCGAAGGTCCAACTGCTACCACCACACCAGAAACAGCCCACGCAAGGCAAATGCGAGGAGCAAGATTCCCATGCTCACGCCGGTCAGGGCGCTCACAGATATAGTAGTGCGTTTGGCTACAACGGGTGAGGCTATGGCAACTAACATGGCTAGGCCGGCAAGAACGTTGAGCCACCCGTCTTCAAAGATAATAGCCAAGGGCACAAAATGGATCCCCACGACGAAAGCCACCCAGCAAACGATCAGTCTTTGGCGTCGCCGACGAGAGAGTATAAGCGCGCCCAAACCACCCAATAGCAACTCAGTCGCAACGGTAGCGCCAAACCAATAGTACGCCCCCGGCGCCCGTAGTGCAGAGGCATCACCCCAATAACGGACCGCCAAATACACACCTATACTCGCCACAATCAAGCCTGCGAGAGAACCCGCCCCTAGCCCAATCCGCCATGAAGCAGGCGGTCGTTCTTGAGCCCAACCAAACCATACGAAGCTGAACAACCCAAATATCGCTGCATACATCGCGTGATCTCGGATAAAATCTACTGCCACAAGAAATCCTTTTACATTAATACTACTACAAGTCGCGGGGTTTTAGATTCACACCAGAATCTAGTCGACGTAATGGCGCACCAACACGGGGCATTTTCAACTTCGTTTATACTTATTAGTAGGTTGGCGTTTTGGGTTTACCATACGCGCCGGCATTAATAGAAAGGGTGGTATGTTTACGACTTTAATCAACAAATTGTATATAAAGATTACTGGCAAAAAGGTGGTGGTGACACTTGTTTTCTACATAGCGTTTACGGCACTTTTTCAGTTTATTAATGCTCAGATGCAAGCACATTTTGGTGGCGTGAGCCCGCTAGATTTTCATGCCTCCTATAATGCGTCAGATGTCTATTCTGTACTTGCTGGTTATGGCGATGTCGGGCGGGGATGGCATATTGTCATTGATCTTGTGGATTTTTTGTATATTGCATCGTATAGCCTGTTTTTCGGGATGTTTATGGCCTATCTGATCACCAAGGCTGGTCATGCTAAAAGCAAGTTGCGCTTTGTCGTTATTTTTCCGTTTCTCATGGGCCTCGTCGATATACTGGAAAATATTTGCATCTTGGCTATACTGATTTTTTATCCCACACAATTGACCGCCGTTGCCGATGGCGCGGGTATGCTTACTCAAGTCAAATTTGCGATGGCGAGTATTAATCTGGCCCTCGTTGCCGTGACTCTGATAATTTTTGGTTGGGCTCGCTTGGTTAAAAAGCGATAGCTGAGCTATACAACTAAAATTACTACCTGCATATAGGCTAAGCTGTCACCATGCAATCTGTTACACTAATACCATATGCATGTTCAATACTGCCGGCGGTGGCATTTCAAACAACACAAACCTATAGACGCATTTACGCCTGCCCAGGCGCGCAAACGCAACGCTGCGCCGGATGTGTATACGGTAGCGCTGTTTGATGAAGCTGATCAACCTATTCCAACCGCGGTGCTGGAAATTGATTGGCCGAATAATTTTGCGGGCGTGTGGTTTTTCGACGATTTGGGTCGCCGTACATTGAATTATGCGTTTCGTCGGCAGGACGATAAGTTGTTTTTGTTTGATATTATTCATTACACGTACCCGAGTGTATCTGGTCGGTCGCTGGCCGATGCCACAGCCCAAGAAGAGCTGACATTTCGTCATGACGGCGTGGTGCGTAGTGTCATTACCGACGAAGTAGCTCAACAAAAAATCATCGAAGACCGTCGCAATGTGGATGTGACTAATCATTGGGAGCCGGTGCCGGCATTTGGCCACTGGGACAGTTTGGCACGCTGGGATCGCAGCTAATCGACGCCAGCAACTTGCGCCAATTTGTCTGTAGATGTGATAGTGAGCCCGTTTTGAGCTCGCGTCACTACCCCAGCAACCGCAAGCTGGTTGAGCTCACGCGTCACCGTTTCGCGCGCTAGGTGAGTGAGCCCGGCCAAGTGTGCGTGCGACGTGTGTATGCTCTCGAGTGTAATAGCCGGCCCGTCGGATGCACGGCCGTACTGCCGCGCGAGGTATAGCAGGCGACCGGCAATACGCTGCCTGGCGCTGCGGTAGTCTAGATTGCCAATGTGCTCGAGCAATTGAGCGGTCTGATCGGCCATTTCGTGAAGTAGCGCGAGCGTAAGTTTGTGGTTTGCCTGACAGTGCGCGAGCAAATCTTGTCGAGCGATACGCACCACTTCTACGGGCGTCAGTGCGGCTATCGACACGTCGTGCGTAATGTCGCTAAACGCCCAGCCTAGCATGAGCACTTCTCCTGGGCCAGGCGTCATGATGATGTTTTCGTTGGCGCCCGAATCAAGCGTATAGACCTTTACTACGCCCGAACGTACTAGATATACGCCAGAAGGAATATCGCCCAGGCGGTAGATAAGCTCTTTTTTCTTGTAGTACAGTACTTTTCCGGCAGCAAATAGATCCAAAAAGGCAGTGCTGCGATCGTGTGGCTGCGCCGACATGTGTTTATTGTAACAACAGATACTTTGCAAAGTAAATGTATGTGACGCATATCACCATGCACGTAGGCATGGAGTCACTGACGAATTTGGCGTAGCCTATTAACCTTAAGTATATTAAAGGAAACATTCTATGCCAAAGAAAGCCAACTCCGACATCAAAGCTATGGCCGCCAAACAAGCGCGCCAACAAGAACAACTAGCTGCATATAAAAAGCAGCGCCAATGGCTCACGTGGGCCGCGATTACAATCGCTATCCTTGTGCTGCTACTCATAGCAACATGGGGCTACGCGTCGAACTGGTGGCTGGGTAATGCCACGCGCACGTCGTCGTTTACACCCGCCAGCCAAGAACCCGACACCACATCTACCACCAACCCGGCGTCGACCACCACCAACGGTGGCACTTCGACAACAGGCGGAGGTGGTGGCACGACAACCACCAACAATTCCACTACTACCAACACTTCCACGACAACCACCAACACCAAACCCAGCCCCACGAGTTCGCTCATTGATTTCCTAAATAGTACGCACGTTGGTGACACCGTAAATAGTACACTCGACCGCGCCCGCGCGCTTGGATTGCATGCTAGCTGCCACACCGAAGTGCTGGTGGTGCAGGTGTGCGAAGTCAGCGATGACAACGGCAACACGGTGACTACCAAAAACTTGCTCAGTGGCGACGGGCTAACAGGGGTAACTGCTAACTTCTAACTACCTGCTCCCACACTTGCCTGTATTGGCGGTCGGCGAATCAAAGCTGACCGCCTTTAGTTTTGCTGCTACCTGGTCGGCGGTGAGGGCGTAGCCGATGCCGGTTTCGCTCGATGATTTCGCAAATACTACACCAACCACCAGACCGTTTTGGTCGATGACGGGGCCGCCAGAATCACCCTGTTCTATGTTGTCGTGTAGCACATACACGGTGCGAGCCACAAGCGATTGGTTGTAGATGTCATAGCCTTCGGCGGTAATGCGCTGCTGCACGCGCGCAGCCTGCACACCGGGGTTGCCACTGGCATAACCCAGAGTGATAGCTGGCGCGTAGGGCGACAAAGTGGCAGTATTCAAACTTAGTGTGTTGGCCCGCATATCGGGCACCGCCAGTATAGCCACATCGAGCAGCGGGTCAAACAACACCACGCGGGCAGAATGCACACCAGCGCTATCCCATACCTGGGGTGTTTTGGCGCCAGACACAACATGGGCATTGGTAATCAATAGGTTAGTGCCGGCCACAAAGCCCGTACCGGTTGCTGTGCCACCGCAGCTGTTGTTGGTGACCTTGAGTACCGATGGCGCCGCGGCGGCGGCGAGCGGTGCTGTAAATGCGTCGTCTGGCAATGTAACTGTGGCTTCCAAGTTAGGCTCGATACCGGCGAATACCCGTGGTAAGCCATGCGGGTTTAGTAGGTTGGCGGCCTGCACAAATAGCGATGGCAGTTTGGGGAATGTCTGGCGCAAGCTATTCACCACCAGCGACGTCTGCAGTTGCGAGCTCAGCGCTTGGTTGGGGGTTTGCATGGCCAATGCGCTACCAATCAACATAAACGTAATACCGGTTAGGCCAGCCACTATGCTGCCGCCCACGACGTCGACGAATTCGAGTGATTTGAACATGTCGACTTTTTTCTGCACGTGTCGGCCGATGGATAGTCCAAAATCACAAAACAAACCAATCACCAGGAGTGACATAATAGCGAGCATCCAAAAAAACAGTTCTTCAGACCCGACTTTACTGGAGCTCGCAAAAAGATATTGAATACTCGCAGCCGTAAACAGGCCAGCCACAAACCCGAGCGATACAAACGTTTGTCGCACCAGCCCAAAATGTGCCCCAAGTCGAATCGCCACCACCAGCAAAATGATACAGATAATATCGACGGCATTCATGTGCGTAATCGTATCCCACTTTGCCTGGGGAAGTACGTGATACGGATCACTCGGCAGAGCTTTTCGTAATCACATCTTTTTATACGACAGATACGTACTATGGTGTTATGACAGAATCCACGAATACTGCAACGCCCGTACGCAAGCGACGTCTATCGCTCATAATGGTGCTGAGCGTTTTGCTTATAGCTGCGGTGGGGGCAAGTGTGTTTTTCTATTTCAAATACACTGACGCATCCAAAAACGCCAAAGCCGACCAACAAAAAGTATTGCAAACCATCGCCACAGTGCTACAGTTGCCCGGCGGCGATCCGTCGTCGTTTACCATTGCCGACAAAAGCAGGCTAACCAATCAGATGTTGGCCAGCCGGGTAGAGAACGGCGACACGCTATTTGTCTACGACGCGGCCAAAAAAGTGATCGTCTACCGGCCATCGACCAAAAAAGTCATCGACATACTCAGTGTCGAAAGCCCCAAAACCACTATCGAAACTACGCGGTAGTTACTCGCTCGCCGTATATTCAATAGTTACCAAAAATCCAGTGAGCGCCGCGCCCACCAGTCCTTGTGCGTATTTAAATGTGTACACGTCGCCGGCGCTAAATGACGTACCGCCACCGAGTGTTGGCGAGTTTGGCGCGTAAGCAGTAAGTGTGGTGGTGGTGAGGGCAACCGAAGCCACGGTAGTGGTGGCGGTTTTGTTGATGAACGATATAGTGCCTTTGTTGATGCCCAGGGTGATGCCACCAGCGTCGGTAAAAGTGACTTTGGTAATGGTGCCATTGGTGGGCGCAACAAATATGGGGCGTTCAGTTGTGCCAGACAGGAGGGCGGCGATATCGCCGATTTGTACCGACACAATACGTTTGTTGGCTGCAGTGGATAGTTTGTCGGTCGTGACGGCGTTGGACGCGAGCAGTGTGTTGGTGACGGCGCCACTGGCGATATCCGCCGTGGCAATGGTACCGTTGGCGATCGAAGTGGATGTGACGGCGCCTGTGGCAATGAGCGCGCTGGTGATAGCATTGTTGGCTATGTCGCCGGTGTCGATAGTGCCGTCCAGAATTTTGGCGCCAGTGATGCTGTTGGCGGCGATTTCGTTGGTGCTTACGGCGTTGTCGGCCAAAAGGGCATTGGTAATGGCGTCGAGTGCGATATCGCCGGTGGCGATGGTACTGTCGAGAATCTTGAGACTCGTGACACTACCGGTGCCCAAGTCGTTGGCGGTGATAGCCCCGTCGTTTATGAGCCCACTCGTGATAGCATTGCTGGCAATATCGGCAGTAGCGACAGCGCCATCCACGATGGCATTTGATGTCACACTCCCCGCGCCCAAGTCGCCGCTGGCTATGGTGCCGTCCGCAATCAGTGCACTTGTAACGGCGTCGCTCGCGATATCGCCGGTGGCAATCGTGCCGTCATTGATAAGTGCACTCGTAATGGCATTGTTGGCGATGTCGGCTGTTGCTATGGTGCCGTTGGCGATGCTTGTGGAATCCACCGCACCAGCGGCAATGAGTGTATTTGTGACGGCGCCAATGGCAATATCGGCCGTGGCAATAGCCCCGTCCAGAATTTTGCCGCTGCTTACGCTATCGGCACCAAGGTCGCTGCCGCTCACAGTCCCATCGGCAATGAGGCCACTCGTAATGGCGTTGGACGCAATGTTGGACGTGCCAACTGCGGCAGTCCCTAGCAACGAGTTGGTGATCGCGCTGGTGGCAATATTGCTGGTTTGAATTGTAGCGCTACCTATGTCGCTGCCGGCAATCGTGCCGTCAACAATGTTACTGCTGTTTACTGCGTTAGCAGCCAAGAGAGCATTGGTAATCGCACCATTAGTAATTGCGGCAGACCCTACGGCACCGCTTGCGATGAGGTTGCTGGTGATCGCGCTGTCGGCTATGTCGCCAGTGGCGATGCTACCGTCCAAAATTTTAGCGCTTGTCACACTGCCCAGCCCCAAATCATTTGCGCTTATTGTGCCGTCGTTGATAAGCGTGCTCGTGATCGCATTATTAGCAATATCCGTCGAGGCAATGGTTCCGTCGGCGATTAAGCCGCTGGTGATCGCGTTGGACGCAATGTTGGACGTGCCCACCGAACCTGCGGCTAACAATCCGTTTGTAATCGCGCCGCTGGCAATATCGAGTGTACCAATGCTACCGTCTATAATTTTAGATGATGTGATAGTGCTGTCGGCAAGCTGCAATGTACCTACGGCATCGTTGGCGATTTTGGCCGAGGTCACCGCGCCGTCGCTTAATTTTGCGGCATCCACGGCGTCGTTGGCCAAAAGGGCATTGGTAATGGCGTTGTTGGCAATGAGCCCGCTGGTGATGGTGCTCACCGCGATTTGAGCGGCGGTAATGGTGCCGCTTACCAAATTGCCGCCCGTCAGTGTGTTGCTGCCGATGTCGCTACCCTGCAGTGAACCGTCTAATATCTTGGCGCTGGTGATCGAGTTGCCGGCGATAATGCCGTCGGTCACGCTGCCGAGTGCTAACTGCGCGGTGTCGACCGCCCCATCTGCAATCTTGAGGTTGGTCACGGCATCGTCGGCCAAAATCCCAGATGTTACAGCGCCGCTGGCCATTTTGAGTGTGGTAATCGCCCCATCCGCCAGGTTATTGCTCAGAATTGTGTCGGCAGCAATTTGTACGTTGGTGATAGAGCCATCCAAAATAGTGGCCACCCCCGAATTGTTGAGCAGGTCAACGACAGTGGGTGTGAGATTGTCCAGTCCAATGGCGCCGAGCGGCAGCGTGGTACCCAGATCTTGTAGTAAATCAATTGCCTGGTTTTGCTGCGTCAGCGAATTGGTGGTGGATTGTTTCCAATCCAAAATATCTTGCGACAAATTATTGGTAGTGATGCTGTGTTCGACGATATTTTTGCCGTCGATGTTGGTAATATTTGTGCTGTCGGTGTTGATATTTTGCGTGTTCTGATTGTTGGTACGCTGCGCCACTGGCTGCGTGGCGGGTGAGTACGTGCGCCAAAAAATAAATCCACCAATTGCCAAGGCGGCAACAATTACCCCTGTAAGCTGCAGTTTAGTTCGTCTAGACATGGAAGCTCTAATAAGATAATAAACTAAATAAACAAATGGGAGAATAGTTTGCCTCGTACATAGGGCGCTGAGGGATTCGCCTTGCTGGCAAACCAACCCTTGAACATGCCGCCGGCATGGTTCTAGGGCTACGGGTCCGGGGAACGCTCCCAGCGTTCCCGTTCGAATCCAACAATGCTATACAAGAAAAATAACCCACATGAATGTGAGTTATTTTTCTTGGTGGGCGCTGAGGGATTCGAACCCCCGACCCTCTCGGTGTAAACGAGATGCTCTAGCCAGCTGAGCTAAGCGCCCTTGAATCCAGGAAATTATAGCATATATGACGAGCCAAGCCAACGGCGTGTGGTGATAATGTCTGGTGGGTCTGACAGGATTCGAACCTCCTCACCTTTCCCTTCGTTCGGGCAAGCCCTCCACTCGGGCGTAAAGTCGGAAAACGTTAACTGCCGCTGGCAGTTAACGCCTACGGTCGGAG
>CAYURH010000013.1:0-31845 GCA_964447105.1 uncultured Candidatus Saccharibacteria bacterium
TGTCGGCCACGCGGATATCGCCGGCAAAGTCGGTGAGCCGCGTAAGATAATGATCGTAATTGCCGATTGTTTTTTGTGAACGGTTTTGCTCGATTTCGAGATATTCCAGGAAGTCGGTTTTGGCCTTGCGGAACTGCATACCCTTATTTTAGCGCACGCTGCCGTCGGTTAGCGATAAAAACTCTAAAATACGCCTAGGGTGCAGCGCCTACATCTGTTACAATAGGGGCGATAAAACTAAGCAAAGGACATACATGCAGAAGACGTTAATCATCTTCAAACCAGATGCCGTAATGCGTGGCGTTGTTGGCGAGATCCTGACCCGCTTTGAGCGCGTTGGCCTCAAAATTGTCGCCGCCAAAATGCTCCAACCGGACTACGAGCACTACTACCAGCATTACGAAGGTATTGGTACGCTCAAGACGCGCAAAGGTGAAGAAATTTTTGAAACCAAAATGCGCGAAATGCAGCAAGGCCCGGTGATTGCTATGGTGCTTGAGGGTATCGAGGCAGTGGAGCAGGTCCGCAAAATGGTTGGCCCGACCGAACCGAAGAGTGCAGCGCCCGGCACTATCCGCGGCGACTACGCCCACATGACGTACGGCCACGCCTCTGCGGCCGAGCGCGGCGTGCCGAATGTTTTGCATGCTTCTGCCGACGCCGGTGAAGCCGAGAAAGAGATCGCCCACTGGTTCAACGAATCAGAAATCGTGAACTACGATAATGTTCACGCGCACTTTACGCAGCCGAAGAGCAAGTAGGCCGCCCCTTTTAGGCACCCTCTTGGTGTGCTATAAAGGAGCATGCGCTTCGCCCCGCTCTGCCTGTGGCAGAGCGGGGCTCACTCGAGGAAATATTTTATACAAGCATAAAATATTTCCTCTCACTCGCCCCTATAGTTCAATGGATAAAACAACTCCGTCCTAAGGAGAAGCTCTACGTTCGAATCGTGGTGGGGGCACCACTGAAGCAGCCCGATATTTAGCATATCCGTTTTGCTGCAGAAACTGCTACAATACGCGTATGCCGCAAAAATACTTCGCCGATCAATTTGACCACGAAGAAGTCCTATTTATCTTTCGCAAACATCCGATTGTAATGCGCCGCGGCCTGATTATTGCGGGCCTAGGCGTATTGGTCGGCCCGTTGTACACGCTGGCGCTCACATTTCTTCGCACCAACTATTCGCCGTCTATGTCCTTTTTTTGAGTGAGCTTTCTTGTGAGAATCGTAATTGCTACTATATTGTTTTAGCCGGCTTGGATCGGATGGCATTTTAGCGTATTCATTGTGACCGACCAGCGACTTATACAGATCACGCAAAAAGGGCTTTTCCACCGTAGCGTTGTGGATATGGGCTTGGCGCAAATCCAGATGGTAAATTATCAGGTTGCAGGACTTGCGCAGACACTATTCGGATTTGGTACAATAATGATGCAAACTTTTGTAGGGGATTTGGTTATCCACGACGTGCACCATCCGGCCACGATTCAAAAGAAGTTGCTTGAAATATTACGCGACGAAGGCATAGCCGCCCAAAATCCGTACACACAAACGAAAGATACAGCAGTAGAAGATGAAGCATAAATTCAAAAGCGCGCTTGGCCATATCAAGCGGCAGCGCGTGGCTAAAAAACCGCGGCTCGATGAAGCAATCGAGAATATTCCGCGCATCACAAACGAAACCGTCGCCGAGCACCGCGAAGAGGTGTTGTCGAGCGCTCGCAAATACATTTACCCGCTGCAGCATTCCATTCACCGCATCGTAACAATCTCGAGCTGGTTGTTCGTGGTGCTTATCGTGAGCTTTTTTGGCTACTGTTTGCTGGCGCTGTACCGGTTCCATACTACCTCGACCTTTATGTACCGCGTCACGCAGGTGATTCCGTTTCCGATCGCCAAAGCCGGCTCGCACTTTGTCTCTTACGAAAGTTATTTATTCGAGCCGCGCCACTACATGCACTATTACCAGACCCAGCAAAAAGTTGATTTTAACAGCGAAGCCGGCAAGCAGCAGCTCGCCAGTTTTAGCAAGACGGCGCTGCAGACCGTCATAGATGAAGCATATGTAAAAGAATTGGCGTCAAAGTACAAGGTGTCGGTGACAAACCAGGAGCTGAACGACGAGATTATGCTCGTGCGTCAGGAAAATCGTCTCGGTAACAGCGACCAAGTTTTCTCTGATGTCCTAAAAGAGTTCTGGGGCTGGTCGATCGATGACTTTAAGCGGGAGCTCAAGCAGCAGTTGCTTGCGCAAAAGCTTGTGTCTGCGCTCGACACTGGCACTCACAAGCGTGCCGAAAGCGCACTTGCGCAGCTGCAAGCCGGGGCTGATTTTGCCACGCTCGCGCATCAGGTTTCGGACGATGCCGCCACGAAGGCTGCGGGCGGCGCGTATGGCGTGCCTATCGACAAATCCAACCGCGACTTGTCGCCGCAGATCATAAAGGTGCTCTTTACGCTTTCGCCAGGGCAGACATCCAGTATTATTAACACCGGTAGCACCCTCGAAATCGTAAAAGTGCTTTCATCGAGCGACGGCAAAGTACAGGCTGCCCATATCTCCTTTAATTTCCAGAATCTCGAAACGTACCTTACACCGCTGCGCAAACAGGAGAAACCTTTTATACTCGTGGCGCTGTAGACGAGGGCGCTTTATGGTTGATTTTACCGGCAATGCCTGGTATTATTACCTCTGTTCTTGATGTGCGCTTTGGCCCTCCGGGCCGCGCCAAAGAAATGCGGGCTCGTAGTGAAGTTGGCCTATCACGCCTCCCTGTCACGGAGGAGATCGCCGGTTCGAATCCGGTCGGGCCCGCCAAGAATTTTTCCGGCACGAAATGTGCAACAAATGAAGTGGTTTCCTAGGTGTTAGGACCACTTTTTTGTTTGCCAAAAACCAGTTCGAACCTACAAACATCATCAAGCGCTGGCGTTCTTTGTCATTTGCGGCTTCAAATATGTCGCCAATGTTCACGACACCGTCAAAAAGCTCTGTTGCTAGTTCTAACCACCTTTCGGCGTCTTGAATCGAATTGTTAAGGAGCTCAGTGGTTCTAGCCAGTGTGGCTTCGTGGACCGCCGCACGGGACTTATAACGCTCGTCGGAGATAGTGCCGGCTTCTAGCTTCTCGTCTAATACATCAAGCGTTTTTCGCGCCGATTGTTGGTCGCCTAGCCAAACGGGGCGGTACTGATTCTTTTTCTTAATGTGGTCCGCGTAGAGCTCTTTGAGCCACGACCTACATTCGAGCGCTTCTTCTTCGTTAATCTGAAACTCAGACATCTTAGACCTAATTTCCTGAATAAGTATGTTGTCCGAAACTTGGGACTCCGTGCATTTTAAGCGTTTGCTTTTCTTAGTACAGGTATAGAATACATATTCAGCGCTAGTGCCGTTAGCGAGCTTCTTTGACTTTGTATACGCGGTTACATTAAACTTGCAAGTTCGGCACATCAGGAGGCCCTTGTAAGGGTATTCGCGCCCGCTAGTTGTGGCGGGTCTTGTGCGCGTCGACTTAACCCAGCCCATTGCTACTTGTACCTTTTCGAATAGTTCAACGCTAATAAGAGGTGGGTAAGTGCCTTGGCACCATGCTTCACCACCATATCGAAAAACACCCGTGTAAGTACGTCTCTGAAGCATTTCGGCTATGGTTTGCTTGCCAAGAACTTTATTGTTACGTGATAGTAGGCCTATAGCTTGCGCCTCAAGCCATAGACTGTGAAGTGTATGTAGGTCGGTTGCAGCCAGTTGAAATAAATAGGTCACTTTCGGAGCTCTCTGTGGGTCAGGGACTATGTTTCGTTCACCGGCGTTGATAATCGAATTAATGTAGCCGAGTGGCCCGGGGCCCGGATATTGACCGTGGTCACGCTTTGTCTCGAAACCTTCCTTAACCTGAACGCTCAGGTCGTCATTATTCTTTTTAGCAAAAGCTAGCTCGATCTGCAGCATCATCTTATCGTCGGGTGTGTTGCGATAGGTACGGGTGGGTGTATATATTGCCAACAATAAACCCCGGTCCATTGCAAAAATAACTTTTGCACCATCAACAGGATTACGGCTTAGACGGCTTAAGGCCCAAACAGTAATGTAGCGAGCTTCGCCTTTCTCGATGCGATCCATCATATCGTCAAATATTGGCCTACCCGGAAACTTTGCAGACCTTTCTTCGGCAGGCAGGTAGATTGGCTCTAGGGTGAACTTCCTAATTATCTGCTTAACCTGTGCGTCCTGTTTCTCAATAGAGTAAGATTGTCGGTCCTCGCGGTCCTGCGAGCGCCTTAAGTAAACAAAAGTGCGAGATTTTATGTTGGTATTGCTCATAGTGTTTTTCTTTTGTAAGTATTACTCTTACTATACAACTGTTTGTGATAGGTCTTACTATAACCTCTACCATATTGGGTATCAAACGATTTCCCGTACTTGCTCCGGTACTTAATATCAACGAGGAGAGTTAAAAAGCCCAAAAGTACTTGAGCATCTGTTGAAAGCGAATCGATTTTATCGGTTTGATTTTTCGCAATTAGGATCGCGATCGCACTGTGGGTCTGTTTAGGGTTTGCCATTTGTAACAGTCACCTAATGAAGGTTTGTAATGACTGTTACCCTGTGGGGCGGAGCTTTCGCAGTGTACTCCCGCAAGTTCGAGTAGCTATCTCCAAGGGTTGCCGTGACTTCCCGAGGGCCAAGTTAGCTAAAGCCTAACGCGTATAAAATCAGAGCGCAATAACAAGTTAAAGAAGTGTGTGTCGAATTCTACTAACTCGCTCCGCATATAAAGTTTCTACTCTAAATATTTTTTATGTGTAGGGGGACAGGGGTTAATAAGATCGTGGCGACACCCCGGGTGATGGAACCGGTGGGTGGCTCGGTCCGTTTCACTTTTCAACAAAAAACCGTACAAAAAACTACAACGGTTTTTAATCAAAAAACACCAACACGAAAAGGCAAACAAACCACCATCCCCCTACGCCTTGGCGTTTGGCTACTAACTACAAACCTCCTATGCATAAGTCCATTTTTTCGTATACAACTAAGTGAGGCCGAGGATTATTAATACGTCTATAGTGAGCAAGGCGAGCAGGGTTGTAAGCTACTTTTCTTTTGCTCTGTTGGGATACGGAGCGAGTGAAGTTAGAGGCCTTTGAAAAGTTCTTCGACGCGAATGCCAAGACCGGTTGCCAGTTTGTACACTGTGTTTAACTTCGGAAGTCTTTTACCCGTTTCGATATAAGTAATGGCCACAGCATGTAAGCCGGCCCGATTAGCGAGCTCCTCTTGGCTTAATTGCTTGGACCGCCGTAGTGAAGCTAGGCGCTTACCGAACTCATTTAGGAATTGTTTTTCTGTGTTTACCATATTCTTAACACAGAGTAAGAGTTACAGTTGTATAGAACCACAAACAGTTGTATAGTGAATTTATCGATAACAGAGAGGGTAATCTATATGCATGAACTAGGAGCTGTTTTTCGGCTTTTTATGAGTCTTGTTGTCATCGTGGCTATAATCTATGCGATCGTTAAGATAACCGTTAAGCTCGCTCGTGGCGACCTCAAGAGGTCTTTGAATGACACTAAACAGCAATCCAGCCAACTCGAAAGGGATTACGCCTGGCGTCGGGTTAAGGTTGTATACGTGATTGCTAGCACTTTAGTCGTGCTGATGTGCACGGGAGTCGCATATACTAGCACGGCCGATGAGCTGCCATATTTTGAGCCAAGCATGGAGCTGGGGTGGTTAGCACTTATAGCGGGTACTACTGTTGCCTGGTTAGTATATCGGTTTATGTTACCTCGCGTTTATTCGTACCTTAAGTCGCCAACAAAGTAGCTTGCACTAACAAAACGCTCATGCTGTTAAATGCCGCCTAAACGGATTATAGTAACCAGTAATGAGTGAGCAAAATCAAATCCAACCCGGCAACCATTTCGAGCAGGCGCTATCCGTTATTGACGCAACTGATGAAGAGAGGGCCGGTATGACCGAAAGTACAACGGCCATACTCCAGAAAATTGTCGACAATTACGAGCAAACCGTGGGTGCTGGGTATGTGGGCCTTGCTGGTAACGGCTTAATTAACGGCAGCGCTAAGAAAAATGCTCCAGTTGGCCTCTTATATGGGCGTATACAGAGCGGTAAAACCCGCGCAATGATTTTAACGAGCGCCATGGCGCTTGATAACCACTTTCGCGTGGCTGTAATACTCACATCAGATATAAATCGGCTGGTGGGACAGACTCATCAAGATTTTATCGACGGGTTACCGACTGTTCAGATTTACTCTAAAGCCGACCTCAAGGGCAATGCCCTCGACTCGGAGGCGGCACATATTGCTCACGCACTCGAAGACGAGAGCTATGGGGTAGTAGTGGTTGGTTCAAAAGGTACAACGGTGCTCAAGCAGCTAACCGAATTTCTGACTAAGATTGGCTGTGACAAATACCCAACGATCATCTTTGATGACGAGGGTGATCAGGCGACGCTTGACACCAATACGAGTAAGCGTTCGAAAACGGATCCCACCGTGGGGTCGAGCACCATACATAGCCTTGTGCATAGCGAAGAAAACGCATCGCTACGCCAGGCTATGCCGTTTGCGGCCTTTGTTAGTGTGACCGGGACCCCACAGGGCATATTTCTGCAGAACACTGAATCAAGCTCGCGCCTATCTTTCGTTCATCTGTTGGAAGCCGGTGAAAAGTACGTTGGGGGTAAGGTGTTCTTTGGTGATCCCTCGCCTAGCAAAATCACTTACATCCACCCCATAGACAATGAAGAAAGTATTAAACTTCTCGAAGACGACACTACTATACCCGTGGGCTTGCAGGACGCCATTTGCTTCTTTGTAGTGGCTTCAACCGCACTTGGGCTCTCAACTGGCAAGTGGTCTGAGTACAAAATGCTTTGCCACCCTAGTGTTAAGCAAGGCGACCACGAAGCTGTTAAAGGCCTGGTGGACAAATACGTTACGGCCATTATTGAGGCGCTCCGTCAACCTACGACCAAAGAATCCGAGCCGATTATCACACGCCTCAAGTTGTCTTACGACGATCTGTTAAAAACCGCCCCGGATGCCCCGGCTTTTGATGAGCTGCTTAAGCAGGCCAAGACTCTTTTGCTGCAGCGCAAGCTATTCACTGTGAACGCCAAATCGACTAATAACGACATGCGCTATAGCAAGCAGTACAACTTTATTATCGGGGGTAATACTGTAGGGCGTGGCCTGGCCATCAAGAACCTCTTAGTCACTTACTACACCCGTATGCCTAAGAGTGCCAAGGCGGATACGATGTACCAGCATGCCCGCATGTTTGGCTATCGCCGTGACACCCTGGCACATACTCGTGTCTTCTTGCCGCCGGAGCTCTATCAGAGGTTTCACGAAATTTATAAAAGCGACGAAGAAGCTCGCGAGTATATCGAAAAGCATGGCTTTGACGAAAAAGGGGCGCTTTTGCTTCGCACCGTAAAACCCGGTTTTGGGCTAAGGCCGACTCGTTCAAACATCTTGGATGCCAAGCGCGTTAAGGTAATATACCCTGGAGCAATTTATCCTAACTATCCAGTCTATTCGCGCGAAGAGGTTGAGCCGATCAATAAAAAAGTCGAGCGCCTTATTGGTAAAATTGCGCCCGAGGTGCTGACCGAAGAAAAAGGTGAGAAAGAAATTAGCCTCGCTGATGCCCAAAAGCTCGTGAAAGCCATGAAGACCCACGCGACTAACGCATGGTCCGACAAGCAAGTAGTTAATTACTTACAGACCTTTGCTTTACAGCTTAAAAAGGAAGATGTACTTCTGCGGTGGCGCAAATCAGAGCGTAATCCGAAGGATAACGGCTATCTTGAGCAGGGTATCTTGTTCGGTGGCGAACTAAATGCGGGCAAAAGCCATAGCGTACCAACGCTTTGGATTGGCAAGATGAAGGGCGACGGTTGGGATGGCGTTGACTTTTACTATCCGACTATCATAAGCCCCCAGAGTTTGAGCCCGTTTGTCTTCAATAATAGCTAGCGCGCCACTGCATCTAGGTGGCCTCGTATGCTTTGGGCTATCACGCGCCCAAGCTGGACCGGAACGGCGTTGCCAATAAATTTGGCAACATGCGTAATAGGAGCTCTTTCATCGGCCTCGACAAACTTATAGGTATCGGGGAAGGTTTGGAAGCGTGCGGCTTCGCGCAAAGTGATTGCGCGGTGTTGCTCAGGGTGACCAAAGCGACCGTTGCCAAAGCCAACGCAATTTGTAGTCATTGTGGGCGCTGGCTCGTCCCAACGCATACGGCCGTATACGGTGTGCATATAAGATTTGCCCGACTCTTTACGATAGCAGTCAGGTAGAAGCTTAGGGTCCCATGCGGCGGCATCGCCGCCGTTAGCTGGGGTAGACATAATGCGTTGCTTATTAAGGCTGTTCATCTTAACGGCACGATGTAGGGGGTCGCTTATATTGGTCTCGCCATCTGATACGGGTGGCAGGTCTGCAATGGTTTCGCGAACAGTTACTCGTTTATCTTTGTGGGTAGGCAAGATCAGTGAGATTGGCCCAAACCTTGAGGCCAGAAGCACTAGCCGATGACGCTTTTGGGGAACGCCGTACTCGGAAGTGTCTACGATTACGTATTTGTAGGAATAGCCGTTCTTTTCAAGTGTCTGTAAGAACTCCCTGAATACGGGGTACTTATTCTCTTTGGCGAGCCCACGCACATTTTCCATTGAGACGATTTCGGGTTTCAGCTTGGTTATATATTCACCGAACTTCTTAAGGGGGGCCATTTTGCTTTCTGTGGGGCCTTTACGATTAAGGCCTGAATAAGGTTGGCAGGGTGCGCACCCAACAAGCACCCGAATATCGGCATCGCCGAACAGAGTCGCTACTTCCGATGAGCTTACGTTTGCAATATCATTTGCGATAAACCGAGCGTTGTTATTAGCCTCGTAGCCAAATTTGCAGGTGAGATCGTTGTCGATGCCTGCTACCACATTAAAACCTTCGAGCTGCAGGCCGTGTGTCAGACCGCCTATGCCGCAGAACAGATCAATAACTTTAATTTTTTGCCTGATTTTACCCATGTCTAATAGTAAGAGTATCAAAAATCGTTATAAAACTCGAGCTTTGGTATTTTATGTGCTAGCAAACCTTCTGAATAGGGGCGAGTGTTTGCGAAATAGTTCCATACCCCCAATACCACGGCCCGCCAAGATTATTGTAAACAAAGCACCTCTTACGGGGTGTTTTGTTTTTCCGGGGTTAATTCTGAATGAGGATACGGCCCGAACGCTTGATATCCGGGCTGGGCGGCCTATATGTCCGGATGACCTTTTGCCTCGCTGCAATACATATCTGCTTTGACTACGCCACGCGTAACGCAAACTGCCCCAGGCAGTTTGCGGGGCCCACCAAGAATTTATGTTTTAAAGAAACTCTTAGCCAAGAGCTTCTTTTGCTTCTTGCCATTCGGGCTTCAATATAGACATAGCTATTTTGTGATGTGGTTCGCCGTCCCGCCAACATGCATCACGCAATACGCCCTCTACTACAAAGCCGGCGCGCCCATATGCTTTGACGCCTCCGATGTTTGGCGCCGATACAGTTAGTTGTAACCTGTGAAGATTTAATCTTTCAAACGCATGGTCTGCCACAAGTCTTGTAACTTCTGTACCAAAGCCGTTGCCCCAAGAGGTCCTGTCGCCAATAAAAATAAAGTACTCACCGCTACGGTTGCGATTGTTAATCCCTGCAACACCAGCATACCCAATAAGGCGCGCCTGGTCTTTGCGTTCGATGCCGAAACTGACGGCACTGGTGTCACTCATAACGCCGGCGAGCCAATCCTGGACTTCGTTATCCGACATTGGCGTTTGAAATCTGCTGAGCGAATACTTTATGGCTTCTGGGTCTGCAAGCCAGCCACTAAAAAGTGCCGCATCTTCAGAGCGGAGTAGGCGTAGCCGAGTCCGCTCGCTACTTAGTTCAAAATCATCAGACAACACCCCAGCCATGAGACTAGCATCGCATGCGGCGGGTTCGTATTGCAAGAGATAGTTCCAAACCTCCTCAGCTGCAGTCTGCCATGCGTACATCTTTTGCAATTGTTTTATTAATGTATTATAATATGATTATCGCCATATGAATGGAGCTCGCATGGAGAGCGAATTGGTACCTCTGGAGGGCCGCGACTATGTCGCGCGCCCCGTCTCGGGGCTGGTGTCCCATCCGATTGGTAGCAGCGGCAAGCTGGAGTTCGGGTATATCGCTACCGTCGAGGGTTTCGGTGACCGCTTGTGGTTCGTAGTCGCGACGCACGACCCGGGTGACAACGATGGCCTGACCGTTCGGTTCAACCCGAACATGTACTTCAGCCACTCCACCAAGCCGCAGGGCGGCAGCACCTACGATGACGCCCGTTTCTACGTGGTGTCATAATCAAATAAGCCCCTGCAGAGGAGGTCCTCGGAAACGGAGCGCACCTCGCTAACGCGGGGGCGCTTCCTTATCTGGTGTTGCCTCAGACTTGAGCGGCCAAAACGGCTAGTTTTTCCTTGTATGCCTTTTGATTAAAATGCCCAGGGTAGTCGAGTAGTTTATCATTGAGCACGGTATACCCGGCACTGCGCAATGGTTCGGCTGCTACCTCAAATACGTTTGACTTGATCAAAATTATCTTCGTGTTTTTGTCGGCTAGCGCTGCTACGCGTTCCAGAAGGTGGGGGAGCGAATCATGAATTCGTTGCTGCCGCTGTTTTTTGGTCACTTCGTGCACCTGTGAAGCTTCGAGTGCTTCTATCATGTACCACCCGTCATTTTGAAAACGGCGAAGCCATGCCTCTTTGTGGGGTTCGATCTGCGCTTCGGTCATATCGGCTGCTTCGGGGTAAAGTGCTTTGATCGTGTTTACAAACAACCTATCGTCTTTGCGAATCTGGTCAGCCCTATAAAAATGTCGACTACTCTGAACGGTCGGTTCAGGTGGCGGTGATTCGGCGATCACAAGGACTTTTATTTTGCCGGGCATGTATAACCGGCGGGCATCTTCGTATGAGTGCATACGTTGTATTATAATGCATAGCGTCTCACACTCGACGGCTGGAGGGCCTATGGAGCTACTGGTTATGGCTGTCCATGTGGGCACGCCACAGGTCATCGGATTGTCCCAAAGCGGGAAAGAAGTGACGTCGTGTTTTTTCAAAAAGCCCGTGACGACTGCAACTATCACAGTTGGTGTATCTGGCATCGAAGGTGACTGCCATGTGTACGGTGGAAACGACCAGGCGGTGTACGCTTTTCCGGCGGCACACCTGGCCGCAATTGCCGACGGGCTTGGACGACCTATCGTGCCCGGCTCGTTAGGTGAAAACCTAACGGTGAGCGGAGGCGACGAATCCGATGTGCGCATCGACGACCTGTTCGAGTGTGGCGATGTGCAGCTGCGCGTCACCAAGCCCCGGCGCCCGTGCCGCAAGCTAACGATTGTTTTGGGGGATGTAGCGGCCAGGCTGATGTTCGAAACGGCTTGGTGCGGCTGGTATTTCGCTGTTGAATCGGCTGGTGTTATGCCGACAAACGGACTGCTCGTACGCACACAGACTAACTCCGACGCACCAACCGTCGCACAAGTGTTCCGTGACAGGACAAGGCATAAGCCTGTCGTAGCCAGTATTGCCGAAGACAAGTGAGCTGCACCCGCACCCAGCCCCTCGAAAGGGGCAGGGTGCGGGCACGCCGA
This sequence comes from uncultured Candidatus Saccharibacteria bacterium, assembly GCA_964447105.1. Taxonomy (GTDB): domain Bacteria; phylum Patescibacteriota; class Saccharimonadia; order Saccharimonadales; family EFPC-124; genus CAYURH01. The sequence goes on from CAYURH010000013.1 coordinate 11,731, forward strand.
TCGCACATTATTTTAAGAAGGCTCATCTGATATAATGACTGATGATATTTGCTGGCGATCATGCCATCTTAGCTCAGCTGGCCAGAGCACCGCTTTCGTAAAGCGGGGGTCCCGGGTTCGACTCCCGGAGATGGCTCCATGCGGGTATCGTATAGCGGCTATTATGTGACCTTCCCAAGGTCGAGATCAGAGTTCGACTCTCTGTACCCGCACCAAATAGTGGCCTATGTTGTATACTGGTTCTCAAGAGTATTGCTATGATTAAAAGAGCTGAATGGTTAGTGATTGCAAAAGACCGAGCCGCCGTATTGCTTTTGGCCGTAATGGCTATAGAAGTAATTATTATAATTATCACAACGATTGTTCGACTCCACGCCAGCGACGTCCAAGTGCCTACGCGCTATACGGGTTACGGAACGGCTAATATTTACAGGGGGCAATGGTATAGTCTGTGGTTGTTTTCGGCCTTTGCTGTACTAGTTACAATGATCAATGGGTTTTTGGCGATCAAAACATACCAAATAGATAAAGTGTCCGGCCGTGGGCTCATGGGGTTTACGGTATTTATATTGGTTACCGAATTATTTGTGGTAAATGCCATATTTAACTTGGCGCCCTCTGTATGACGGACCTAGAAATTCCGCTCGGCAAGAGGACTCGCGCCTATCGATTTTTCGAAATGCTGCCAGCACTGCTGAGTTATGGCACCATTGCACTCCCGATTGCGCTCAGTATTTTTAGCCCGCTGCTTGCAGCTGTTTTTATTATCGGCTACGCCATCTACTGGTTTGTAAGAGCTATTTCTATGGCCTTCCGTACCATTCAGGGACACAATACGTTAGTCAAAGCACAGAGCGTGGACTGGTATCGACGCCTACAAGATCTGGAAGACCCCGAAGCGGCGATTGCTGGATACCATGCGCGCCCGCATTTCAAAGAGTGGGCATTTAATCGCCACTATCGCAATCTGCAGCGAGTTGCGGGTAGCACCAAACCATTTCCCAAACCGCACCAGGTATACAATGTGTTGATTATCCCATTCTATAAAGAGGGTAGAGATGTGTTGGAACCTACCCTCAAGACGGTAATGGCCAGCCACTATGATCTAAAAAACCTGATCATTGTGCTGGGCGCCGAAGAGCGCGTAGGTGAATCGGCCGTAGCGCTTGCTGAAAGTCTGGTCAAAAAGTACGGCTCCAAAGTGCTCCGCATGTGGTACACGGTGCACACTGTGCAACCCGATGAGGTGACGGGCAAGGGTGGTAACATCAACCACTCGGGCCGCGAAGTGGAGAAATTTCTCAAACAGCACAAAATCAACCCCGAAAATGTAGTGGTCACCACACTCGACGCCGACAACCATCCGCACCCGTCTTATTTTGCATCTGTTACCTATGAATTCATCGTAGATCCCGAGCGTCACTATCGTTCGTACCAACCAACTGCGCTGTATTTCAAAAACATCTGGGACGTGCCGGCACCAATGCGTGTGCTCGCCACAGGTAACTCGTTTTGGACAATCATCAACTCTCAGCGTCAGCATCTGCTGCGAAATTTTTCGGCTCACTCCCAGAGCATGGCGGCGATTATCGATACTAATTATTGGAGCGGACGCAGTATCGTCGAAGACGGCCATCAATACTGGCGTAGTTATTTCCGTTTCGACGGTCGCTATGAGGTGACGCCAATTTACGTGCCAATCCACCAAGACGCAGTGCTCGATGTGACGTATTGGAAGACGGTAAAATCACAGTTTATCCAGCTGCGACGTTGGGCTTACGGCGCTTCCGATGTGCCCTATGTCGCCACAAAAGGCTTCGGCAAAAAAAGTAAGATTCCATTCTGGAAAATGTTCCCTCGTTTTATGCGCTTGCTCGAAAGTCATGTGTCTTGGGCAGTAGCTCCTCTTATTATTACGGGTGGCGCCTGGTTGCCGCTGCTAGTCAACCCAGAGGCGAGTCGGAGCATTGTAGCGCACGAACTGCCGCAGATTGCTAGCCAACTACAGTTTGTCGCAACTGTCGGCCTGTTTATTACCGTATTCCTAGCGTTCAATATGTTGCCGCCACGACCAGCCCGCTATAAACGGCATCGCAACTTGTTCATGCTGGCGCAGTGGTTGATCATGCCCGTGACAAGCATTTGTTTTGGTTCGACTGCAGCATTCACGTCGCAGACACGCTTGCTTCTGGGCAAGTATCTCGATAAATTCGACATTACTACCAAAGGAGTCAAGAAATAACTATTTGCCGCGTAGTTGTCGTTTGACGGCGGCGCTATCTAAGCCTGGTTGGTGGTAGCTTAGGTATTTTATGTAAGCGGCCGCATCGTAATTTTTGAGCACAGCTAGGGTGGTTTGTATAATATTATCCTTGGTTATTACTTGTTCCTGGTCTGAAGCGATTCGATAGAGTTTTTGTTCTATAGTGCCGAGCACATATTCGCTGGCCGTCGCGGCTTGCTTGCGGTGGTCGCATGCTTTGTATATGGCAAGCAAGAGTTTAGTGCGCGAATAGGGCAGGGCTCGAGGCAAGCCTTTGATGCCCACTCTCATGATAGTATCTGGCCGCACCTGCTCTTCGGTAGTAAATTCGCGGTCGCACTGTTGGCAGCGCCGTCTGCGCCATACTGAATTGATCTTTTTAGTGCGACGAGAGTTATAAACTTCGGTCTTGTTGCTCAAACAAAATGGACAAACCATGACTACATATTGTCATTTATCTAATTAAAATGCTAGTGGAAAACGTCACAAAACTGTGGGAAACAAAACTCGAGCTCCGTATTACAGAGCTCGAGCAACAAAAAATCTATTTTGGAGGGCATATGTCCCAGCTGTATTAACGCGAACGCTTTGTGGATTTCCGAACAGGGCGTGTGTCTGGCACATGTTCGTAGAACAGCTGGAAACTTTGAAGTTCTGATTTGTCGTGTTTATGAGTGGATTGGATGATACTCATGTAATTACTTTAGCATAAGCGTAAACGATAGTCAATAGCAGTATAGAGCGTTGAATATATCGTATATGGTTTCGATACGTAGCCTTGCGTGCGGAGTCATTTTATCGTACGCTATAACAGTTATGTGTGGGCTCTTAGCTCAGTTGGCTAGAGCGTTTCCTTGACGTGGAAAAGGCCACAGGTTCGAGTCCTGTAGAGCCCACCAAAGTAAAATACCCCTAATCTTAGGGGTATTTTACTTTGGTGGATTATTACTGCTCGCCCGCAAAGTTCGCGCATAGAAGCTTGCTTCGAGCACGAGGTTTAGCGGCCATAGACCGCCATGAGTCGCGCGCCAGCGGCGCAAGGGGGCAAGTTCTGTAGGGTCCAAGTCTTAATACCATTTGTGCAAACCCCTCTCTCAAGGTAAAATAACACTAGTTATGAAGCAGTTAATATCATTTTGTTTGACCACAACCACCCCTTAGGGGGTATAGTTTGTTAATCAATTTGATATTAGTTATAAAGAGGAACTGCAATGCCACAACCAAACGAACACCTTAACGCGTTGCGACACAGCCTAGCGCACCTGTTGGCCGCCGCTGTAATGCAACTGTACCCAAGCGCCAAACGGACTATTGGTCCGGCTATCGACAATGGGTTTTACTTTGACTTTGATTTTGAAAAGCCTATTACTGAAGAAGATCTGCCTAAAATTGAAGCTAAAATGCGCCAAATACTGCCTACCTGGCATACTTTCGAGCGCCACGAACTAACTGCCGACGAAGCCAAAAAAGAATACCCTGATAATCCGTACAAACACGAATTAATCGATGAGTTTTCTGACGGCGGCGCTCAAAAGCTGTCGTTCTACAAATCTGGCGACTATTGGGATCTGTGCAAAGGCGGCCACGTTGAAGATATGCAACAGGTTAAACCTGACGCCTTTAAGCTGACTCATCTCGCAGGGGCTTACTGGCGCGGTAACGCCAAAAACAAAATGTTGACCCGCATTTACGGCGTAGCTTTTGATAACAAGGCAGAACTTGATGACTACTTAAATATGCAAGAAGAAGCCAAAAAACGCGACCATCGCAAATTGGGTGAAGACTTAAAGCTGTTCTTTATATCAGACAGTGTGGGTGCCGGATTGCCACTCCTTATGCCTCGCGGTGAAGCCATAAAGAACGAACTCATGAAGTACATGCGCGCTAAAGAAGAGGCTAGGGGATACCAGTTCGTTGCCACCCCGGTATTGGCGCAGTCCAAACTATACGAACGTTCAGGCCATGCCAGCTACTACCTAGAAAACATGTATGGCACAAAACCCGACGAAGAAGGTAATGTATTTTACGTTAAGCCTATGAACTGCCCGCATCATCATATGATTTACGAAAAGTTAGTTGAAAGCTACCGAGATTTACCGCTTCGCCTTTCTGAATATGCTGGGCTGTATCGTTATGAGCTGTCTGGAACACTAACGGGTCTAATTCGTATGCGCGGGCCGATTACTCAAAACGACTCACATTTGTACGTTACTCCCGATCAAGTAAAAGAAGAATTCGCCAAAGTTGTTGAGCTCTTTGAAGAAGTGTATTCCGAAACGGGTATCAAAAACTACTGGTTCCGTTTATCGCTGCCAGACTTTTCGAAAGAAAAATACGCCGGCAGCCGAGAGCAGTGGGAATGGGCTGGCAGTATTATCCGCGACTGTTTGCAAAACGCCCAGGCTGATTTTGTGGAAGAACCAGACGAAGCCGCGTTTTATGGTCCCAAAGTTGATATTCAGATCAAAAACGTGCATGGCAAAGAAGACAGTATTGCCACAGTGCAGCTAGATATCGTTGTGCCCGAACGCATGGGGCTTAAATACATCGACGCCGAAGGCAAAGAACAGGTGCCATTGGTGATCCACAAATCAATCATGGGTGCGTTCGAACGGTTTATGGGATTCCAACTTGAACAAACCGAAGGCCGACTACCCCTGTGGCTTGCGCCAGAGCAGATACGGTTAATTACCGTCAACCAAGAAGAATCTACCAAGCACTTTGCCGCGAGTATAAAGCAAAAGGGCAGTGAACTCGGCTTACGGGTTGTGATAGATAACGACAACGAATCTGTAGGCAAAAAGATCCGCAACGCCGAACTCATGAAAGTGCCATACACACTTGTTATTGGCGAAAAAGAAATCCAATCCGGCCAGGTAGTTGCACGAGTGCGCAGCGATATGGCTGTGCAAACTGAGCATACACCTATTACTACTGATCAGTTTCTCCAGACCGTCGCCAACGAAGTAAAAAGCCGCGCTACCAAGACGTCGCTATAAGAAATGCAAGATCCAGAGTTCAAAGAAGCGATTTATGCCTTGGTCGCACAAATCCCAATTGGCCGGGTGATGACTTATGGCCAGGTGGCGGTTTTGTGTGGCCGCCCAAGGGCTGCCTGGGAAGTGGGGCAAATTGCTCATTACGGTCCAGATAACTTGCCCTGGCATAGAGTAGTTAACAAACAAGGCGGACTGGCCAGCGGCTGGCCAGGTGGCATCGACGTCCAAAAGCAGCTGCTCGAAGCAGAAGGTGTACAGGTGAGCCCAGAATACCGTATAGACATTGGCACTTTGTTGTGGAATCCAGAACGATAACTCCTTTGATTGTGATTGTTGGCCCAACAGGCAGCGGCAAATCAGACCTAGCCATGGGCATCGCACGCCGCTACAACGGCGAAATTGTGTGTGCCGATTCACGCACAGTCTATCGTGGTATGGATATTGGGACGGCCAAGCCATCGCTTCGGGATCAGCAAGAAGTGCGTCATCATCTGCTAGATATCGTAAATCCTGACCAATCATTTAATGCAGCCCTGTTTAAACAATTAGCGCACAAGGCTATAGCTGATATTCGTCATCGGGGCAGATTGCCGATATTGGTAGGTGGCACAGGCTTGTACATAAACGCAGTCATTTTTGATTATGTTTTTGGTGATGCAGCAGATCTTGGGTTGCGCAAGGAGCTGGAAGACAAGTCGGTGGTTGAGTTGCAGCAGATTTGTATCCAAAAAAACATCGAAATGCCCGCCAACAACCTCAATAAACGCTACCTCGTTAGGGCCATAGAAATGAATGGAATTCTACAACAAAAAAGAGTGCTTACTGATGACACTTTTGTTGTGGGTATCACATTAGAACCCGCCATTTTGCAAGATAGGATCAAAAAGAGGGCAGATACAATGTTTGCGAGCGGCGTGGTCAGCGAAGCAACCACCATTGCTGCTGCATATGGCTGGGAAGCCGAAGCGATGACCGGTAACATCTATAGAGTCTCCAGGCAGGTCGCTGAAAACGGCATGAGTATCGAAGACGCCAAACAACTTGTTGCCCAGAGTGATAAAAAGTTAGTAAAGAAGCAGCTAACCTGGTTTAGGGCAAATCCCTATGTTCATTGGGGTTCACCTGACGACCTAAAATCCCAAATCGAACACTTTTTACACAAATACAATATGCGAGCCGTATAACAATAGGGTACAATATCCTTACAAGTGGAGATATTTTCGGCATGATTGACGCCTTATTTGGTTCGAAGACGCGAGTAAAACTGTTACACCTATTTCTCAACAATCCTAACCGTGCTTTTTATGTGCGCGAAATTACGCGCAAGATTGATGAACAGATCAACTCTGTGCGTCGTGAGCTAGCAAACCTGCTCAGTATCGGTATAATCCAGAGCGATCAGAGTGAAAACGCCAACAATCGCTTATACTACGAAGTGAACCAAACGTATACCCACTATGAAGCATTGCGTGCAATGTTTGGTGACACTGGGTCGGTGGCAGCCGCCAAAGCTACTACAGAAGAGGGGAGCGACTGGACAAAACGCCTCAAAGCGTTGGGTGATGTGCGTGTGGCATTGCTCTGTGGCAGTTTGGTGCGCGGGAGTGAAAGTGACGTAGATCTGTTGCTGGCTGGCAATATTAATAAGACGCAGGCCAAACGATTCATCAAAGAGCTAGAAGACGAAGAGAAAAAACAGCTCAACTACACCATTATGTCGTACGAAGATTTTTACTACCGCTTGAGTATACGCGACAGATTCATTACCAACATCGTCAACGGCAAATTTACTTTGCTGCAAGATACAGAAAACATTCTATCAGAGGCCTAAGGAGGATATATGGAAGTAGAATTTAAAGGTGGAAATTGTGTTGTTATCAACAACAAAAAAGACACATTCGTCACCGACCCTAATCTGAGTTCAATCGGATTGAAAGACCAAGGGGCTGACGCAACTGTACAGTTGCTTACCCAGGAGCGCTTTAAAGCTCCCGCCTCCGAAGAAACGCTCGTTCTCAGCGGGCCTGGCGAATACGAGATCCACAACTGTTCTGTGCAGGGGATAGCAGCCAAGGCGCATGTCGATCCGGACAATTCGCAGACAACGATCTTTACTCTCGAGATTGAAGGCGTTCGATTCTGTATACTTGGTCATATCGCAGGTAAATTGGACGAAGATCAGCAAGAGGCGATAGGTATGATCGACGTGTTGATAGTGCCGGTGGGCGGCAGGGGGTATAGCCTAGAGCCTAAAGAAGCTGTGGCGGTAGTGCGCGATATCGACCCCAAGATAGTTATCCCAACACATTATGACGAAGAAGGCGTGACGTACGAAGTGCCTCAGATCGGAATCGAGGAGTTTCTAACTGAGCTCGCGGCTCCGATAGAGGTGAGCGCCAAACTCAAGCTCAAAGCTGGTCAAATTCCAGAACAGCTTACTGTGCAGCACCTTACGCGCAGCAAATAGCAAAAAAGCTCCCAGAGATGGGAGCTTTTTTGATGAACCGGTTTGGTTTAAAGTACGCCTTTTTTCTTGAGCGTACGAATAGCTTGAGTGCTCAAGGTCATGGTCACTTTGTGGCCATCAACCATGAACGTCTTCTTCTGAAGGTTTGGCTTCCAAACACGCTTAGTAGTGTGCTTTGAAAAGCTGACATTGTTGCCAAATTGTTTGCCTTTGCCGGTAAGTTCGCATCGCGCAGCCATAATTAATCTCTTTCCTTAAACTTACACTATTTTACTCTGTTTCATCTGTTACGTCAACACGCTATACTGTATATATGCAATCAGTTGATTTTGTACTCTTAGCTATTGTGCTCGTATCTATTCTCATATCTATGACACTACACGAGGCGATGCATGCATATGCAAGCCACTGGCTGGGGGACACCACTGCCAAGGATTTGGGTAGGTTGACGCTCAATCCTTTGGCGCACATAGATTTATTCACAACGATTTTGTTACCTTTGATGCTTGTGGTGGTTGGTGCGCCCCCGTTTGGAGCGGCGAAACCTGTGCCATTTAATCCTGATCGGCTCAAATACGGCGAGTACGGCGCGGCCCTCGTAGGTCTAGCGGGGCCGTTAACAAACCTACTCTTGGCGTTGGTGGCTGGGCTGTCCATACGCCTCGCTGGTCCTGTGCTCGATGGGCTAGGGCTGCAGGTACTCGGTATCTTTACCTTGGTCAACTTGTCGTTCTTTATCTTCAACATGATTCCTTTTCCGCCACTCGATGGTTCTCGAGTGGTGTACTCGATTGCCCCTGATTTCGTAAGGAATATTATGGAGCGCATCGAGTCCATGGGCTTCATAGCGCTCATCATCTTCCTCTTTATTTTTTACTATGTATTGAGCGGTCCATTTACCGCACTACTGGCGTGGTCTATCCAAGCAATTACCGGTGGCGCAATCTTTATTTAGAAGTGTTATAATATAAGAGTCCTGTTTACGCATATGGACGGGAAATATGATTTTCCTGAACAAATCATATTCGGGAGCTTACTCTCATAAGTCCGTGGATTTATGACATGGCACCCACCTGCACATACAAGCGGGAATATCTATATCCCAAGCGTAAACAGGCTTTTATGTATATGAGGGAAATGTAGCGGGATGTGGCGCAGCCCAGTGGCGCTTTCGCGGCTGAGGTGAGACCCGCCAGTGGCGGGGCGCAAGGCGACTTTCTGATGCGAGCTATGCTCGCAATCACGAAATCGCGGGGTCGCCGGAGGTGACCGTAGGCCCCAAAACACTCTATAATAATGGTGCAATCTGAATAGTAACGGGATGTGGCGCAGTCCGGTAGCGCACACGGCTGGGGGCCGTGGGGTCGCAGGTTCAAATCCTGTCATCCCGACCAGTATTTATCTGTGATAGAGTAGAGATAATGAAACAAACACTTACTGTAAGAGCAATTATCAAACAAGACCAAAAAGTGCTGCTTTTGCGGCGTGCCGGAGGTAACCCAGACTACACCGGTCTCTATGAGCTGCCCGGCGGCAAAGTAGAGTTTGGTGAGGACCCCAAGGTTTGCCTACAGCGTGAGGTCATGGAAGAAACGGGCAGGGAAGTCGAAACACTTCAGATATCTGATGCACTTTCAGATATTGATACTCGTGATCCGATGCATCAATATATTGTACTCGTATTTCTTGTCGTGTTACGGCCGAGCACGGGGTTGGCCTTGAGTCAGGAACATGATAAGTATACGTGGAAAAAGTTGTCAGACATACAACTAAATGAAGTTACAGAATCAACACGTCGTGTGCTCGAATTAGAACCAAATATTCAACCAACTGATGGTTTTGAGTTAGAACCAACAAAACTTGATGTTGATAGTGCTACAAGATTTGATAAAGTTATCATTTATACAGACGGTGGCTCACGAGGCAACCCAGGTCCGTCGGCGTCTGGCTACGTGATACTCGACGAACAAGAGAAGCTGATCGTTGAAGGTGGGAAGTACTTGGGAATTACCACCAACAACCAAGCAGAATACCAGGCAGTGAAGCTTGCGCTTGAGCGTGCCGTGGAGATGGGCGCCAAAGAGGTTCATTTTCGGCTAGATAGTCAGTTGGTTGCCAATCAATTAACGGGTGTGTATCAGATTAAAAATCGTGATCTTTGGCCTATCCATGCCGCTATAAAAGAGCTGCAGAAGCAGTTTTCAGAAGTGAGCTATACCCATGTGCGTCGCGAATTCAATAAATTGGCCGATGCCATGGTCAACAAAATACTCGACGAGCACACTGCGTGAGCTATACAAAAAGCTTATTCTAAGCTATAATACCCCTGTCAGATTGCTAAATGGCCACTTGGTACCATTTAGGTATACAAGAGGAAAGTCCGGGCAGCATAGGACAAAGACAGTTGCTAACTGCAACCGGGGGAAACCCTAGGGAAAGTGCCACAGAAACGATACCGCCTACGCAAGTAGGTAAGGGTGAAAGGAGTGGGGTAAGAGCCCACAGCGTGTCATGGCGACATGGCAAGAAGGTAAACCCTGTCTGCTGCAAGGGGTCGGCATCCGTGCAAACGGTAGCGGTCCGCTAAGCCGGCCATATAATCCGCTTGATCGCATGGGTAACTTTGCGACTAGATAGATGGCCATTCTCGACAGAACCCGGCTTACAGGCAGTCTGACATATAAAATACCGCTCATCACGAGCGGTATTTTATATAGGTTGTCCGAGAGCTATTTGGCCGATTTTACAACTGCAGCAAATGCTTTTGGCTCGTTGGCGGCAAGTTCAGCCAAGATCTTGCGATCGATAGTCACGTTGGCTTTTTTTAGGCCGTCTGTCAGTTTGGCGTAGGTGGTGCCGTTTTCGCGAGCAGCAGCGTTGATGCGAGTGATCCAGGTGCCGCGCAGATCGCGTTTTTTGTTGCGACGGTCACGGTAGCTGTACTGCAGGGCGCGGATAACAGCTTGTTTCGCCAAACGGTAAGAGCGACGGCGAGCCGCTTGCATGCCTTTGGCGAGCTTGAGCATGCTCTTGTGTTTGTTGCGGGCGGTTACGCCACGTTTGATTCGCATAACTAGACTCCTAATGCTTTCTTGAGTTTGTTGGCAATCCCACCTTTAACTTGGCCAGTAGTAGCGATGACGCGTTTGCGTGCAGTACTTTTTTTGGCCAAAAAGTGTGTACCACTGGCGCGGCGGCGCATCAGCTTACCAGTAGCGCTCAGCTTAATTCGCTTCGCGGTTCCCTGATGGGTTTTGAGCTTTGGCATGTACAGTACTCCTTACGACTATTCCTAAATTCTTGCCAGCCATAATTGGCTTTTGTTCGACAACGGCGACATCTTGTAGTTTTTCGACAATTCTATCCAGCAGTGCATAACCCAGTTCTGGGTGAGCCATCTCGCGACCACGGTAGAATGCCATGATCTTGATACGGTGACCTTCGTCCAAAAACTCGCGCATTTTGCGCAGTTTGATGTCTAGGTCATGAGCGCCAATCTTGAGGCCAATACGCATTTGTTTGATCTCGATTGTTTTAGCGTTACGCTTACTCCGTTGTTGCTCTTTGGTCTTCTGGTAAAGAAATTTACCCCAGTCGACAATGCGCGCAACCGGTGGGTGAGCCTCAGGTGAGATCTCAACCAAATCAAGCTCAGCTCGCTCTGCTTCTAAAAGTGCCTCAGCCCTCGATAAAATACCAATTTGGTTTCCATCTGGGCCAACGACGCGCAGCTCTGGAGCAGTGATCGCTCCATTGATCCGCACAGATTTACTAATAAAAACTACTCCTTGTTGCCTTTATCTGTATTCGATACGTAATTGTAGCAGAGATCACGCTTGATATCAACCCCTGTTCTGACCACGCGGTCGGTATTGCAGAGCTTCGGATATATGGGCGCTGGTGATGCTATGGGCATTTTCTAGATCGGCAATGGTTTGAGCGACTTTGATTACTTTGAAATAAGCTCTGGCCGAGAGATCTAGGGTGGTAGCAGCTTGATTCAGCAGGCTATGAGCGTCTTTGTTGATGGACAAGAGCGCCTCGACCTCTTTGCTTGCCAAATTAGCATTTGTTTTTTCTAAGCTGTCATAGCGCTTTTGTTGGTTGTGACGTGCGGTTACGATCTGTTGCTGAAGTATTTGCTGCGATGAGTGATAGCCAGTTCTATGGAGCAATGTCTGTGGATCTACTCGAGATACATCGACCACCATATCAATCCTATCAAGTAGTGGCCCGGATATTTTCTTTTGGTAAGCAGCAAGCTGCAGCGCGCCGCAGGTACATGTCTTACTGGGGTCGCCGGCGTAACCACAAGGGCAGGGGTTCTGCGTAGCAACCAGCATGAAATCAGCGGGATATTCCACTCGTTCGTTCGCCCTTGCAATACAAATGCGCCTATCTTCCAAGGGCTGCCTCAGTGATTCGAGCGCCTGGCGAGAGTATTCGGGTAGTTCATCCAGGAAGAGCACACCACGATGGGCCAGACTAATCTCCCCGGGGCGGGGGATCTGGCCGCCACCCACAAGCGAGACGTGGCTTGCGCTATGGTGGGGCGAACGGAACGGGCGAGCGGTGATGACTTCGTCAAACGTCTCCCCGGCTAGGCTGTGGAGCTTTGTTGTCTCGATGATTTCTTGAGACGATAGGGCGGGTAGTATAGATACAAGTGACTTGGCGAGCATAGTTTTGCCGGCGCCCGGCGGACCATTAAACAGAATGTTGTGCCGACCGGCAGCAGCGACCAGAAGTGCGCGTTTGGCTTGCTCTTGGCCGCGGATGTCGTCGAGCTGCACTGATTGCGTTTTGGGTGCGGTCTCTCTGACTTCGGCGGTAGCGGCGACCAAAGGCGTTTGGCTTGTTAGATGGAGATAAATATCACGTAGACTTGCAGCCGGTAATACTTCTACACCACTCACTAGTTGCGCCTGAGATGCGTTGGCTTGAGGCACAATAATGCGGCGTAAACCGTTCTGTAGAGCTACTTGCGCGTAGCTAATGACGCCTCGTATTGGGCGCAGGCTCCCATCGAGGGCCAGTTCGCCGACAAAAAGCGTATCGCTCACCGACTCTTGGGTCACTTGACCACTTACCACCAGCAAAGCAATTGCCAGTGGTAGATCAAAATGAGCACCATTCTTGGGCAAGCTAGCGGGCGCCAGGTTGAATGTGATGCGTTTTCGAGGGAATTCAAGAGAAGTGTTTTTGATGGAGCTCCGCACTCGCTCCTTGGCTTCATCGACGGCTTTGTTGCCTAAGCCCACGATAATCATCGCCGGTAGCCCGTTAGAACTATCACACTCCACAGTAATAAGACTCCCATCAAACCCTGTCGTAGTAGCCGCGAACACCTGTGCAGTCATAATATCGGCAGATTATGCCAGTCTTTGCCTAAAGGTGCAAGCATGGTATAATCATAAGCACTGGGGCTGAATCAGCTTCGACGTTTGAACTTTTACAGGCTATTTTGCAAGTCGAACTCGCTCACGTTAAGAGCGTCTATAACTGCAAACTTTTTTGCAAAAGCAAAAGCTGCGTTTAGCCGTGTTGCTGAAGCTTTCAGCGCACCTAAATTCGCTTTTGCGCCAGTTGCCTAATTTTTAGGTGACGATCAGCCGCTTTATACCGGATGAAGCGATGCTGGTCTCATACTTCCGGTTTGGGTATCCTGTAGCTGTAGGGCAGAATACCGACGATTTGCTTGCAGAAACGTACCTAGTCGTTTTGTTGATTTCATAGGCTAGGACGAAATTTAAATCGACTATGCTTGTAGATGAATAGCAGGTAATCAGACGGACCGGGGTGCGATACCCCGCAGCTCCACCATAAAAAATCCAACGTATTACGTTGGATTTTTTATTAGTATGCCCAGTTATGTCGGCGTCAGGTTAAAAAACAACGGCCTGCGAGAAGCCGTTGTTCTGAGTTTTCGTTTTTTGTTTTTGAGCACTTTTTTTACTCAAGTGCTACCCCTATAATAAGGGCCCATAATGGTCATGTCAACAAGTATTTTTGTAATGTGCAAAATCTGTGGAAAAGTACTTATTTTAAAAGTTCAGAGCGCAGAAGAGGTATTTGGCTAGTGACATACGATGCTTTGCCCGCCAAATTGCAAAATGACAGAATCACAGCCAGACAAAGTCCAAGCCGGGTATACAAAACACACATGCAGATAAACCATATGCCAAAGAAAGTGGGTGAGTGCGCGTGGTGCGGTAGAGGCTAGTGGCCGGTTGAAATAACTCAATGGTATTTTGGGTGGTGTAGCACCAGGCGTGTAGTTGATCGTTTTTTGTTCATGATTCTGTGCGCGGTATTTTTTGTGTAGTTAATGACTGCATGTAGGAAAATGACTTTGCGTGGCGATGTGGCTCCGGCTGAGTTTTGTGTCGATTAGAATTGTGAGAATTTGTGTGTTGGTGCCACGTTTGGCGATGGGCGTACGTGTTTCTGCACGGACATGATTTGGGTGGGTGCGATGCGCCGTGTAGCCTGTATAAAGAAATGTCACATTGATCGGCCGTGTATGAGGGGATAAGCTGTGAAATGGAGTTGATGCATTCGATCAGAAAATGATCTACGTTGTCATATATACTCTAATAAAGCGTGTAATTACGTAGTTATAAAATCAACAGCACACCTTAAAAAGTCTATACAACAACAATTATGTATTCAAAATACTTGACTATTACGCTTATGTTTGCTATGCTCTAAATAGCTTTTGATAAAACAAAAACATGAAAACAAAATCAAAGGCATGCACCTTCCTCTCCCTCTCTTTATCCTTCGGTCGCGGTTTGGCGGATTAACTTCCAATTTAGTGGTAGTTGTAAGATCTATCCGCCAAACCTCGCTGGCCACCTTTGCCACTTGGCCATCTGCTAAGGGGCGTCGTCGCTCTCGAATAGAGAGCGGTCAGTTTAGCTCGTGCGGAAAGCGCTATATAGTCATATTGTTGAGTGCATTTTCCGCCGAGCTTTTATGGTTTTGAAAAATATTCTTATTTAAGCGACACTATCTACATGGCAATTGGTAAAAGAAAAATACTACTCGCGATATTATACGCATCACCAATCTTATGGTTCTTGGCTGTTATTTGGACGATCAATACAACAAGCCCATTAGCGATTGGCCCAGCTGGGATATTGGCTGTTTTCATCCTGTTTTATGGGCTTGCCAGTAGTACGCTTTTTGTACTGGGGAGTGTCGCAAACAAACTAAGTACGGTCATTGGGCGTCGACAGATTTTGTCAACGCGACGTATGTACTACATGACGAGTATTCTGGCATTTGGTCCTGTGTTTATGATTGCTCTCAACACGTTGGGGCAGCTTGGGGCCATCGAGGTTACTTTGGTGATTATGCTTATTGCACTTGGGATGTTTTATACGCTACGGCGAACCGCTTAATTTATCCGTTAACATCGCCGCTGTATGATACAATTTAGCTAGTTATGGAGCCAATGTCACCCACGCCAGGTCCGACGCCCGAAAGCGTTGCGCGACCAGCGCCCGAGATTTCAGCTCAGCCCATTGAAAGGGTTGTTCAGCCGTCACCAGAAGCTAAAATTGGAGGTGAATCTAATGCGACTAATACCCAGCCGGTAACTCAACCTGCTGCTCCAGTTGCGTTGCCGCAGTTGCCTACACCACAAGCTCCACCTCCGGTCGCAGCTATAAGTGTGAATGATAACCCGCTTGTCGCTGCCGATGATGACGTTATAGAAAAAGAATGGGTTCAAAAAGCCAAGCAAGTGGTTGAGCAGACAAAGACCGACCCTCACCAACAAGAGGCAGAAGTAAGTAAATTACAAGCTGATTACATTCAGAAACGATACGGTAAACAAGTTAAACTAGCAGGCGAATAATGGTAGCTCTGGTTATTGTGTTGTTGATTGGCGCTGGTCTTGTGGGAGCTTTTTTGTATATAGCGTATGGCCAGTACCGCAAGATCTTGAGGGAGGCCAAGAATTACGAACGTGGGCTCAAAATGGTACCACTGCTTATTCATTTGCCGCCATCAAGCGATGACATAGAGGTGGGCAATCGTGATGCGCGTGATGTTACCGAAGAAGTTATCTCGCAAGCTCAGATTCTATATAACGTCATAGCTAGCACGGCTACCAAGGGCTTCAAAAGTAAGCTATATGGTCAGCGCCACATTGCCTTCGAAATTGTCGCGGTAAAAGGACTTATACATTACTACGTTGTGGTCCCGCTGGCGCTTATGGATGTGGTGAAGCAAGCGGTTGTAGCCGCTTATCCTACGGCGCGTCTGGAAGAGTATCAGGAGCACAATATATTCAGTTCAGTAGGGAAGATCACCGGTACTATTGGTGGTGAACTCACGCTAAAAAGAGAGTTTGCATATCCGATTGCGACATTCCAAGACTCTAAGCGCGATGCAATGCAGGCTATATTAAACGTGCTCTCGTCTCTAGACAAAGATGATGGGGCGGGGATACAGATCTTGCTCCGCCCAGCATCCGACAACTGGACTAAAACTGCGGTCGCAAAGGCCAATAGGATCCGCAAAGACAAAGGTAAGAAAAGCGTATCTGGTCTTGCTTCGATGAAAGAAATTTCTGAAGCCCTCTGGAAGCCGCCTACCGCCAAAGAACTTAAACCAGAAGACAAACAGTTAAGCTCTTTAGAGCAGGCAACAGTCGATGCTATAGAAGACAAAACGCGACATCCAGGGTATGAAGTACTCGTACGTATAATTGCGTCATCGAATACAGCCGCTCGCTCGCAGGCAGTCCTAAAAAACTTGGTTGCCGTATTTGCGCTCTTTGATTCACCGAGCAAGAATGGTTTCAAGTTTTCGCCAACCAAAAATGTTGAAGATTTTGTCACAGCCTTTATCTTTAGGTTCTTCCCGCAAGAGCTCAATCAAAACATTCTAAATAGTGTAGAACTTGCAACAGTATTCCATTTTCCAGACCAGCGAAGTACCTCAACCTCACAGTTGGAGCGGCAGGCATCCAAACAGGTGGACGGACCTTCACATGTACCAGAAAATGGTTTGCTCATGGGCTACAACACGTTCAGGGGTATCAAAAAAGAGATTCGTCTAGATGACATCGATAGACGTCGTCATGTTTACATCATTGGTCAGACGGGTACGGGTAAATCTGGAATGCTTGAGAACCTCGCGCTTCAAGATATGTTGGACGGTAAAGGGTTCGCGTTTGTAGATCCCCACGGTGAGTCTGTGGAGCGGCTTCTTGGAATGGTGCCCAAAGAACGGGTCGAAGATGTTATCTATTTCAACCCTGGCGACATGGACAATCCGATTGGATTGAACTTATTTGAGTTTGAGACCAAAGAGCAAAAAGACTTCTTGATTCAAGAGGCTATACAGATGCTGTATCGCCTGTACGACCCCGGCCATACGGGTATTATTGGGCCGCGCTATGAACACTGGTTTAGAAATGGCGCCCTCACTATCATGAGTGACCCTCAAGGCGCGTCATTTATAGATATTCCGCAGGTGTTCAATGACAATGATTACGCCAAAGCAAAACTCAAATTCGTACAGGACCAAACAGTTCTTGATTTTTGGAACAAAGAAATGGCGCAGACGAGTGATTATCACAAGAGTGAGGTCCTGGGGTGGTTTGTGAGCAAGTTTGGCGCCTTTTTGTCCAATGAAATGATGCGCAACATCATAGGGCAGACCAAAAGTGGTTTTAATCTGCGCGAAATCATGGATAACCGCAAGATTTTGCTGGTGAACCTGAGTAAAGGCAAAACGGGTGAGCTTAACTCTCAGCTTTTGGGAATGATCTTTGTTATGAAGTTTCAGGCAGCAGCAATGGGTAGGGCCGACATGCCAGAAGATCAGCGCCAGGACTTCAGTTTGTATGTGGATGAGTTCCAGAATTTTGCCACGGAATCGTTTGAGACAATCCTATCTGAGGCGCGTAAATATCGTTTGAACTTGATTTTGGCGAACCAGTTTATGACACAGCTCACAGACAAGATCCGAGAGGCCATCATTGGTAATGTGGGCACAATTGTCTGTGGTCGTATTGGGACCACCGATGCCGAACTGATGTCCAAGAAGTTTTCGCCTACGTTTGATGCAGAAGACCTGACTAAACTACCTAACTTTCAGTCTATAGCATCAGTCATGATCAATAACGTTCCATCAGCCCCTTTTAGTATGTCGTTTATACCTCCACTGGGGAATCCGAGCCCTCAGTTAGCCGACGCCCTCAAGAGATTGAGCTCGGCCAAATTTGGTCGCCCTCGTGCTGTCGTAGAACAAGAGATATTCAAGCGACTTCGTGCCGGGGATGCTGAGCGAGAGCAGCGTCAGACAACTACCAAGCAACCTTTGGCGCCTGGCGCGCCCAAAGCGAGCTCGACTGGATCGTCGTTTTTAGACGAGTGGCTTGCTAAGCGTAAACAGCAGTTTGGCACGTCTGAAGCCCCCAGGCCTGCCATAAAACCATTAGGCGCAAATCAGGTTGTCTCTCAGCCTGCACCAGCCTCAAAGCCGCTCCAGACGGCTCCAGCAGCCACAAATAGTAAGCCGCCTGTCCCGATAGTACAACCACAGCCCGTTTCCGTAGAAACCCAACCTCCCAAGCAAGTAGAAGTTAAACCCGACCTCCGTTTGAACGCTTTGCAGCAAAAAGGCTTGGGCCAACATATCACCTTTGCTCAGCCAGCAGTTCATCAGATGCAGCCCAATCAGCCTGCGCCTCATCACGACGTCGCCAAGATGGAACAGGCCCTTCAGCAAGTACAGCAATCGGGTCCCGCGCCAGAGCTAGTAGTGGGCCGAGGAGCGGACAATACCGCGGACGCACCTGCAGTTAAAGAACCTGGCCTTGATGAGATCTTTATCGATCTGCGCGGCCAGATACATCATGCCGACGACAAACCTACAGCAACCAAGCATGGTTCGTCGCCAACAGCACCCGCTACCGACGTTTCGCAAAAAACAGCGCTCTAAAGCCGTCGAATACAAGACCAATAATCCAGCCGACCGCAAAGGCTATAATCGTCTCCGAACCCTGGAGCGAGAAGCCGGCAAATTTTGCGATAAGATAAAGCCCGGTCACCACCACAAAGGCGCTCACGGCCCCTGCCAGTAGTGAACTGGGGCGAGCAATAGTCTTACCTATGACGTCGCTAGCTTTGTCGATAGGAGGGTAGTGCACGATTTTACTAAATGTTCGCTCAACGGGTGAAAGCTGTGATTGCACCATGCCCATCGTTTGCTTGTATGCTTTGTCTCGAGCTGTTTTAGAAGAAGCGATGTGCGCGCCTTGATGCTCACTATGATTGGTCTTTTCCGGGTGACGTTCTTTTGGGGTAGCTAGTTCTTGAGCTTCAATCTTGGCGCTTTCGGCTTCGCGTTCAGCAGCTTCATGATCTTCGTGTATCTCGGGTTGCCTGCGTAGTTCAGAAGCCTTTTCGGCTGCCGCCTCTTGAGTCTCGCGGCTGTGTTCGGGGCTGTGGGCTCTTTCATGTTCGCTCATAATACTTACTATAGCGTTCCTGAATCAAAGTCTTTACGAATCAGCTTGATTTCTTTGTGCAACAGGCGACTGCGTCCCAGAAAATAGGCGACAATCATCACTAATATTGTGGCAAATGCAACATTTTCTCCTGGTCCAGTTGAAGGCAATTTTTTGACGGCCGTTTCTATGCCTTTGACGCCAGGGCATTCCACTCCAATGGTTATAGTGTTCCCATATGAGTTAACCATCTGGCAGTGATATGCGGCTTGGTCATTTGCGCCATTCGGGGTGGCGGGGATCTTGTCGAAAACCTGTACCACAAAGTGTATGCTAATTGTTTGCTGGGCGGGGATTGTTATGTCACCCCAGCTCAGCACCTGTGCTTTGTCGTTGTAAGTGCCGCCGCCAGCATCTATGAGCTGAGCGTATTGCAGTGTGTCTTGCAGTTGCTCTTCAATACTAACCGTCGTGCTGGCGTCGCTGGCATTGGTAGTGCGTATGACATACTCGATGCGGTCGGCTGTTTTGGCGGTGGTGCCGTTGGCGTCAGTTATGTTTTGTGTTAGGTTTTTTGCAGATTTTGATTGACTAATAAGCGGTGCACAGCCCTTGTCTTCAACCCAGATGTCTTGGTTGTAGGGGCAGGGTTTGCAACGCACATCTTGGTCGTTAAGGTCTGGAGAGTATTTACATTTACCAGGAGGGGAGATGTGTACGGGTGACGCACAGTTGGTGCTTGTTTTGTCGCCCAAAGTAGTTTTGGTGACAACAGTTGCCGTATAATCGCCTGAGTTTTTGAGCTCAATAGAAGCTACGCTGGCAGTCTTGTCGGTGCTAGAAATTGGTTTTTCGTAGATTTTTTTACCACTTGCATCGGTGATAGTGAACACGTAGCCGGTGATTTGTGCGCCAT